>CAZTRF010000027.1:0-14110 GCA_964616495.1 uncultured Muribaculaceae bacterium
TTCAATATTAACACTCATTCTGTCCACTAAAGAACCTAATTTCTTAATTAAATAGTTACTAGCTCCTGGAATAGTTTTAGAATGAATATAGCCATTAAAATGATACTTATTTCGTAATAAAGAAATAGTTTCAATAATTTTCTCCATCGTATAATCAGGATTACGAATAATCCCCGAACTTAAAAACAACCCCTCAATATAGTTTCTCCTATAAAAATTAATTGTTACCTCACATATTTCTTCCGGTGTAAATAAAGCTCTCTTAACATTATTACTCTTCCTATTTAAACAATACTTGCAATCATAAATACACATATTAGTCATTAATATTTTTAGCAAAGAAACGCATCTTCCATCGCTTGTAAAAGAATGACATATACCACTCGCGTGAGCATTGCCTAATCCGCCATTATTCTTCCTTGTTCCTCCACTAGAACTACAAGAAGCATCATACTTAGCACTATCCGCTAAAATACCCAACTTTTCTAAAAGATCCATCCAAATCACCAATACCATCATAACATAGTTAAAAAGAAAAGTAAAACATTTGTTCGTGTGAAAAATCAAAAGTAAAACTTTTGATCTAATCAGACTATTAGCAAAATTACTTTGTCAACAGTCTGAAAAAAGTAGCTTTATGCTACTTTTCTGATTGATTCAAAAATATATTTTCCATCTACTAGTCTAAAGGTATATCTAAATTTATATAATTTACTATCTTCTAAGAAATTATCAATACTTATATCAGATCTATTTGAACTACTGGTAAGAATTTTATCACTATCTTCTCTTACAGTATAAGATGCATAATAG
Source organism: uncultured Muribaculaceae bacterium (assembly GCA_964616495.1). Taxonomy (GTDB): domain Bacteria; phylum Bacillota_I; class Bacilli_A; order RF39; family UBA660; genus DAOSVX01. The sequence continues at coordinate 814 of CAZTRF010000027.1, forward strand.
GTTACTATACCGTTTTCATCTTTTTGATAGATAAACAAATTGGTTTCATCTATTTCGATTCGGTCTTCATATTTTCTAGCCTCTAATATTTTAGTTTCCATTCCAGGAAGTAAGATAGCATTACATAGAGGTATTACTTTATCAGCAGTAAAGATATCATTTGTTGAATCATATTTGAAATGACCATACCCACACCAAGCTCTTTCTAAATCTTCTTTAGTATAGGTAATGTCTGCTCCAAATATTTCAGTCATAGCTTCATTTAATGCTATTGATCCAAATGAAGCCTCGTCTTCAGCAACATCAACTATTTTACCAATCATATTGTTTCTCATTAAGTATGAAACAGCTATCTCTAGTTTACGTTGATTATCAATAGTTAATCTATCATATGAACTGGCTTTATATAAATAACCAATATCTCCCCCAACGGTTAATCCTTCATTATTATAATATTTGGTAAAAACATTAACTTTATTATATAGAGAAGTAACTTCAGAAGCCCCAACACTTAATTCTTCATATTCTTCAACTGGGGTTACATCAATATTATTAACGGTATTGTTAACTGGGTTCTCAATTACGACGGTTTTTTTACTATTAACGCCAATAAATATTGCTATAACTGCTAGTATAACAGCAAGTCCCAGCCATAATATCCATGAATTCTCTTTTATATATTTCATATTTTACGCTCCTTTTACTATTATAATTGTAACTGATTAACTAAAAAAAGTAAATAGTTTTAAGATTGATTAAATTTTAAAATGTTATATAATAATAAATAAGTTTTTTGGGGAGGATTTATGGCTTATATTGAATTTAAAAAAGTTTCTAAAATTTATGCATCTGGTGAATCAAAAGTAATGGCCTTGGATAATGTTAACTTTGAAATAAATGAAGGAGAGTTAGTAGTCATCTTAGGGCATTCTGGTGCCGGAAAAACAACGGCCTTAAATATTTTAGGGGGAATGGACACTCCTACTGAAGGTGACATTATTGTTGCTAATAAAAATATTGCTAAATATAATCGACTATCTTTAGTAAAGTATCGTCGAAATAGTATTGGCTTTGTTTTTCAATTTTATAATTTAATTCAAAACCTAACGGCTTTAGAAAATGTAGAATTAGCTACTGAAATATGTAAGCATCCATTAGATCCCAAGGAAACACTAATTAATGTTGGTCTTGAAGATCGTTTAAATAATTTTCCTAGTCAATTATCAGGTGGTGAACAACAAAGAGTAGCCATAGCTAGGGCCTTAGCTAAAAACCCTTCAGTACTTCTTTGTGATGAACCTACTGGAGCCCTAGACTATGTTACCGGTAAACAAATATTAAAATTACTTGAGGATACAGCTAGACAAAGAAAAATGACAGTAATTATTATTACTCATAATAGTGCCATAGCTCCTATGGCTGACAAAGTAATTCGTTTTAAAAGCGGAAGAGTAATTGATGTGATCATTAATAAAACACCTACTCCAGTTGAAAGGATTGAGTGGTAGTGAAGAAACTTACTAAATGTAGTTTTCTTTCAATTAAGAAAACCTTTAATAAGTTTTTATCAATTCTCTTAATAATATTATTAGGAGTAGGTTTTTTTGCTGGAATAAAAGCAACTAGTCCAGATATGCGTTTAACAGCCGATACCTATTATAAAGAAAATAATATGTATGATATTTCTCTTCTTTCAACATGGGGAATTACTGAAGATGAAATTAATAAAATTAAAGAAATGGGTTATCAAATAGAAGGAAGTTATAGTATCGATGCCATAGCTAAAAATGAAGTGGCTGATGCTGTAAAGGTATATTCTTATAATCCAGAATCAACCATTAATAAAATAGTTTTAGTTGAAGGAAGACTTCCTATAAGTAACAAAGAATGTGTTATTGAAAAGCAAGAAAAATACCAAATTGGTGATACGGTTATTATAGAAACAAATGATTTAAAAGAAAAAAAGCTAACCATCACCGGCTTTGTAAAAAGTCCTTTATATATTTCTAGAGAAAGAGGAACTACTAAATTATTATCTGGTAAAATATCTTTTTATTTATATACCTTAATAGATAACTTTAAGTTAGAGGTCTTTACCGAAAGTTATATTGATATTAATGATGATTTAAATACTTTTGAAAGCCCTTATGAAAAAATGGTTTCTAAAAAAATTAGTGTCTTAGAAAAAGAATTTAAATTAATTCAGCAGGAAAGATACGAAAATGAAATAAACAAGGCTCAAAAAGAATTAAACTCTCAAATAAAAAAAGTTGAAATTGAAAAGCAAAAAGCCTTAAATAAAATTAATAAAGCTAAAAAAGAAATTAAACAAAGTGAACAAACATTTACTAATAATGGATTAAATATTAATTTAAGTAATAAAGAAATAAAAACCTATATAAATGACTATCAAGATAAACAAACAATTATTGATGAAAATATCACTAATTTAGTAAATTCTAAAAACATTTTAGAAAATCTTATTGCTAATAATATTGATATAATGAATAACACCTATCAATTAGATATAGTTAATACCAATTTAACCTCCTTATATGATAATAGCAATAGTATTAAACAAGCTTTAGCTGCTTATAATGGTTTATTAGAATTAAACAAAGCCAAAGAAGAACTAAATCAAAATCAAAAAATTATTAACAAAAAGTTTAAAGAGGCCTTTGAAAAGCTTCAAACAGTTCAAGAAGAAATTAATAATATTGAAAGCCCTAAAAGTTACGTTTTAGGATTAAATGCAAATCTTAGTTACAATCAATATAAACAAGATGCTGAACGTATAGCTAATGTTGCTAAAGTATTTCCTTTAGTATTTTATATTGTGGCAGTCTTAATATGTCTAACCACTATGACAAGAATGGTTGAAGAAGAACGTGGTGATATTGGTTTACTAAAATCCTTAGGATATACCAATATGTCTATTATGAAAAAATACCTTATATACGGAAGTTTAGCTACATTAATAGGTTCTGTCTTAGGAGTATTTATTGGCTTTGCTCTTATCCCTAAGCTTATTTTTAACATGTATGCCATGATGTATAATTTAGAGGTTTTTGTTAGTTCATTTCAATTTGATTATGCGTTAACCGGAACTCTAATTGCTTTAGGATGTATTCTGCTAGCCACCTTAAATGCTACAATTAAAGTTTTAAAAGAAAGCCCTGCTAATTTATTAAGACCTAAAGCTCCTAAACCAGGAAAAAGAGTCTTCTTAGAAAAAATAAATTTTATTTGGAAAAGGTTATCTTTTTCTAAAAAGGTTGCGGTTAGAAATGTCTTCAGATACAAGAAAAGATTTCTAATGACTATTATTGGTATTGCAGGTTGTACGGGTCTTATCATAACTGGATTTGGGGTAAAAGATTGTATAACTAATATGGTTCCTAACCAATTTGGAAAAATTTATAATTATGATATTGAAGTAACTTTTGATAATGATAAATCCTCTAAAAAGAAAGAAGAAGATATAGAGGCAATTAAAAATATGCTAGGAATAAAGACTACTATTGTGGCTTATAAAGAGGCTATCTATTTAAATAATTATGATACCAATCAAACTATTCAATTAATAGTTCCTTTTGGAGACTTAAGCGATTTTATAAGACTTCAAAATCGCAAATCAAAAGAATCTTATCACCTAAATAACAAGGTTCTTATTACTGAAAAGATAGCCAGTTTGTTAAATATCAATGTTGATGATACTTTAGAAATATCAGGAGAAAATGAATACAAAGTTCAGGTTGGAGGAATTACCGAAAATTATTTTTCCCATTTTATCTATATGAGTAAAGAAATCTATAATGATGATTTATTTAATACATTATATATTATTACTGATGAATTAACTGCCAATGAAGAAGAATTACTAGCTACTAAAATTAAAGATTTAAATACGGTTTCTTCAATATCATTAAATTCCTCTATTGAAGGTATTTTTGATAGAACTATGAACAGTTTTAAATCGGTAACCTTAATTCTAATCATTTCAGCTGGTCTACTGGCTTTTGTTGTTTTGTATAATTTGGCTAGTGTCAACATTAGCGAAAGAAAGAGAGAACTAGCTTCGATAAAGGTCTTAGGTTTTTATGATTTTGAAGTCTATAAATATGTTTCTAGAGAAAATATTTTATTAACCGTTATTGGGATTTTACTAGGAATATTAATGGGTAATGTCTTAACCGAATACGTAATGAAAACCTGTGAATTAGATATAACCATGTTTGATTCCGTCATTTCATTTAGTAGTTATATTTACTCTATAATACTTACCCTATTATTTACTTTTGTTGTTGATATTGTTACCTACTTTGTCTTAAAAAAGATTAAAATGGTGGAATCGTTAAAGTCGGTGGAATAAATGTATTTATTTGAAAAGATAAATCTTCAAAATGAAGATCATTTGTTGTTGCTTTATAACCTATATAATGATGTAGATGTTAAAAGGGTTTTTACATTTTTTTCTATACCTTTTTCATTTGACCAATTAATAAAAGAATTAGCTAAACCTTTTATAACTTTAAATATGAAAATTATAGTTTTTAATAATATTCCTATTGGTTGGATAAATATTTTGAGTTATGAATCCGATAATCTAAGAATTGGTCAAGTATCTTATGCTATTAGCTCTTTTTATAGGGGAAAACATCATAGTAGTAGAATAATAGAAGAAATAATAAATAGTGGCCAGTATGATCTTTTAGAAGCTGAAGTTCACCGTAATAATACCAAAAGTCTAAATCTTTTAATTTCTTTTGGATTTTCGGCATATCAAATAGACGAAGAAAACTCATTGGATATTTATCGTTTAAGTATACCTAAAAAAACCAATAATATTATTACTGGTTTTCATTATTAAATTATATTATTCACATACTACTATATCTCTTATATTGTAAGATACTAGCTTTTCTTTACCATTAATGCTCAAATATAAATCAGCTGTATCTTCCTCTTCATCATATCCTCTATAAAACATAATATTATTTCCATCTATTAAGGCTATCCCATAAACATCATAAATCATTTTTTTATTTCCAGGATATTCATAAAAAATCCCTATTCCATCTTCTTTTATTTGATAGTAAAGCTTGTCTTCTACAGCATAAATATTACTGACATTATTAGCAATCAATTTAAGCCCATTATTATCAAATTTATAAATTTCTGAATAAACATTGTCTATTATTTTAAAACAATAAGCATTCATATTATCAATGCTACCACATCTAATTCCATCTTCAAAAGTATTATTCATGTCAACTTTGGTATCGTTTATTCTTCCATAATAAGTCTTTCTAATACCATTTTCAATTTTAAATTCTTTAAAAAGAACATCTCCTATGATATATTCATTAAAAATTTCTTTTTCTTCAACAAGATTTTTAATTTCAATTATTTTATCTTTATATAGATAAGACTTTCCATTTTCATCTTTATAAGTAAAGGCATTGTTTTCTAAGTAAAAGCTATATTCCGTTGCTTCCATAGGAAGACTTTCCGTTTTACCATTTTTATAAACCTCAAACTGATAAGTATAATTACTTTTAGTATCGGAACTTGTATCTTTTATTTTAGCTTTACTTAAAATAGCCGCTCTAATTTCCTCTTCTTTATTACCAATAATTCCTATTTCATTTTCAACAATTATATAAGGAACACTCCCTCCAGGATTATCTCCTAACTTTTTGGCTATTTCTTGATATTCTACATAATTATCATTGACTTCCTTTTTAACAACGGTTATATCAATTCCCGTTTCACTTTTTAATTGGTCAATATAATTAAGGGCGTTAGCGCAATGAGAACAGCCATCCATATAAAAGAGAACTACTTTAACTGAATTACTATCTTCCATACTTCCGTCTGCTTTACTAATATAGCAGATTTCCTTATCATCAAGACAACCCAATTCTACTGTCCCTTCAGTTATCTTATTTTTTTCTTTAGTATCTAAACGATATTCATAATAAATGTTTTTAGAATTATCATTTGATAAATAAATAATACTATTTGAATATAGTTTTTCATAATCTTTATAAGATGATGAAATGGTTATTTTATTTTCATTTAAATTAACTATATTTCTCGCATATAAGGCTTTATCTCTGGCATAAACCACATAATTGTTTCCTACTCCAATTAATTCACTGATTTTATCTAATTTAACTTCTGAATGAGTTTCAGTATTATAACTAAATAATTCATCATTTTCACTTTTGTAAATAATATAATTATCATCTTCGGTTATTAAATAATCTTCTTTGCTATAATCTTTACCCATTTCATCACTAATAATTTTAGATTGGCCACTTTTTACATCATAAAAATAAAGACAACCATTTTTCAAATATAAAATATATTTAGCTTTTTCCTTATTGATTTTAACATCTTTGTAAACATTAAAATCTTCTGATAAGCCATAACTGATTTTCTTTTTTACTCCTTCACTAGAAACATAAACTAAGTCTCTATTTTCAGAAACAAAAACTGCTCCTTTAGGGTATTCTTTGTTATGACTCTTAATTACCCAAAAATAAACTGTTGCTAGTGCTCCTAGGAATAAAATAGTAAGTCCTATTATTAAAATAATTTTTTTCTTTTTCATACTAAACTCCTTATTATATATAGTATAACATATTTTTATTTTAATTTAACTATTTATATGCTATAAATAAATTATGAAAAAAATAATGTTTGTTATATTTATTATATTGGCATTTGGTTGCCAGAAAAAAGAGGTTACAACTAAAATTACTATAAATGATGATTTAGAGTTTTATTATGGATAAAAGGTTTATCTTAATGATTTGGTGACCATTTCTAATGGAAAAATAACTAGTAAGAACTGCTTAATTGACACTGAAAAGCTAGGCAATAATTATGTGGAGTTTAATTACAAAGATAACAATGATGATGATAATAATCATAAATTTAAAATAAAGATAATTGATGATATTGCGCCTTTAATCTTTTCATCAAGTAATATTGCTATTAAATTAGGTGATGATACCAATTTGGTTAGTAAAATCTTTTGTGGTGATAATTATGATCGTCATTTAGAATGTAAGGTCATTGGAGAATATGATATTAATAAGCCGGGAGAATATAGCCTAAAGTTTGAAGCAACTGATTCATCAAACAATACTACTTCTAAAGATTTTAATTTAATTGTAAGAGAAAGTCTTAATAAAGGGTCTTCTTCTAAAAAATATTCCATTAATGAATTAATAAGAGATTATAAAAACGAAAATACTATGGTTGGAATTGATGTTTCCTCTTGGCAAGGAGAAATTGATTGGAAAATGGTAAAAGATTCAGGAGTGGAGTTTGCCATTATCAGAATGGGTTTTGGTCATAATATGGAAAGTAAAATGACTATGGATAAATATTTTTTAGATAACTTTAGAAATGCCAAAGAAAACAATATTTTAGTTGGCCTATATTTTTTTTCTTATGCTACTACTAATTGGGAAGCTGTTGAACAAGTTGATTGGATAATAAGCACTTTAAATGGCCAAAAGATTGATTTACCCATTGCTTTTGATTGGGAATCTTGGAAACAATTTAATAGTTATGGAATAAACTTATTAGATCTCAATAATGTGGCCAAAACTTATATGGATGAAATTAATAAAAAGGGTTATCAAGCGATGATGTATGGTAGTGCTAGTTATTTAAATAATATCTGGGACACAGATAATTATCCTACTTGGTTGGCTCATTACACAAATAAAACCACATACAGTAGTCCTTACTTTATGTGGCAATTAAGTAACATAGGAGAAGTTCCTGGTATAAATGGTGATGTTGATTTAAATATTTTATATATTGATAGGTGGAAAAACCTTAAATAACATCAATTATTTGTTTTACTTCTTCCCATAATTCTTTTAAGTTGGAATAAGTTAATTTATCGGACACTTCATTATAAGGTATCCATATCAATTCATGAACTAATTCTTTAGAAAATATTTTATTACTTTTTTTAAGAGGCCTTGCCAGGTAGAAATGAACTTCAGCATTATCTCCGACTCCATCTATATAATTAACAACTGGCAATTCATTAGAAATTAGCTTACATACTAAACCAGTTTCTTCTTCCGTTTCTCTTAAAGCACATTCTTCATATGATTCTCCCTCATCTAAATGACCTTTGGGAAACGAATAATCATTTTGTTTTTTACGATAAATTAGTCCAATATTTTTAGTTTTTACATCCAGTAAAATGGTGCCAGCTTTTTTAATACTCATACTACTCTCTCTTTCTATTTTATTCCTTTTTCTTTAGCTATTTTTAATAATTTATTAGCCAGTTTAGAATCTTTTTGAATATTTAAATCTTTAAATCCGTTTAAATAATAATAAGTAGCTAAATTATAATAACTATAGTAATTTCTTTCATTAATAGGTGCCTCACTTGATTTAAGATAATATAAATAGGCCCGACCCAAATCTCCTTTTTTGCGATAATATTCACCCACCTTATTGAGTGCCCAACTTTCTCCTAAATCGGCACTTATTTTGTAATATTTTAAAGCCTCTTCTATATTATTTTTTCTTTCATAAATAAGTCCTAAGTTATTATAGGCATAAACATACCCGCTTTCACTAGCCATTTTAAAATAAGTAATGGCCTTTTTTTCATTTATCTTTTTATCAGGAGTTAATCCCTCTAATAAACATTTACCCATTGTATTTAAAGCTGATATACTTCCTAAGACAATAGCCTTATTTAAATATTGCCAAGCCGTTTCAAAAGCCTTTTTAACTCTTTTAGTTAATATTAAATTTGCTACCATAAAACACCCTTTAGGATGGTTCTTTAAAGCCGATAACAAATAATATTCATAACAGACTTCATAATCAGTTTGGCCTGTAATGTAGGCACTAAATTCCAAAGATCCCAATTCAGCATTAGCATATTTATTTCCTTTTTTACCCAACTCTTTTAAACTAGTTATATAGCTAAACCCTTCATAAAGTTTAATACTTAAATATTCATCTAATTCCTTTTGATTAATATTAGTCGTTAAGGGCTGAATAAATATTGGTTGATTATTTTCTAAAACAATATATATTAAGAAATTGATAATGGCTTCATATTGATTATCTTTATTTATGAGCTCTTCTTGTTTACAAATATATTCTTTTGATAGATGTAAATCACCTGACGAAAGTAAAAGTAATTTTTGATTTAATTTTTTTAGACTTTTACTTTTATTAATAATGGCTAAGGTTTCGCTATTAGATTGATAAATTCTTTCATCTAAAACCGATAACAAACCTAAAACAATATCTATAAAAATCAATTTATTATTTTCATACTCTTTTTTTAAATTTAAATAAATATTTTTATATTCAAGACCGATGGCTCTACAACCAATGCAATAATTATTAACAGTTGTAGCATTAACTTCTCCTATATTAAAGATAATAGAAAAAAGCAAAGGCTGCATTGCCGAACCTTTATTACTGGCAAGCCCTTTAATTAAATTAAATAAATTACCTAATGAAAGATAACTTTTATTATCGTTCATTCTCACATATTTTCTTTTCATATATTTATTATACCATAAGTTGTGGATTTGCTGTGGATAGACATTTATAGACTTTTTTCTTAGATAATCTATATAATTATAGTGAAAGGAGATATATGAAAAAGATATTTAAAAACTACAAATTAGCCATAGCCATGATTGCCTCAATTATTTTAGGAGCCATAGCTGGTCTCATATTCAAAGAAGATATTATTATCGTTAAACCATTAGGAGATTTATTTCTGAATTTGTTATTAGTTATTATTGTTCCTTTAATTTTTTTAACTATTACTACTTCAATTGGAAAAATGAGTGAACCCAAAAGAATTGGTAAAATACTAGTAACTACTATCATTATGTTTATTATTGCCTCTTTAGTAAGTGTTACAATAGGATTGGTTAGCGTTCGATCAATCAAATTAGTTAATCCCACCGATGGTGAAAAAATTAAAGAAAGTTTAATCTTGGAAAATGAGATTACAAATGATGAGGACTTAAACATTTTAGATAAAACAGTTAATGCTTTAAGTGTTAATAGTTTTTCAAAATTAATTACTAACGATAGCTTAATTGCTTTAATAGTATTTTCAATTATTTTAGGAATTGCTATTAATTTATCCAAAGAAAAAGGAAAGGCTTTTTTAAATACTTTAGATAGTGCCAATACGGTTATTCAAAGATTTATAGGGATCATCATGTATTATGCCCCTATTGGCCTAGGTTGTTACTTTGCCACCTTAATAGGAACCTTTGGTAAAGAAATAGCTATAGGTTATACTAAAACATTTATCATTTACACCATTACTGCCATTTTGTTTTACTTTATTATCTATTCTTTATATGCAATTATTGCTGGTGGTAAAAAAGGATTGGTTAGTTATTGGAAAAACATATTACCAGCTACTTTTACTGCTTTAGCTACCTGTTCATCCGCAGCTTCTATTCCAGTAAATACTACCTGTACTAAAAATATTGGAGTATCTGATGATATTGCCGATACGGCCATTCCATTAGGAACTAGCTTTCATAAAGATGGTTCAATTATTGGTAGTGTCTTTAAAATAATGTTTCTCGTCTATTTATTTGGTGCTAATGTAGGAATTGGAAAAATATTGGTAATTGCTTTAATAGCAACTTTATTAGTAACAGCAGTCCCAATTGGAGGGGGAACAATTTCTGAAACATTAATTATTACAATGTTAGGGTTTCCGCTAGCAGCCTTGCCTATCCTAACTATTATTGCTACTATCATAGATCCTCCGGCAACAGTATTAAATGTTGTTGGAGACAGTGCTAGTAGTATGCTAATAGCTCGAAGCATAGATGGTAAAAACTGGTTGAAGAGAAAAGTTAAAGTTTAACCTTTAACTTTTTTATTTCCATTTCCAATTAATAATTTCGGGAATATCTTTACCAAACTCTCCAATATATTCTTCGTGTTTCTTTAGCATTCTTTTACAATAGTTTTCTAACTTTTTATTAGGGTTTTTAATATATTTTAGAATATCCAAAATTAAATGGTAACGATCTATTTTATTTTGAACCCTCATATCAAAGGGAGTAGTAATAGTTCCTTCTTCTTTATAACCATGAACATGAATATTATGATTATGACGATTATATATTAATTGATGAATCAAAGATGGATATCCATGAAAATTAAAAATAATTGGTTTATTTTTAGTAAATAGCTTATCGTAATCTTCATCAGTAAGACCATGAGGATGTTTGTTGTGGCTTTCCATTTTCATCAAATCAATAACATTAACTACCCTAACCTTTAAATCAGGCATATAGTCTTTAATAATGGTTACAGCAGCTAGTACTTCTAAAGTAGGCGTATCACCAGCACAACCTAGTACCACATCGGGATTCTTTCCTTTATTGCTACTGGCCCATTCCCAAACACCTATTCCTTTGGTACAATGCTTAATTGTATCATTCATATTAAGCCATTGAAAACTTGGATGTTTGCTAGCCACAATAACATTAATATAATTATTTGTCCCTAAAATATGGTTAACAGAGCAAATTAATGAATTGGCATCATAAGGCAGATACATCCTAACCGTATCGGCTTTTTTGGTAACTAAATGATTTAAAAATCCTGGATCTTGATGAGTAAAACCATTATGGTCTTGTTGCCATACATGACTAGATAAAATATAATTTAAAGATGCTATTTCTTTACGCCAAGGAAGTTCTTTAGTTACCTTTAACCATTTAGCATGTTGACTAGTCATTGAATCTATTATTCTAATAAAAGCTTCATAAGAATGGAATAATCCATGACGTCCGGTAAGTAAATAGCCCTCTAGAACTCCTTCACATAAATGCTCTGATAATATTCCATCTAATACTCTGCCGTTAATACTTAACAGTTCATCTTTATCATTAGTTATTGCATTCCACATTTTTTTAGTACTATCAAAAATATAATTTAATCTATTAGAAATGGCCTCATCGGGTCCAAATATTCTAAAATTTTTATTATTTTCATTTAAAGAGAAAACCTCTTGGAGATATTTACCCAGTTCTCTCATATCTTCGGCTTTACCACTTCCCGGACTAGGAACAGATACCTCATACTTTTTAAAATCTGGTAATTTTAATTTTTTTAGTAATAGGCCCCCATTAGCTATTGGATTTAATCCCATTAATTGGTTATCTTTTGGTCTTAAATCTCTCAATTCTTTTATCAATTTACCACTCTCAGTAAATAGCCTTTCAGAATGATAACTTTTTAACCATTTTTCTAACTTTTTTAAATCTTCTTCATCATTTACACTAAAAGGTATTTGATGAGCTTTATATGTTCCAACTATGTCTTTAGGTCCGGTCATTCCTTTAGGTGTTCTTAAAACAATCATTGGAGTATATAAACGAGCGTTCTTAATTTTAGCTTTTTCTTTTATAAATTTAATATCATGAACAACTTGATCCATAACTTTAGCCATTTTACGATGTAATCCTCTTCCACTATTTCCGATTACATAGTATGGATAATAACCCATTCCTCTTAGATAATTATCTAATTCTGATTTACTAATTCTTGATAAAACTGTCGGATTATTTATTTTCCATTCGTTTAAATGAAGAATTGGTAAAACTGTGCCATCAGTTAGTGGATTAATAAATTTATTTAACTGCCAACTAGCTGCTAGCGGTCCCGTTTCGGCCTCTCCATCGCCAATAATACAAGCTGCTATTAAGGATGGATTATCCAAAACTGCTCCATAAGCATGTGCTAGGCTATAACCCAATTCTCCACCTTCATTAATACTTCCGGGAGTTTCAGGAGCCACGTGGCTGGATATTCCTTTGGGAAAACTAAACTGTTTCATTAATTTTTTGAGACCTTCTTCATCTTCGGTAATATCTGGATATATCTTAGTATAACTTCCTTCTAAGTATAAATTACTGACTAAAGCATTTCCGCCATGGCCCGGTCCTGAAATATAAATCATATTTAAATCATATTTTTTTATAATTCTATTTAAATGAACATAAATAAAATTTTGACCTGGTACCGTTCCCCAATGACCTACTATTTTAGGTTTTACATCGCTTAACTCTAGTTTTCTTTTCAATAAAGGATTATCCATTAAATATAATTGGCCTACTGATAAATAATTTGTTGCATTGTAATACTCGTTTAACTTTGTAATTTCCATAAATGAAATTCTTCCCATAAAAAATACCCTCTATTCTATAACAAAATTATATCACGTATAATGTTGAACATA
>CAZTRF010000028.1:0-5337 GCA_964616495.1 uncultured Muribaculaceae bacterium
GCCGTATCAATTAAAACTATATCTATGTCTTCTTTTTTGGCATAAAGAAGACCGTCATAAATAAGACCTGCCGGATCACTGTTTTCTTTTCCAAAAAATAAACTATTAGTTCTTTCAGCCCACAATTTTAACTGTTCTGTTGCTCCTGCTCTAAATGTATCACCAGCTATCATCATTACTTTTTTACCTTCATTAACATATTTGTATGCTAATTTACCTAAAGTAGTTGTTTTACCAACACCATTTACGCCTACAAATAAAATAACTGTTGGCCCGTTGGGGTTAATTTTAATCTTATCACTTAAAGACTCCCCTTCAACATAAATAATAAATAATTCATCAACAATAACTTCATTTAAATATTTTGCATCGGTTATATTTTCTTCTTTAACTCTTTTTCTTAGTCGTTCAATAAAGTCCATAACCGTTTTAACACCAATATCAGCCATTATTAAAATGTTTTCCAATTCATCAAAGTAGTCATCACTTATTTTAGTATACTTAATTCCTAAAATAGATAGTTTAGAAACAAATTCATCACGAGTTTTTTCTAAACCTTTATCATAGATCTTTAATTCTTCTTTAGTGCCATTTTCCGTCTCTTTTTTCTTAAAAACATCTTTTAATTTACTAAATAGTCCCATAGCATTCACCTAGTAAATTATATCAATAATTACCCTCTTTAACAATACTAGACTAGACTTTTTAATAAATTTATAGTATAATGCATATAGTTTTAAACTTTTTACAATTTTAAACACAAAGGAGATTTTTTTTATGAAGTTTACAAATGATACAACTTCGGTTGTTGCTTTAGGTGGTATGGGTGAAATAGGAAAGAACATGTATTTGGTATGCCATAATGATGAAATTATCATTATTGATGCCGGTGTCATGTTTCCTGAGGATGAATTGTTAGGAATTGACTATGTAATTCAAGATATCACTTTTTTACGCCAAAATGAAAGTAAAATTAAAGGATTATTTATTACTCATGGCCATGAAGACCATATTGGAGGAATTACTTTTTTATTACAAAGTGTTAAAATACCTAAAATATATGCTTCTAAAATTGCTAATGACTTAATTATTAGAAAATTGGAAGAAAAAGCCATTAGATATGATGGTTTAGAAGTAATAAATAAAGATACAGTTATAAAAACTAAACATTTTAGAGTTGAATTTTTAACAACGACTCACTCTATCCCCGATTCATTTGCCATTATAGTTAATACTCCCCAAGGAACAATATTCCATACTGGAGATTTTAAATTTGATATGACACCGGTTGGTCCAATGGCCGATCTACATAAAATGGCCGAAATTGGTAACAAAGGTGTCAAATTATTATTAAGTGATTCTACTAATGCTTTAATTCCTGGAACATCTAACAGTGAAAATATGGTTGATACAGCTTTATCAGATATTTTTGCTAAACATCATGGCCGAATTATTATTACAACTTTTGCTTCTAATATGTACCGGCTACAACATATTGTTGAAACCTGTAAAAAAAATAATCGTAAAATTTTAACATTTGGTCGAAGCATGGAAAGTGTTCTACAAATAGCTATTAATAATAACCTTATTAAAGATAAGTCCTTATTTATAGATGTAAATACTGCTAATAGTTTAAAAAGAAATGAAATATGTATTTTATGTACCGGCAGTCAAGGACAACCTTTAACTGCATTAGCTAGAATTGCTAATGGAACTTTTAAACAAATTAATTTATTAGAAGATGATTTAGTTATCTTTTCATCAAGCCCTATTCCAGGAAATGATGCTCCAATTAATAGAGTTATTAATAAGCTCTATTTAAAAGGTGTTAAGGTATTTACTACTGAAACTGAAAGCGATATTCATACTTCAGGACATGGTAAAGCAGAGGAATTAAAATTAATGCTTAGATTAATAAAGCCACAATATTTTATGCCAATCCATGGTGAATATAAAATGTTAAAAGAACATGGAGATTTAGCTATCTCCTGTGAAGTTCCAAAAGATAATGTTTTTATTCTAAAAAATGGTGATGTTTTAACATTAACCAATGATAAAGTTTTTAATGATGGTAGTATTCAAGCTGGTGATATATACGTAGACGGATCAAGAATTGGAGATGTAGGCAGCATCGTTATTAAAGATCGTAAATTTATGAGTAAAGATGGTATTTTAGTAACTATTTTAAACATTGATCCAATTAAAAGAAGACTTTTA
Organism: uncultured Muribaculaceae bacterium; assembly: GCA_964616495.1. Classification (GTDB taxonomy): domain Bacteria; phylum Bacillota_I; class Bacilli_A; order RF39; family UBA660; genus DAOSVX01. The sequence continues at coordinate 2,218 of CAZTRF010000028.1, forward strand.
ATTAAACCAAATATTACAACTAGAGGATTTATATTGGTTAACGAAAACCCCGAATTGATTGTAAACATTGAAAATAAAGTAGGAGAAATTGTTGAAAAGGCATTAAAAAATCCTCAATATAATTATGTAGATATTAAAAATCAAATTATTTTAGAGCTGCTTCCATTCTTAAATGAATTAACGGGAAGAAGGCCGATAATTTTACCGGTAATTATGCAAGTTAAAGAACCTATTTAAGGTTCTTTTTTCATGAAAAAAGAAGCATTATTTTGCTTCTTCTTGGGCTCTTGTTTCTCTGATAACAGTAATTTTTATTGTTCCAGGATATTGCATATCTTTTTCAATTTTCTCTTTAATATCTCGAGCTATCTTAAAGCTAGTTAAGTCATCTATTTCTTGTGGTTTAACAATGACTCTTACTTCTCTACCAGCTTGCATTGCATAAGTTTTATCAACACCCTCAAATGAATTCCCGATTTCTTCTAGTTGTTCCAATCTTTTAATGTAGTTTTCCAAAGAATCATTTCTAGCACCAGGTCTTGCTGCACTTAAAGTATCAGCAACTTGAATTAATGTTGAAATAACTGACGTAGCAGCCGTATCTCCATGATGACTAGCTATTGCATTTAAAACTATTTCATCTTCACCATATTTTTTAGCTATATCTTCGCCAATTTGAACATGACTACCTTCGATTTCTGAATCAATTGCTTTACCAATATCATGAAGTAGTCCAGCTCTTTTGGCAACATTTATATTTTCCCCTAATTCAGCTGCTAATAAGCCTGCTAAATTGGCTACTTCTACAGAATGTTTTAAAGCATTTTGACCATAGCTTGTTCTAAAGTTTAGTTTACCAATAAGTCTTACTAACTCAGGATCAACTTTAGTAATTCCCAATTCATATAAAGCTTCATTTCCAATTTCCATCGTTCTTGTAATCATATCTTTAGAAACTTTATCATAAAGTTCTTCAATACGGGATGGATGTATTCTTCCATCTTTTATTAAAGTTTCAATTGTAACTTTTGCTATTTCTCTGCGATAAGGGTCAAAAGATGAAATAACAATTGCTTCAGGAGTATCGTCAATAATTAAGTCAACGCCTGTAACTCCTTCAATAGTTCTAATATTTCGTCCTTCTCTACCAATAAGACGTCCTTTCATTTCATCATTAGGTAATTCAATTACGCTAACGGTTTGTTCACTAGTAACATCGTTGGCATATCTTTGCATACTATTGACAATCATATTACGTGCTCTTTTGTCAACTTCTAGTTTAGCTTCTCCTTCTTGATCTTTAATATACTGAGCTATTTCTTTTGACATTTCTTCTTCCACTCTTTTTAAGATCATATCATGAGCTTCTTTTTTAGAAAACTTAGCAATGTTTTCTAATTTGTCCATTTCTTCTTTAATAAGTTTGTCCATTTTAATTTCTTTATTTTGGATTTCTTTTTGTTTAGCATTTAAATTATTATCTTTTTGAGTTAAAAGATTATCTCTATTTTGAAGAGTTTCTTCTCTTTTATCTAGATTTTTCTCACGTTGAATTAAACGATCTTCCGCCTCTTTTGTTTCTAATTTCTTTTCTTTTATTTCTTTATCGGCTTCTTGTTTTAATCTATATGTTTCTTCTTTCAATTCTAAAATATTATCACGTTTGTATTTATCTGCTTCTTTTTTTGCATCTTCCAATAATTTATCTGCTTTTTGATTATTTCTTTTTCGATTAACTACAAATATAGCGACTGTAGCTCCCGATCCTGCAAATAACCCTCCAATAAGAGTTAAAATGGAGAAAGTTGTAAATTCCATATATTTCTCCTCCATTTGCTAATTATAAATATTTAGTTTATAAACATCTATATATCAATTATATAAATATTTAAATTTAAAAGCAAGGTTTTTACACAACTTTTCTTTTAAATATTTGACACACAAAAAAAGAAATAGTATACTTATGGAGTAACAATAGCTACGGAAATTGTTTAGAAAGGTAAAAATATGACAAAGTTTAGAATTGATTACACAGTAGTCAAAGAAAAAGGGCCAAAAATTAAAGGCTATGGGGATACTTATATTGAAAAAATCAATACTCTTTATGAAAAAATCGACTCTCTCCAAAAATTATGGAAAGGTGATGATGGCAAAACTTATATTAATTTAGCAAAAGAACAAGAAAAAGATTTAAAAGCTTTAGGAATAGCTGTTCAAGATTATGGTATTCTATTAGGGAAAATTGCCAACTATTACGAAGAAGGCGACGATGAAGCAGCTAATGCCGCAAAAAGAATGCTTTCATCACAAGGAGGTAGATAATTATGGCAGGAAATATTCAAGAATTAGATTACGATGAAATTATTTCAGTTAGTAACGAAATTAAAAAAATTGCTAGTGAAATTGATACTATGTTAGAGCAAGACTTGAAAAAAGACAAAGATATAGTAACTTCTCCTGATGTTTGGGATAGTGATGCATCAAGAAAGTTTTCATCAAAATACGATGAATTATCAAAGAAATTTGCAGCATTTTATACCAACATTAAAAATATGGGAGAATTTCTAAATACTCGTGTTGGAAATCAAGAAGATATTGATAGCAAAGTAGAAAAGGCAGTCGAAGAGTATCTAGCTGAATAAAATAAAAAATTAAAAGAAGAAATTATTTTTCTTCTTTTTTTATTGACTTTTTCTTTAGTTCGTAATGTTCATATATTTTTTGTTCTAATTCTTCTTTCAATTTCGGATTTTCTTTTAAGTATATTTTAACATTTTCTTTCCCTTGACCTATTTTTTCCCCTTTATAAGCATACCAAGCTCCACTTTTTTCTATTAAATTTATTTCGGTAGCTATATCCACTAGTTCTCCAAGACGGCTTACTCCTTCACCATATACAATATCAACTTGAGCTATTTTAAATGGAGGTGCAACTTTATTTTTTACAACTTTGACAGTCGTTCTATTGCCAATAACATTATCGCCGTTTTTTATTGCTTCAGCTCTCCTAATATCTAAACGAATAGTTGAATAAAATTTAAGGGCTCTTCCTCCAGGAGTAGTTTCAGGATTTCCAAATAAGATTCCTACTTTTTCACGCAATTGATTAATAAATATTGC
>CAZTRF010000028.1:5347-11950 GCA_964616495.1 uncultured Muribaculaceae bacterium
TTTTGTTTTACTAATAGTTCCCGATAATTTTCTTAATGCTTGACTCATTAGTCTTGCTTGCAATCCTACATGAGAATCACCCATTTCACCTTCTATTTCAGCTTGTGGTACTAAAGCAGCTACAGAATCTATTACTACAATGTTTACAGCCTCACTTCTAACTAACGCTTCACATATTTCTAGTGCTTGTTCACCAGTATCTGGTTGAGATAATAATAATTCATTAATATCCACCCCTAATTTCTTAGCATAAATAGGATCTAAAGCATGTTCAGCATCAATAAAGGCAGCTCTTCCACCTAATTTTTGAACTTCGGCAATAGCATGAAGAGCAAAAGTAGTTTTTCCACTTGATTCAGGACCATAAATTTCAATTATTCTTCCTTTAGGATACCCTCCCACTCCTAAGGCTATATCCAAAGCTATACTTCCTGAAGGGGTTACATCTATTTCTAAGTGTTCATTTCCACCTAATTTCATTATAGCGCCTTTCCCGAATTGTTTTTCAATATCTGCCATTACTTGTTCTAAGGCTTTTTCTTTATCTTTCTCATCTTTTGTAAATTTCATAAATTCCTCCTCATATGTTAATTACAGACTAATTGTATTATATTTAAAAAGGTTTGTCAATCATTTATTCAAACGTTTGTTTGTAATTTTTAATTAACAAAAAAGAGATTATTCCTAAAGAAAAAACCTCTTTTTTAAAAATCTTTTTTACTATAAATTAAATTTTACTAAAAATAAATTCTTTATTAGCTATAAAATATTGACATCCTGAGACTAAAGATAATACTGTTGCAAGAAATACTAATAATTCAGCAACTCTTACTCCACTGCCTATTAATTCAAATGGCAAGTTAGAAAAGAATAACAATGTAACACCAATAAGCATACATACCGTTTTGGCTTTTCCCATCCAACTAGCTGCAATAACTTTACCTTTACTTCCTGAAACCATTCTTATAGAATCTACAGCAATATCACGAGTGACAATTATTACTGGAACCACAACAGAAATATACCCATTAACTGCTAATACAATTAATACTCCATTAACTAAAATCTTATCAGCTATGGCATCCATTATTTTTCCAAGATCAGTTACCATATTCCTTTTTCTGGCTATGTTGCCATCTATAAAATCAGTAAAAGCTGCAACTGCAAACATAACTCCGCCAATTATATATTTTAAATTAAGGGCTACCTTTCCAAAAACATAATAAGTCGGAAATTCAACATTGACCTCCTGAAAAGGAAATACTAATAATATTAATAATAATATTGCTAATATTATTCTTCCCATTGTTATTTTATTTGGTAAATTCATTTCTACTCCTATCTAATATAGCTCGCTGTTGTAGCTATATTACTACCAACCGTTATTTGTTTAACAGCCCATAAAACTGCCAAACCAATTAAAATAGCTATTCCTACATATATAAGAATATACTTTACACTAGAATGTTTACTTTTTATCTTAGTGTAAGGAGAAGACACTTTGTCAAGTTCTTCAACTTTTTTAATTTTCTTGTTTTCTTTTTCGTTAATTGCTTTTTCTATTTTCTTTAATGGTATTTTTGATGTATATTCAAATAAATACTCATTAAATTCATCAATTGTTCTTTCAGGGTCTAATCCTAAATATCTAGAATATCTTTTAATGTAATCCTTAAGAACAAAGATATCTTTAAAACAACCAATATTACCATTTTCGATATTTTCTAATATTAATACTTTAATCTGCAGATCTTCGCTTGCTTCTTCTTTCGTAACACCTGCATTTTCTCTAGCACTTTTCAACATTAATCCAATTTCGTTCAAGTAATTCACTCCTAATCTTTTAAAATAAAAATAATATCTTATAAGCCATGTTCTGTACCTTTTAAAAAGGCGGCAAATATTTATCTACTAAATTAATAGTCCTTTAAATAAGTTTTTATTCCCTATTTAAAAGTTCCCCTACCAAAATTTGGGTTTCTCACTTGTGGGGTTTACCACGTTCCACTATCAAAGTTTCCCTCGATACTCGTCTCTTTGGCACTTTTACATCTAATCCAACCATTTGAGGTTATTTCGAAGCCGTTAGTAAAAACTACCAGTAGTTATTGTTTCCTACTGCACAAGCACTACAATCATTACAGACTGTGTGAGCATGGACTTTCCTCTGCATAATTACTTATGCAGCATTTGCCCGGATATTATTCATTATCGCCAAAAACAGCTTTTTCTAATTGACTTAATCTTTTAAGAAGGTCTACATTGCTTACATTATAATCTCCCTTAGGGCGGGTTTCAAACTCATCTCTAAGTGATCTTAATTCGTGTTTGAGTTTGCCATTGTCTTCTTTTAATTCTTTTAAGTCATGTTCATATTTCTTTATTATACTATTAAACTCTGCATAATCACGAATAACCATGTCTAAGAACTTATCAACTTCTTGAGGTCTATACCCTCTTGCATCAATTTTAAATTCTTTTTCCAGAATTTCTTGAGGAGTCAAAAATATCTTCTCATTATACATTGCAAACTCTCCCTTCTTATGTCCTTAATTATATATTTTAAGGAACTAAAAGTCAAGTTGACAAGCTCCTATTTTATATTATGATTGTTTTCACTTGACGTTAATTTCCATTTGCACAGATCAATTTGTTTTATCATCCTTTGCATAAAATAATCTATTCTCATCTTTTTTCTCCTTTTTATTTTAATATACCATATTGATATTTGCTTTCCATAGTTTTGACATATTTTGCCATTCTTTTTAATACTTCACATGCTTGTAAACTAGATTTTTCTATAATTATATAGTATAGTATTAATGGTGATTGTATGTTTTATCCAAATAACATTCAAAAAAATTTCAAAAAAAACATATCTCATAAAAACAGGGGAATGGATTTAGAAAGCTCAATTAATCTTTCTAACACTTACTATCTAGATACAAATCAAGCGGTAATATATAAAAAACCAACTAATATTGGAATTGTAGATGTAAAATATATTAATAAAACAAAATTGATTGAAAAAGCTTATTTTAAAACTCCTTCTACACTTGATTATAATGGCTTATATAAAGGACGTTATATTGAGTTTGAAGCAAAAGAAACTCATTTAAAAACTGCTTTTCCCTTAAGCAATATTCATCCCCATCAAATAAAGCATTTAAGATTAATCCTTGAACATGGCGGAATTGGATTTTTATTAATAAAAATGAATGATTTAGTATATTTATTAAAAGGAGAAGATTTTATAAATTATATTGATAATAATAATCGAAAGTCTATTCCTTATATATATATTAATAAAAATGGTTATTTAATTAAAGAAAGAATAAATCCATGCTTAGATTATTTAAATATTGTCAATAAAGTTTACTTTAAAGGAGAAAATTATGAATAAAAATCTTATGAAAATCTTAAAATTTGTGATAGTTGTTGCTGTCTTCGGTGGCTTTGTATTCTATAAAAGATATACATTTTTAAACTATTTTACTTTAAGTAATTGGTTAACTATTCTAGAAATGCTAGGAATAAGTTTAATTTTATTTTTATCTTTACCAATTACTATTAGAAAAAGAAACAAAAGGCCTTATGATAAAATTTCGGCTAGAAGAATCAGTTTGATTGTAACAATAATTGTCTCTTTTATTATTATATTTATTCATAATAAAATTAACTTGATAGCCGAAATATTTCCTACGGCTATAACTATAACTACTGCTTTCTTCTTGTACTTTATTAATAAACGAGTTCTTACTATGTCTTCATCTAATGATTTAAAAAAGAATAAAGTGGCTAAGAAAACCAAATTAGAGTTAATTTTAGATAAGTTAATAGCTCCTAAGGTTAAATCAAAAGAAAAGATTAAAAATAAGTTTTTAATAACTATCATGTACATTCTTATCTTTTGTTTTGGTGCTGGAGTATTATTTTGTTTATATATTATAATCACGGCGCCATCATTTGATGCGGAAAATTTATATAATAAAGAAGCAACTATTATATATGATGCTGATAATAATGAAATTGCTAAAATCGGCATGGAAAAAAGAGAAGTAGTTACTTATGAAGAATTACCTGAAGTGCTAATTGATGCTATAGTTGCTACCGAAGATTCAAGATTTTTCCAACACAATGGCTTTGATATTGCACGTTTTACAAAAGCTTTTATTGGACAATTGGCTGGTAATAGCAGTGCCGGAGGTGGTTCAACTCTAACTATGCAAGTAGCAAAAAATGCTTATACCGATTATAAAGCTGTTAGTGGTATCAAAGGCATTGTTAGAAAAGCAACAGATATTTATTTAGCAATATTTAAATTAGAAAAAAACTATACTAAAGAAGAAATAATAGAGTTTTATGTTAACTCTCCTTGGTTAGGTAACAATTCATGGGGAATCGAGCAAGCTTCTCAAACCTACTTTGGAAAGTCAGTTAAAGATATTTCATTAACTGAAGCGGCTATTTTAGCGGGAATGTTTCAAGCACCGGCTTCTTATAATCCATTTAATAGTGTTGAACTAACAACTCAAAGAAGAGCTCAAGTATTAAATTTAATGGTTAGACATGGATATATTACAGAAACCGAAGCCGAGGCGGCTAAAGCGATTTCTGTGGAATCATTGCTTACTGATCAAAAAAGTTCTAGCGAATATATGGCGTTCATCGATACAGTCGTAACCGAAGTTTGGAAACGTACGGGATATGATGCTGGTTCTGTACCAATGATAATATATTCAACAATGCAGAAAGACAAACAGGATGTTGTTAATAAATTAATGAATGGTGAAAGTTTCACGTTTGTTAATGATGTAGTTCAAATGGGAATAGCTGTCACTGATGTTAACGATGGTAGTATTGCAGCTATTGGCGCCGGACGTAATCGTGTTGGTGAAAGACAATTTAACTATGCAACTCAAATAAATAGGCATCCTGGATCAACTGCCAAACCATTCTTTGCTTATGGTCCACTAATTGAATATAATGATGCTTCAACTTATACTCCATTCTTTGATGAAAAGTATTCTTATACAAATGGCGGATCAATTGTTAATGCTGATCGTAAATATTTAGGATTAATGACCATGCGATATGCCTTAGCTCGAAGCCGTAATATTCCTGCTTTACAAGCATTTCAACAAGTAGATGCTGAAAATGTTACCGAATTTGTTCATAATTGTGGTATTAATTATGGAAAGAATCTTTATGAATCGGCCGCTACTGGAGGATTTAATGGAATGAGTCCTTTAAATATGTCAGCAGCTTATGGAACATTTGCTAGAGGTGGTTATTATATTGAACCTTATTCATATACCAAAATTATTTTGAGAGAAACCGAAGAAGTTATTGAATATAAGCCTACTAAAACTAAAGCTATGAGTAAGGAAACAGCTTCTATGATTAACTATATGTTAGAAACGGCTGTTGATTTAGGAGCTTTGGGATCTAAAATATCAGTTAGCGGAACTGATGTAGCTGCAAAAACAGGTACATCATCTATCGACGCTGCGGCTATTAAAGATAAAAAATTACCAGCATCAGCTATTATGGATAGCTGGTTCGATATATATTCACCAGACTACTCTATATCAATGTGGTATGGATATGAAAATTTAACTACCGAATATTATTTAACTAGTAGTGCAGCAGATAAAGTACGTAATAAAGTGGCTAAATTATTAGCAACCAATATTTTCGAAAAAAATAGCCAATTTAAAATTTCTAGTGGAATTACATTAGTTGAAGTTGAAAAAGAAACATTTCCAGCTAAATTAGCTAGTGCATACACCCCAAAAGATTATAAAACAAAAGAATATTTTAAAAAAGGAACCGAGCCTATTGAAATTTCTGATAGATTTAATACTCTAGATAATCCAACAAACCTTAAAGGTAGTTATAATAACGGTAATATTGTAATTAGTTGGGATAAAATTGCTACACCTAATGCGATTAGTACCACTTACTTGCAAACCTACTTTAATACAAATTATGATAAATGGGCTGAAAAATATTATCAAGAACGTTTGACATATAATACTAATTACATTGGAACAATTGGTTATCAAGTTTATATTAAAAGCAATACAAGTGATGTTCTTACTTCTCTAGGATATACCAATAGTAACTCATATAATTATATAGCTCCTAACAATAACACTGATTATACATTTGTAGTGAAATCAGCTTATTCAATATTTAAAGATAACATGAGTACAGGGACTAGTTTAACAGTTAATCCTTATGATATAAATACTGAGATATTATTTCAAATGACCGAGGAAGTAACTACATTAAGTAAAAAAGATAATTTATCTTATTATACTGATTTTATAAATCCATTTAAATTGTTTGTAAATGGGATTGAAACTACTAATTTCACTTATACTTCAAAAATATATAAAATGGAAAGTGGAACTGAAACCGAAATATCAAAAATCCCTTTAAATAGTACTGGAAGTTATAAAATAAGCTATATAGTAACCTATAATGAAAAAAAATATAATCCAACTAGAAAAGTCATTATAAATTAAAAAAAGCTAGATTAATTGAAGTTGTAAGATAAAAGTGTACACAAAAAAAGTGTATGCTTTTATTTTTGAT
>CAZTRF010000029.1:0-1371 GCA_964616495.1 uncultured Muribaculaceae bacterium
CTTTTGATGAGGCCGTTTTTGGATGTAAAAAGACCCTTTACTTAGATTTAGAAAGTGAATGCGAAGATTGTGATGGATTAGGAGGAAGTGATCCTGAAACTTGTCCAGAATGTAATGGGAGAGGAAAAGTACTTACTACTCAGAGAACAATTTTAGGTACATTTCAAAGTGAAAGCATTTGTCCTAAATGTGGAGGAAAAGGCAAAGTATTTGCTAATACATGTAAAACTTGTCGAGGTAAAGGGCGCTTAGAGAAAGAAAAAGAAATTGTGGTAACCGTTCCCGAAGGAGTGGATAACGAAGATAAAATTCGTTTATCTGGTAAAGGAGAGGCCGGTTATAATGGTGGAGAAAACGGAGACCTTTATATTGAATTCCATGTTAAACCTCATAAATTATTTACTCGAGATGGAGATGATATTTACTTAGAGGTTCCTATAACCATTACTGATGCTGTTTTAGGAACAAAAATAGAAATTCCTACTATTGAAGACAATGTCTTTTTAACAATTAATAGTGGAACTCAAAATGGCGATAAATATAAACTCAGAGGTAAAGGGGTAAAAAGAGGGGATATGTATGTCATTATTAAGATTTTAATTCCTGAAAAATTATCTCGAGATCAAAAAAAGCTTTTTGAAGAACTATCTAATACTGATTTAGATAATCAGAAAGAAATAAAAGAATTTAATAAAAATATATAATAATAATTAAAATTTGTTAACTAAAGTATTAGACAATTGATTATAACATAGCGATATGTTATAATTTTTTTAGTGAGAGTAGTGTTTCTATGAAATTATTAGTCATAATACCGGCTTATAATGAAGCAGAGAGTATTTTTAAAACAGTTACTGATTTATTAAAAATAAAAATTAATAATGTAGAACTTTTTTACATTATTATTAATGATGGTTCAAAAGATAATACTCAAGAAATATGTGAGCAAAATAGTTTTAATGTTATTAACTTGCCCAAAAACTGTGGAATAGGCAATGCTGTTCAAACTGGCTATCGATATGCTAAAGATCATAACTTCGACTATGCGATTCAATTTGATGGAGATGGACAACATGATGAATGTTATATTGAAAAAATGATTAAAGAATTAGAAAAAGGATATGATTTTGTAATAGGTTCTAGATTTGTGGCCGGTAATAAAGATGATGAAAGTGAATTTAAATCATCAGTAACTAGAAGATTTGGCATTAAACTTTTATCATTTATTATAAAAAGAAAAACAAAGAAAAAAATATATGATGTAACAAACGGTTTCAGACTTGCTAATCGTAAGATTATTCAGGTTTTCTCCCTTATTTATCCATATGATTATCCGGAGCCTTGTACTAATATGGAAATGATTTTAAAAGG
>CAZTRF010000029.1:1381-11493 GCA_964616495.1 uncultured Muribaculaceae bacterium
ATTCTCTATTGGGAATAATAATTGATGAAATGATTATATATTGTGTGCAACTAATTCTTCCAAAAAATTATTACCACAATAGGGATTGTGAGAAATAATGAGTAACTTTGTCGGTTGGAAAACGTAACTATAAGGTTAATGAAGTATCGGTTAAAATGAGAGAAAGAATGGCTGGGAAAAGTTCGATTAGCTTTTTTAAATCAATTAAATATATGTTTAAGGTCAGTAAAGACATAATTAAATATTCTAAAGTAAAGGTGAATAATGAAACAATTAATTAAAAAATATGAAAAGTTTATCAAATATGTTTTTAGTTCAGGAATATGTATTATAATCGATTTATCATTCTTTACTTTGTGTAATTATTTATTAAGAAATCAGTTAGGTGATAAATCAATTGTGGTAGCTACTTGGATAGCTAGAGTAATATCTTCTATTGTTAATTGTCTTCTTAATGGTCACCTTGTATTTAAAGAAAATAAAAATGATAAAATTAATTATAAAATGATTATTAAGTACTTCATTTTAGTGATTATTCAATTAAATGTTTCTTCATATTCGGTATTGTATTTATATCGCAAAATCGGTATTAATGAAACCATTATCAAGCTGGTGGTGGATGTTTTAATATTTTTTGTAAATTTTTTTGTTCAAAAAATATTTATATTTAACCAAAAACATTATGGAGGTCATGATGAAAAAAGTATTAAATAATATTTATTTAGTTTTTGTTTCTATTTTTACTACTTTGGCATTTTTAGTACCTGCCAAAATATTTTGGCAACCAAAGTTATCTTCTCTTAGAGAAAACCTAATTAATATTTCAATATTTGTCTTTTTTGTCTTTATTGTAATAATGTATAAACGATATCAAAATATTAAAATTAAGTTTCCTTTTAAAGTTTTATCTATCATATTTTCTTTACTAATGATTTTTGGATATAGTTACTATATTAAAGAAACTGCGATATTGGTATGGGGGAATAGTTATTTAATTATATTTTCCATCATCAAATTATTTGGGCTATATAAATTTTTTAAATTGGTTTTATCTCTAATATATGAATATTTTTTTAATAAAAAAGAAAAAACTTTAAAAAAAAAAGATAGTAAGTTAATTAATTTATTTGAAAAACATCCTTTTTTATTTTCTTTTGTAGTTATTTTAATTTGTTATCTTCCATATATTATAGCTTTTTATCCGGGACTATTAAATCCAGATGCAGTTAATCAAATAAAAGAAATTATGGGGATTGAAAATCGTTATATGATGAGTGTTACTTTAATAGATCCGTCAGTAATTATTACTAATTTTAATCCTGTACTTCATACCATGATTTTGGGTAATTTATTTAAATTAGGAGTTAATATTGGAAATGTTAATTTTGGTTTATTTTTGTATACTATAATTCAAGTAGTAATAGTTATATCTAGCTTTGCTTATTCTATATGTTATTTGAAGAAAAATAATATAAAAAACAAATTTTTATTTATAATATTGGCCATTATATCACTGGTTCCTTTATTTCCTTTATATGCGATTACTGGAGTAAAAGATGTAATATTTAGTTCAATGGTTTTGCTATTTGTAATTAAAAGTTATGATTTTATTAAAAATACCGGTAATATAAATGAATATATAAAATATTTTATAATAATAATACTAGTTATATTATTTAGGAATAATGGCATTTTAATAGTATTTGGTAGTTTGCTATTAATGACTATTTTCTTAAAAGGAAAAAGAAAGCCTTTATTTTTCCTTTTATTGATAACCTTAACTTTTAATTTTTCCTATAGTAAATTATTATTGCCAGCTTTAAAAATAACCGGAACCAGTATTAGAGAAGTTTTATCTGTTCCTTTTCAACAAACAGCCAGATATGTAAAATATTATGAGAATGATCTATCTTCAGAAGATGCAAAAATAATTGATAAAATATTAGATATAAAAACTCTTTCTAAGAGATATAATCCAGCTATTTCAGATCCAGTTAAAAATGAATATAATAAAAATACCACTTCTGAAGATTTAAAAAATTATTTAGGTGTATGGTGGAGAGGCTTTAAAGAACATCCAGGAGTTTATGCTGATGCTACTATTAACAATATGTATGGCTATTTTTATCCTAATGTAACTAAATGGTATGTTTATACTGAGCATAATGCCACTTTAAATAAAAACAATTTTGATTATCATTTTAATGGCTTAAGTGGTATTAGAGGCTTTTTAAGAGGCTTTGCAATAAGTTTTCCATATATCCCGGGAGTAGGAGAATTTGCTAATATTGGCTTTATAACTTGGATGTGTTTGTTTTTAATGACTAGTTTGATAGTTAAAAAACGAAAAGAGTTAATATTAACTTTAATTCCTTTATTTCTAGTAATATTATCTTGTGTTTTAGGACCGGTAAACACCTATTTTAGGTATGTTTTACCTATTGCTTATACACTACCATTTTTATACTTTTTATTAAAACAAGAGATGTTAAAAGATTAATTGACTTAAATAAATTCTTATTTTATATTTTGATTATAGAATAAGTTTTTTAATTTATAAGAAAAAAACTAATATGTATTTGATTTTTAAATAGGGGTTTGTTATAATGGTTAAGATAGAGTAGGTGTATTTTAGTGAACGTAGACATTACGGAAAAATACTTTGAAAAAAAACGAGAAAATATTTTGGGATATTGCATGAATATATCTCAAATTATTAAATTGCCTAAGATGAAAATTTGGAATAATAAAAGAGCTTTATCAAATTGTTTAGGGGTTTTAATAAAATATTTTATTAATAATGCTATGTTAACTGATGACAAAAATAAATTTACGAATGATAAATTAGAGATAAATCATATTCTTATTAAAGAATTGGATTCTCTAGATCTTAAATATTCCTACAGCTATGTTTTAAAATTAACAATTAGTGCTTTAAAAATGGCCAATAGCAGTGATAAAATTCATAGATTTGAATCTGAGATATTGTATGTTGGAGTTTTGCTATGGATAGGTCTTAATGTTGATTATTGCACCTGTTCTCTATATAACATTGCTATTGATTTTAGAAAATATTTAAAATCGATGTTAAAAACAATAAGTAATAATGAATTGTTAATTGTCAAAATGGAAGATAATAAGGGGATTAATAGTTTAGTTAAAGATTTTAAAAAGGCCTTAAAAGATGATGAAAAATTTTTTGAGTCATTAAGCGATGATGAGTCTTTTAATAAATATGTTTGTTTATCAAAAGAAAAGAAAATGTATTTAACTAAATACTTTATCTTGATTGACGAACTAAATAAATATAAAGATTTAGAGATTAATGATGTGTATGAAAAAGAGTGTATTAATAAAAAAACATATGAAATTAGTGCCTTGTTATTAAATACTACTATTTTAAAACAAATATTATTAGAAAAAGACATAGGATTTTATTTTTTACCTTTTGTTGATAAATATTTTACTACTCAAAGTAGTATGGAAAAGTTTAGTAAAATTATTTCTAATAAATATGTTAAATCAAAAGTGGGTATTTTGATAAAAAAAATAGATGTTGATGCTAATGTTCTAGATATTAATGCATTGAGAAAAAAGGATTATTTAATATCAATGTGTGTAGTTGATACGTTAGATGATTTAGGGCAATCACTCAGTGAAGCTGAGTTATTATAAAGAATAAGAATGGAGAGTATTGTGATGGGTGTATATAGTGAGTTTTTTCTAAATTTTATGAGACCGTTTTTTAATGGTTTTATAGGAGTATTTAAAGGGCTATTCAAGGGCCTTTTAGAAATGTTTAATGTCATCGAATATGTTGATGTTATTAAAAAGTATAGTGGTGAAATGGGGGGAGCTGGAGTCGTCATTATCATTTTATCAGTTCTATGTTTATTAATTCTATTTGGCTTATTATGCTTTATTATAGTAAGGGTTATTAGAAGGTTTGCTAAATATCGTAAAAACTTACATCGTCAAGAGAGCTTGGTTGATGAAATAGAAAGCCTTAATGCTGATTTAATAAAGTTAAAGCAACAAAATGAAAAGTTTATGGAAATGACTGACCCAGAAACTGGAGAAGTCGAGTATGACGAGAATGGGAACATTATTAACAAATTGGCACCAGGAGAGAGTAGATTCTTTAAATTGGCTAAAATAGATGAGCGATTCAAAGAATATGTTCCAGAGCCAATTGCTAATAATTTTACTTTACAGGAGTTCTGTGAAAAATTCAAAAATTTCTCAGCTTCAAAATTAAAACTTTATTATAATGATCAGGTTATTAGATTATTCGTTTCTTCATTAGCTTCAAATAAATTAATTATTTTAGAAGGTATTTCTGGAACAGGTAAAACTTCTTTGGCTAATGCCTTTGGATTATTTATCAAAAATGATATTACGATATCACCAGTTCAACCATCATGGCGTGATAGTACCGAATTATTTGGGTATTTTAACGAATTTACCAAGAAATTTAATGAAACTGATTTTTTAAGTGCTTTATATAAAGCAAATTACGAAACAGATAAAATTTTTGTGGCCTTATTAGATGAAATGAACATTTCTCGTGTCGAGTATTATTTTGCTGAAATGTTATCTATCTTAGAGTTGCCTAATAAAGAACAATGGCAGATTGAAATGGTTACCAGTACTTGGCCAAATGATCCAGTCAAATTTAATAATGGTAAATTAAGAATACCTGAAAATGCTTGGTATATTGGTACTATCAATAATGATGATTCAACATTTATGATTACCGATAAAGTATATGACCGTGCTATGCCTATTGCTATTAATGAAAAATATCCTTCATTTAATGCTCCAGTTACTGAGGCCATGGATGTTAGCGAAAATTATTTGATTGATTTATTTAAAAAGGCTCAAACTGAACGTAAAATCAATCCTGATAATTTGAATAAAATAGCTGAAATGGATAATTATGTAGTTAAACATTTTAAACTAGCTTTTGGTAATCGTATTATGCAACAAATAAAAGATTTCGTACCAGTATTTGCTGCTTGTGGTGGAGATGAAGTGGCTGCTATTGATTATATCTTGGCTCATAAAGTTATTAGAAAATTTGATCAGTTAAACTTAGCTTTTGTTAGAAGAGAATTAGATGATTTTATAAAATATTTAAATCAATTATTTGGTGAAGGCAAAATGCCTGAATGTATGACAATATTAGAGAGCTTTAAAAAAGTAATATAAGGAGTATGAATGGAAACAGATTCACTAGAAATTATTAGAAATATTAGTGAAGTAGATGCTAAGGCTTTTGTTAATCGTACTAGTTCTGATATAGTTATCAAAAATAGTGAAAAGAAAGTCTTATGTGACTACGGTTGGATTGATATCGTTGATGATGCAATTCCTTATTTAGATGCTATTTTACATAATCCTCGCCGTTTCCTAGTATCTGAGGAAGATATTATACCAGTTGAAAAGGTTAAAAAGGTTTCTCGTGAATCAATAAAACATTTAACTCAACATACATCTTTAATTCAAGATGTTGATGAAGATGGAATGGTTCATCCGGAGAAATTATTAAATGTTTATAAAGAAGAAACTTTTGATTTATATGAAAATAGATTTATTTATAGTTTAATTACTAGATTATATGATTTTATTGATGAACAAATGACGACTGAGGAAACATCTTATAGGGCTTTAAAAAAGCTTGTATCATACGAAGGAGTAACTAAGTTTAAAAAAGAAAATGTTAAAATTAATTTAAACTTGGAAACTAGTTTATATGAAAATCTAGATGAAAATATTGATAAAACCCGAATTAATGAGAGAAAGGTTTATTTACAAGAAACGGTTGAAGATTTTATGAATACCAGTTTCATGAGGACAATGTCAATGGCTAGCCCTGTTAAATCCCCAATTCGTAAGACTAACGTTATTTTGAAAGATCAAAATTTTAAAAAAGCAGTAGAATTATGGGATTATCTAGATCGGGTAGAAGATGAACCATTAATTAAAAATGAAGAAAAAGTCGAAGAAATAAAAGATAAGAAAATAAAAGATGATTTTGATATAGCTTATTTTATTGATTATTTGGCTATTACTAAAGATAATAACGTAACTAAAGAAAAAAGAGATATTCAAACTAAAGAATCAATTGAGAACTTAATTGAAGAGTATCTCTATTACAATAATGTTAAACCAAGTGAATTTAAAAAGAGAATTGATTTTATTTTGAAATCTATTACTACTAGAAAAGAAAAAACTACAAATAATATTAAAAACATGTATAATAGATTTATAAGTGATAAAGAAGAAAGAATAAAAAAGGCGGTTGTATTATTAAATAAATAATTTAATGATAGGAGTAATAAAGATGGAAGAAAATAAGAGTGAAGACAAAAAAATAGTTCTTAATTCAGATGCTAAAAAAGAAGTTATTGATTTAACTAAATTTAACTGCTTGGAATCTGAAGCTCAAGAAGAATTACTTAGAACTACCTTAGATAAAATATATAATGGCGATGTGAAAATAACTAATCGTCATATTATGAAATGTATTAAATTGACATGGAGTCCCTATGATGATGAAACCTATCTTCCTTATAAATTAAAGGTTGAAAAAAGAGATAATAAATTAATATTTATGTTTACTAAAAAGAGTAATTTACCAATCATTTTATTCTTTATAGCCGGAATTGTTTTTGCATCAATTGGAGCAACTTTTTCAACTATTACGATTTTGAGTAGAGCTGAGCTTAATAAAGATATTGATGGTGATGGAATAGCTGATATCAACTTGGATTTAAATGGTGACGATATAGCGGAAATTAACGTTGATGTTGATAAAGATGATAAACCAGATGAAAATATTGATTATAAAGGCAATAAAATGGCCATTTTTAATGTTGTTTTAGAAGATGGTAAAATGTCTAATAAACTTAATCAAGATTTAGATGGCGATGGTAAATGTGATTTAAATTGCGATTTAGATGGTGACGGATGGCCTGATATTAACATCGATTATTATGGAGAAGGTAAAGCAACTTTAGATATTGATACTAATGGGGATAGAATACCAGATTTAAATATTGATACTGATGGGGACCATACTTGTAATGTAATGTGCGATACCGATAATGATGGTAAATGTGATACCGCTTGTATATCAATACCTGCTGATGTTGTTCAAAGTGGAACATCTGTAGAACAGGGAGGAAACCCTAATGTTAATACGAATACTACAAGCATTGTGTTAATTTATAATAGTGGGGAACCAATTACTGCTGATGGGTTATATCCTGATGATCAACCTGATGGTTTGTATAAACCAATTAAAGAAAAGATAATAACTATCGAAAATACTTCATCATTACCAGCTATGTATTCATTAAAATGGGTAGTAGAACAAAATACCTTTACTAGTCAAAACTTTAAGTATAAGGTGGTTGGAACCAATGGGGGAGCAAATATTGACTATACTACTGTTCCTCATTCTGATTTCTATTTTGTCAAAAACGTAAAAATTCCAGCTAAAACAGTACAAAAGTATACCATTACATTGAAACTACAAGGAACCAATGCTCCTCAAAATTATGATCAAAATCGAATTTTTAAAGCATATATTTCAGCTACCGTAGAAGATAATTAAAACTCCAATTAATTTGGAGTTTTTTCTTGTTTTAATATTTAATATATAGTATTATTTTATAGTAGGTGAATAACATGAACAAGAAGAAGATTTTTAAAATAGTTAGTCTTATTTTTATAATAATTTGTTTTATTTTTTATGGATATCGTTTTATTCATTATTATAAAATTTATGAATCTAATGATGAGGGAGAAATTGTTAAAGTTAATCTATCTAAAAAAGTTTTAGATTCTTTATATAAAACCAATAATTATAGAGTGAAAGATGATACTTATTATATTAATAATAAAGAAAATAAAAACTATGTTAAATATTCAGGTTTAATATGGAGAGTGGTATCTATTTCACCTGATAAAGAAATGAAATTAATTACAGATAATTCAATATTATTAAATAATGGTAGTGAAAATATTGATTATTTAAATGAAGTGTTTTTTTCTAATCTAGAAAGTAGTGAAGCCTATTTAGCTAAGACTGAAGCCTGTATGGATAATATAACTGATTTAAATAATATTACGTGTAAAACAAAAAAATCATATAATGTGGGAATATTATCATTAACTGACTATGAATTACTGGGGGGAATTGAAAGTTATTTAGTTAATAATGAAAATTGGTGGTTAAGTAATTCTTATAATAATGGTTATTATTATGTTAATCAAACTGGTAATGCTTCTTATACAGAAACCATTCATAATTATGGTTTAAGACCTGTTATAACCCTTAATAAAGATATCTTATTTACTAAAGGAAATGGAACAATTGATAATCCTTATTTTATAGGAGAAGAAACTGGTAATATTCTAAATCAAAAGTTAGTAGGAGAATATATTAGTTTTAATGACTCTACATGGAGAATTATATCTAAGGAAGATATTGGAGTAAAGGTAGCTTTAAATGCCTCTTTAGAAAATAGAATTTTTGATTCTAAAAGTAACAGCTTTTTAAATTCAAATTTATATAATTATTTAAACAAAGATTATTATGATTCAATTAAGAATAAAGATTATATTGCAAAAGGAACCTGGTATACTGGCTATTATAATGCTAATAATGATTTTAGTTATAAATCTATTTATGATACCAAAATAGAGGCTTATATTGGATTATTAAATATTAACGATTTATTTATTATGGATGTTTTAGATTCTTATTTAATAACTCCCGTTAATGATTATAGTGCAACTATATATTTAGCAAGTAATAGTACCGATTTATATGCTGAATTAGTAAGTAAAAGCCATAATATTAGACCAGCATTATATTTAAATTCAAATATTAAAATAGTATCGGGAGAAGGCACTATAAATAAGCCTTATGTATTGGAGCTTATATGAAAAAGATAAATAAAAGAAAAAAAGATAAATGGTTTATTACATTTATTATTTTAGATGTATTGGCTTTAATTTGCTTTTTAATTGTCTATGGGCCTTTTACTTTCTTTAGAAGTTATTGGATAACCACTTCTATGAAAACTCAAACTCACCAGTATTTAGCATATATATTTTATAATGATAAAATGATAGAAGAGGTTATGAGTGATAATTATGTGGCCAATTTTGAAGATAAAACTGTAGATACTAGTCAAATAGTATTTAAAGATCCTAGCGAAGTAACTGAATATTCTTCAATTTATGAAGAACAAGTTTTAAAAAAAGATGAAGGAAACGAATTGTATAAATTAATTAACATTGAGCATAATGGCATTAATGGATACTTATTAGTCGTTTATGATCCTTCAAGACTTAGCTTAGTTAATGCTAAATATTTAGCTAGTGGAGGCCAACACTTAAGTGGTTTATGTAAAAGTTATAATGCTATTGCGGGAATTAATGCTAGTGGATTTATAAGTAATAGTGAGACCTATGCCATGAGACCGATGGGAACCATTATTCAAAATGGTAAAATAACTTCATTAAGTAGTAAAAATGGAAAGGGAGACTCATTAATTGGCTTTAACTATGATAATGTTTTAGTTCTTACTTATGAAGATGCCGAAACGGCTGTTGCTAATGGGATGAGAGATGCTCTATCATTTGGACCATTTTTAATCATGAATGGAGAAGCCGCCTTTATAAGAGGTAATGGTGGTTGGGGATATCGTCCTAGAACGGCCATTGGCCAAAGAAAAGATGGAATTGTTTTATTATTAGTTATGGATGGAATTAAAAGTGGAACCGGAGCCAGTGTTATTGATTTGACTGAAATTATGATGAACTATGGTGCATATAATGCCGCTAACTTAGATGGTGGTGGAAGTAGTGTAATGGTTGTTAATAATGAAGTGGTAAATAATCCTGGAGGGTGGAGTTACCGTGGAGAACGTAGTATTCCTAATGCCTGGATTTTGAAATAATTGGCTTAAGCAAACCAATCACTTTATAATAAACCTATAGAGCAAGGAGTTTTTTTATGAAAAATTTATCCAAGAAAACTAAACTAACTATTATCGGAATATTATCTCTAACAGTGTTATTAGTGATAGGTATAA
>CAZTRF010000030.1:0-11250 GCA_964616495.1 uncultured Muribaculaceae bacterium
AATAGTACAGACGAAGAATCAGAAGATGAATATGCTGAAGAGGAAGAAGAATAAAAAAGTTGTTTTTTTACAACTTTTTTTGTACAATTAACATGGTGATTAAATATGGATAAAAAAATAATTAGAGCTCTTAATAAAGAAAAAAAACGTCAAAAAAATAATGTTGAGTTAATTGCTAGTGAAAATTATACATCTAAAGATATAATGAAATTACAAGGATCTATTCTTACCAATAAATATGCCGAAGGATATCCTGGAAAAAGATATTATGGTGGTTGCCAAAATATAGATATTATTGAAAGTTTGGCAATTGAATATGCCTGTAAATTATTTGAGTGCAAATATGCCAACGTTCAACCTCATAGTGGTTCTTCAGCTAATATGGCTATTTACAGAGCACTTTTAAATCATGGAGATAAGGTATTGGGAATGAATTTATCTGATGGTGGGCACTTAACTCACGGCCACCCCATGAGTTTTAGCGGTCAAGATTATAATATTATAAGTTATAATGTTAATAAAAACGGATTTATTGATTACGATGAATTAGAAAAAATCGCTTTAAAAGAAAAACCAAAGATGATTATAGCAGGTGCTAGTGCTTATCCTCGAATTATTGACTTTAAAAGGTTTAAAGAAATAGCTTTAAAAAGTAATTCTTATTTAATGGTTGATATGGCTCATATTGCTGGATTAGTAGCTACTAATCTTCACCCATCACCATTTCCTTATGCGGATGTTGTAACAACAACTACTCATAAAACATTAAGGGGACCTCGTGGAGGATTAATTTTAACCAATAATGAAGAGTTAATAACTAAAATTAATAAAATAGTCTTTCCAGGAATTCAAGGTGGTCCATTAGAGCATATTATTGCTGCTAAAGCCCAATGCTTTTATGAAGCTTTACAGCCAGAATTTATTACTTATCAAAAACAGGTTTTAAGTAATGCAAAGGCTTTTGCTAAGGCTTTACAAAAACATGGATTTAATATAATATCTGAAGGAACAGATAATCACTTAATGTTAGTAGATGTCAAGTCTTCATGCAATTTAACTGGCAAAGAAGCAGAAATTATTTTAGATAAAGTTTGCATAACTTGTAATAAAAATATGATTCCTTTTGATACAGAAAGTCCGTTTAAAACGAGTGGTTTAAGACTGGGAACTCCAGCCATGACTACAAGGGGTTTTAAAGAAAAAGAATTTGAACAAATAGCTGATATTATGGATAAGGCTTTAAATAATAAAGAAGAAATTTCTATGCTAAAAAGAGAAGTATTAGAGTTAACAAAAAAGTTTCCTATTTAGGAAACTTTTTTATTTAAGCACATATTAGCACATTTCATATAAGCAATATATAATCCACCACTGCCCAATTTTATTCCTCCAAAGTATCTTACTACTGCTACTAAAGTGTGATTCATATTCTTTTTATTTATCAAAGCTAAAATAGGAAGTCCTGCTGCATTATTGGGTTCTTTATCTTCATACTTTCTCTCAATATTGTCAATCTTGTAAGCATAGGGAATATGACTATACTTTTTATGCTCAATTTTTAGATTGTTAATAATATCCTTTACTTCATCTTCATTATCGATTTGATAATAATAACCTATAAATTTGGACTTTTTAACTATTAAAGTTTCAGAACTAATTAGTTTCATAATCTCACCAATATTATTATACCTTAATACTAAAAAAATTGAAATGTGGTATACTGATATTGTGATTTTTATGTTAAAGGACAAATTAAGTTTAATTCCCCATTTACCGGGCAGCTATCAATACTTCAATAAAGATGGAGTTATTATTTATGTTGGTAAAGCTAAAGATTTACACAATCGAGTAAATAGTTATTTTAATGGCAAACAATTGGGAAAAACCAAAAAATTAGTTGAAGACATTGAAGATTTAGAATATATAGTCACTAATTCAGAATTAGAGGCCTTTATATTAGAAATAAACTTAATAAAAAAATATAATCCTAAATATAATATTTTGCTTAAGGATGATAAAAGTTATCCTTATATTGAATACATTAAAAAACCCTATCCTATGTTAAAAGTAGTTAGGTATCTTAGAATTAAAAATAAAAAGAATAAAATATTATTTGGACCTTACCCAAATGTTTACGCAGCTCGAAGAATTGTTCAATTAATAAATAGATTGTATCCTTTAAAAAAATGTGAAGGCCTTCCCCATGAAGTTTGTCTCTTTTTTCATATTAAAGAATGTTTGGGATATTGTACAAAAAGTATATCTTTAGATACCGTTAAAGAAATGGAAGATAGTATTTTAAGCTTTTTAAGTGGAAACGATAAAATTATTAAAGAAAAGATAATGGAAAAAATTACCTTTTATAGTGAAAATTTAAATTATGAAGTAGCCCAAGAATTAAAAGAAGAGCTTGATTATATGAATTACATTTTGTCTAAGCAAAGAGTTGAACTTTTAAATGTTCAGAACGCTGATGTCATTAATTATTATTTTGATAATGGATACCTAAGCATTCAAATATTATTTATTAGGAATAATAAGATAGTTGGTAGTCATAATGAAATAGTTCCTATTATTAGTGATGAAATAGAAGATAGCGAGTATTATATTGCTATGTATTATCTTCGACATGAATTGCCACCAATTATTTATATAAATAATAAATTAAATGATTCCTTATTATCTCGTCTTTTAAAAACTAAAGTTATAAAGGTAATAAAAGGAGATAAGAAGAAACTTTTAGATATGGCTTTGATTAATGCTAAAACAAACTTTAAAAATAAATTTGAGCTTATCAAAAAAGATGAAACTAAAACTATAATGGCTAATGAAGAACTAAAAAACATTTTAAAATTAAATAATCTTCATCGTATTGATATTTTTGATAATTCTAATCTTTTTGGAGCCTCTGCCGTTAGTGGAATGGTAGTTTTTATTGATGGCAAACCAGCCAAAAAAGAATATCGCAAATATAAAATAAGTTTAGAAAAAAATGATGATTACAATACTATGAAAGAAGTTATTTATCGAAGATATTATCGAATGCTTTTAGAAAAAAGCGAGAAACCAGATTTGATTATCGTTGATGGTGGAATAAATCAAATAAATGCCTGTAAAGAAATACTTGAATCTCTTTATTTAAATATTTTGGTTTGTGGTTTGAAAAAAAATGATAAGCATCGAACCAATGATTTAATAGATGGCCGAAATTATGAAACTGTTGTTCTAGATAAACAAAGTAATGTTTTTCATTACTTAACAATGATTCAGGATGAAGTTCATCGTTTTACCATTACTTATCATCGAACTTTGAGGAATAAATTAACCATTAAAAGTGAACTTGATGATATTTTAGGAATAGGGTTAAAAAGGAAAAAGGACTTAATAAAAAAATATAAAACATTAAATAATATTAAAGCAGCTCCTCTAGAAGAATTAGAAAAAATATTACCTTCTAAAGTTGCAAAAACTTTATTTAATTATTTAAATAAGTTATAATTATTGAAGGTGAATTTGTATGCCACTGATTAATTTAAAAACTAGTGCTAATGACATTAATAAAGACTTGATTAATTTTCATGATCCTGATGAATGTTATTATTTAATACCTAAAAATTTTACTATTTTAAAAGAAATTGGAGATTATGTTTATAAAGGTGAACCAATCTTAATTAATAAAAGTAAAGCTAAGATATTTGCTTCAATTAGTGGTAACTATATAAAAGCCAAAAATTTAAAGGACAAAAAGTATTTGGTTATTAAAAATGACTATCGAGAAAGAGAAAAGAAAAGAATGGGTTATTTTAAAATTCAAACTTGTTATTTGAATAAAGAATTAACCAATCAAATAAAAGAAAAAAATATCATAGCTTATAGAGGATTAGCAAATAACCCTAGCAAAATTATTGTTAATGCCATTTTTGCTGAGAAATATGAATATTCTTACTTTTATTTATTTGATCAGAAGTGCTTAGATATTTTAGAAACAATAAATGCCTTAGTAAATAGTTATAATTGTACTCAAGGGATTTTAATTGTTTCTAGTAATTATGGCTATATTATTAAAAAAATAATTGATAATTTAGGAATGTTTCCTAAGATTATTTTAAAAATTATGAATCCTTTATACCCTTTAAATAACAATCAAATTCTTAGAAAAGAGTTAGGAATCAAAAAAAATAAAAACAACTTATTTTTATCTTTTAACGATGTTTATAGAATAACTACGGTTTTAAAAAAGAATGTTTCTTTAAGTGAAAAAATTGTGGTTTTTGGAGGTAATGCTTTAAAAGAAACTAAGTCTATTCAATGTAAAATTGGAGTTTCTTTAAAAGAGGTTGTTACTAATTATTTAGAAATTGAAAATTCAAAAGATATAAAATATTATTTAAATGGAGCTTTAAGAGGCAAACTTATTAAACCAGATAATTATTTTATTGATTATGATACTGATTTTATTGTTATCGAAAAGCCATCATTGCAACCGGTTTTAAAATGTATTAATTGCGGACTTTGTAGTGATTATTGCCCTTTAAAACTAGACCCTAAAGTCGCTAGTAAAGAATGTCTAAAATGTGGAATATGTAAATATGTATGTCCATGTAATTGCTTAGATAATAAAGAGGAACTAAAATGAAAAAAAATAAGGTTTTAAAAATGGTTTTATTTTTAGTAATTAGTTTAATTCCATTATGGTTATATGGTTTTTATAAAAATGGTGTTTTTTTGTATTCTAAGGGTTTAATTAATTTTGTTCAACTATTAAAGCCTTTAATAATTCCACTACTAGGGATCTTGTTGGGGATTTTAATTAATTATTTATTTAGAAAGAAAAAAGAAATTAATTATTTTTATTCTTTATATGGCCTTATTCTAGGGATGATTGTTTCTTTAAATACTCCATATTGGTTATTTATAATAGTTTGTTTAGGAATGTTAACATTTTTAAAAGTAATCCCCGAAAATAAAATAAATATTATTTGTATAGGATTTATTATTATATACTTGCTTAATTTATTACTTTCAAATAATTTTGAAAACATTTATGAAGCGACCACCGTGCTAAACTATAACTTTTTTGATAAATTATTTGGTAAAGGAGTAGGTGGATTAGCTTCTACTAATATTTTACTTATTTTGGTAGGTTATTTTTTCTTATGCTTTCAAGAAGGATATAAAAAAGAAATTCCTTTATCATTCTTTTTTACATATTTTATAACAACCATTTTAATAAGTCTTATTAGCTCAGATATTAATTGTTTTTCATCATCTTTTAGTAATAGCTTAGTTATGTTTAGTATAATCTATATTGCTCCTTTACCAGAATTATCGCCTCGTTTAAAGAAATATCGAATTATATATGGCCTATTCTTAGGAATAATCATAGGAATATTTAATATCTTTATGTCTTTGTACCTAGTTTCTTTTATATCCATTTTATTAATTAATATATCTATGATAATAACAAATAGATTTACCAAAAAAAGCATTTTTTAATAGCAAAAATGCTTTTTTTGATAGAAAATTTAAAATAAAAAAAGGAAATAGAGGGTATGAGTAGAATAAGTATAATTAGAGGGTGATAAAATGGCCTTTATTAATCAAAGCGAAATTGATAGCATTCGTAAGAATGTTAATATAGTTGATATTATTGGTAGCTATATCCCTTTGACCAAAAAAGGAAAAAACTTTTTTGCAATATGTCCATTTCATGATGATCATAGTCCTAGTATGAGTGTTAGTGAAGAAAGACAGATGTATCGTTGTTTTACTTGTGAAAAAAGTGGTAATGTTTTTACTTTTGTAGAAGACTATGAAAATGTAACTTTTCCAGAAGCAGTTAGTATTGTAGCTTCTAAGGCGGGAATTACTATATCAACGTCATTTACAAAGAAAAAAGAAAATAAATTTGATAAATATTATGAAATTATGAATATTTCTTTAAAATATTATCAGAATAATTTGAAAACGAGTAAGGGTTTGTTGGCTAAGAAATATCTAAATAAAAGAAATATATCAGAAATGGTAATAGAAGATTTTGAAATAGGTCTAGCTTTAGATGATAAAGAAACTTTATCAAAACTATTGCTTGAAAAAGGGTATAAAAAAGAAGAACTAGTTGATTTGGGTTTATCTTTTATTTATCAAGAAACTTTATTAGACCAATTTAGTGGGCGAATTATCTTTCCAATTTGCAATAAAGATGGACAAGTAGTAGGATTTACTGGAAGAATATACCGAAATGAAGATAGTGCCAAATATATTAATTCTAAAGAAACGGTTATTTTTAAAAAGGGCGAATTGTTTTACAATTATCATTTGGCAAAAGATTATGTTAAAAAAGCAAAAAGTGTTATTTTAGTAGAAGGTCAAATGGATGCTATAAGACTATATAATGAAGGATTTTGTAATGTTATAGCTACTAGTGGGACAAGCCTTACTAAAGATCAAATTTCTTTATTGAAATCATTAAAATGTAAGATTATTTTATCACTTGATAGTGATAATGCTGGAAAAGATGCTACTTTTAGAATAGGAGAGCATTTATCAAAAGAAGGCTTTGAGGTATATGTAGTTTGCTATGAAGGGGCCAAAGATCCTGATGAGTATATTGTTTTAAAAGGACGTGAAGCATACCAAAGAAATTTGGAAGGTGCTCTTAAATTTTTTGATTATAAAATAAACTATTTAAAAGATGATAAAAATTTGGATGATAGTGTTGATTTGGCAAATTACATTAATAAAGTAATGTCAGAACTAAATAAAGAAAGTGATGAAATTTTAAGGGAAATAACTATTAACAAAATAAGTGCTGAATTTGGAATTGAAAAAGATATTCTCAAATCTAAATTAACTATCCCTAGCAAAGAAAAAATAATTAAAGAGAATATTCCAAAACAAATTAAAGTAAAAAAAGACAAATATGATCTGGCTTGTGAAGGAATTATTTATCATATGATGAATAGTCCTAGTTATATTAAGATGTTTCAAAAAAAATTAGGTTTTATTCCTATTAGTAAATATCGTAGTATAGCCAATGAAATAATGTATTATTATGAATTGAATAAGACGATTGATATGGCTGACTTTATCTCTTTTATTGCTAATAAAGAAGAACTATCAAAAAATACTCGAGAAATTATAGGGGGTATTATTAATGATAACCTTAATGATAATGATATGGAAAAATATCTTGAAATAGTCAGAGAACTTATTAACAAAAAAGAAATCGAAAAATTAATGCAAGAAATGAAATCAACTATGGATAAGAATAAAAAATATGAAATAGGGGAAAAAATAGCAAAAATAAAAAAAGGAAGTGTTAATAATGATTAGCGAAATTAAATCATTGGAAGAAAGAAAAGAAGAATTATTAAAAATAGGCAAAGAAAAAGGTTATATAACTTTTGAACAGTTGGCTGAAGCTATTAAGAATTTAGAAATAGATAGTGATGCTTTAGATGAGGTATATAATTTCTTTTTAGGAAATAATATTGAAGTAGTGTCGGGAGATGATGTTGAAACTTCTGGTAATGCTGAAGCATTAAAAGAAAAACCAATTATATTGGACAACGATGAGATAGTAAAGGATATTACAATTAATGATCCTGTTAGAATGTATTTAAAGGAAATAGGGCGTATTAGTTTATTAAATACTGAAGAAGAGTTGGAATTATCTAAAAGAGTAGCTAACGGAGATGATCAGGCTAAAAATATTTTAGCTGAATCAAATCTTCGTTTGGTGGTTAGTATTGCTAAAAGGTATGTTGGGCGTGGATTATTATTTCTAGATTTAATTCAAGAAGGAAATATTGGCGTGATGAAGGCAGTTGAAAAATTTGATTATGATAAAGGGTATAAATTTTCAACATATGCTACATGGTGGATTAGACAAGCCATTACTCGTGCTTTAGCTGACCAAGCTAGAACGATTAGAGTTCCAGTTCATATGGTTGAAACAATTAACAAAATGGCTCGTATTCAGCGTCAAATGACTCTAGAATTAAATAGAGAACCTACGGAAGATGAATTAGCTAAAAAAATGGGAATTACTGTTGAAAAAGTAAATGAAATAATAAAAATTAGTCAAGATCCTGTTTCATTGGAAACTCCTATTGGCGAAGAAGAGGATTCTCATTTGGGAGACTTCGTACCAGATGAAAGAAGTATGAGTCCGGAAGATTATGCGACGAATGAAATTTTAAAGGAAGAAATAAAAAGCGTTTTATTAACCCTCCAAGAAAGAGAACAAGAAGTATTGGAACTACGCTTTGGCCTATTAGACGGTACTAGTCATACTTTGGAAGAGGTTGGTAAAAGATTTAATGTTACTCGTGAGCGTATTAGGCAAATAGAAGCTAAGGCTTTAAGGAAATTAAGACATCCATCACGAGCAAAAAAATTAAGAGACTTTTTAGGAGAATAAATGTTATCAGAAAGATTAAAAAGTGTAGCAAAGTTTGCCTCTTATGGGAAGATAGTTGCTGATATAGGATGCGATCATGGATTATTAGGTATTGAACTCCTAAAAAACAATATGGTTGATAAAGTATATGCTATTGATAACAAGCAAAACGCCTTAAATGGAGCTGTTGATAACATTAAGAAACATAAATTAGAAAATAAAGTTTTTCCAATATTAGGTGATGGAATAGAAAAGCTTCCATCAGATGTTGATACTATTGTAATCGCAGGATTAGGTGCTTTAAATATTTTGAAAATGCTTAAAACCAAACCTCTATTGAATCAAATTGACTATTTGATAGTTCAATCAAATAATAATCTTCCTTTATTAAGAAAAGAAATACCTAAATTGGGTTATTATATTAAAGGAGAAAAAGTTATTTTAGAAAATAATAAATATTATATAACGATAATGTTTGCTAAGGGATATAAAAGATATGGATATGTAGATAAAATGTTTGGACCAATCCTAAAGAAAAGAAAGATAGCGGTTAATTATTATATCTATTTAAAAGAAGACTATCTTCATTTATTAAACCTTCTTCCTAAAAAAAGCTTTATAAAAACCTTAAAAATAAGATATTTAATTATGAATTTAAATCAAATAATAAAATCACTAAGTTAATTCTTAGTGATTTTTATTGGCTTATATTTAGATTCTTTACTATTAGTAAGCATTTCATAAATTATAATAGCACGTTTTTCATATTTATATATTACCGATTCTTTAAGACTTTTATTATTAATATAGTCTATAGTTTTTAAATGCTTTTGGCCATTATCATTAAATCCTAGTATTTGAATATAATCAACATCTTTAATTTTATTGGCCTCTTTTTTAGTAATCCCTAAAAGAATATGAATTAGCATTCTTTGAATTTTTAAATAAGTATAGCGTTTACTTTTAACCTTTAAAATAAAATCACTAATATTATTATAGTTATTAATATATTTTTGCAAACGATATTCTATGCCCTCATCAACAGTCAAATAACAATCTAAAGAATTGTCAGTATTAATTTTATATTTTATTAAATCAAATAACAAATTGTAATTAATATTTAATATAGGATAAGAATAAGGAATATATTTAATAATGCTTTCTTTATTTAACAGTTTATTTCTAATATTATTAGCGCTGATAATCAATTGGTTAGATTTAAGATTGTTATAATTATTGGTTCTTTTAATGGTTTCGTATTTGATTTGAGGATTTATTTTGGTAATGGCCTTAATATAAGCAATACCTAATATATCATTGGATTTATCAGTTTCATTATATCTTTTAGCATAAGAATTTTTTTTATCATCTAATTTAAAATTATTTAATTGTCTAAAAGCTACTTTTTCCAAAGATTTAATGTCATTAGATTCGCTTCCAAAAATAACAGTATTTATATCTAGCTTATTTAAAGTATTAATAGCTCCCCATGCAAAATAATCGGCACTTTGGATTGTATAATAAACTGGTAAACTTATAACAATATCAATTCCACTTTCTAAAGCTAGTCTAGTTTTGGTATCCTTATCTATAACACTAATATCTCCTCTTTCAGTAAAGTAGTTACTTACAATAGCAATTAATACTGAATCAGGATATTTTTTTTTGATTTGATTAATAAAATATTGATGACCATTATGAAAAGGATTAAATTCACAAATAATTCCAATTTTTTGCATAATACACCTCGTTAACATTTTATCATATTTATTGCATTATTAATGAATTTTTGCTATTATAAAAAGCACTTTAGGGGGGAATTATGATTAGAATAGGTAGAACCGAAAGAGGCGTTAAAGTTTTTGACTGTAATACTAGAGTTATTATGGCAATGGACTTATTTGATAATGAAGGAAAAACGATAATTCCAATAGTTTATTTTTTTACTGATTACACCAGTTATTATTTTGGCCCAAATTGGAACAAAAAAACTCCAAGGATAGAAGTGGATGCGGTAGATGATCATTTTTTATATGAAATCTTAAGTCTTTTATTAGGAAACAAAAAATATCTTTTTACAGGTAAAAATCCCAATTTGGATATACTTTTAAGTAATGGCCTATCTGTAGAGTCGGGAAAAGATCAAATAGTTTTTTCTCTAAAAAGAGAAAGAGATGACTTTACAAATGCCGTTTATATTGATAATATGATTACAAAAGGTAAGGCCCTTGACGGAATGCTATTAGCTAAGCTTATTGGAGTCAAATTCATGGCTGACGATGAATTAATGTATTGTGCTGAGAGTCATTTTAAAGAGATAGGTAGAAGAAAAGCCTTAGAATATTTAGGTGAAAATAATAAATGAAAATAGATTTAATTAGATTAATATATAATCAGATTTCTAAGATAGATTTGGATGAAAGAGTGGAATTTGAACCAACTCAGTATGCTAATACTCCTATTATTTCGTTAAAAGATGTAAATGTAAAGGGTGAAATCAAGAAAAATGCAGCCGAACAGATTGAAGTTGATTTAGAATTAAAAGGAACAATGATTTTAGAAGATGCTATGACTTTAGATGAAATAAATTATCCATTTAGTTCCAAAATAGATTATATAATATCTGAAAATGACGAAAAGTTTACAAATATACTTGATATTAAACCAATTTTATGGGAAAATATAGTACTGGAAGTTCCAATTAGAGTTAAAAGTAATAAAATTCCTAAAGTTGTTAAAGGGAATGGCTGGGAACTAAAAGAGAATTAACTAAAGGAAAGGAGTGGTAACATGGCAGTACCATTTAGAAGAACTAGTAAAACTAAAAAAAGAATGAGAAGAACTCA
>CAZTRF010000031.1:0-10804 GCA_964616495.1 uncultured Muribaculaceae bacterium
ATAAAATAGAGGGAGAAAGCGATGCATAAAAAGTATATAACTAGACAAGATGATTTAAAGGACTGCGGTCCAGCGTGTATTAATTCTCTACTTAAATATTACAAAGGATATGTTCCACTAGAAACAATTAGAAAGGATACGTGTATAACTAAAAATGGAACTACTGCTTATCATTTGATAGTGGCCTTAGAAAAGTATGGTTTTAAAGCCATCGGCTTAAAATATGAACAAAATGTTAATATTTTAAAGGAAATAGCGTTGCCGGCAATAGTTCATTTAAGTTTAGAAAGCTTTGAACATTTTGTAGTATTATATAAAATTGATAGACAAAAGCAAACTGTTTTAATTATGGATCCAGCAGTAGGCTATAAAACTTTATCAATTGAAGAGTTTTTAAAATTATGGACAAGAATTCTTATTCAGGCTACTCCGGTAAAAAAAATAGTTCTTAAAGAAAAACCAAAATCTATATTTAAATTATTTATTAATCTTTTTTTACAAGAAAAAAGATTAGTATTCAAATTAGTGATTTCGAGTCTATTATTAATAATATTTAATATTTTTACTAGTTTTTATATAGAAATTGTTTTAGGTGATTATAATCAAAAGACCTCTCTACCTTTAAAAATAATAATTGTTTTTTTGATTTTTACCTTTTTAAAAATACTATTAAATTATATAAGAAATAATTTGGAAAACAGTCTAAATAAAAACATTGATAATAAAATAGTTGTTCCATTTATAAAACATACTTTTTATCTTCCTCTTAGCTATATTAAAAGTAAAACATCTGGAGAAATAATGACTCGAATTAATGAGTTATATAGTATTAAAGATTTATTTTCTAAAATTTTTATAACCATTATTTTAGATTTCTTAATTGTAATAATATCTTTAATAACCATTTTTAAAATTAGTAATATTCTATTTTTGGCTCTTTTGGTAGTTTTATTACTTGATTTTATAATTGCCCTCTTATCTAATAAAAAGCTTAATAAACAGTTAATTGCAGTTATTGAAAGTGAAACCTGTTTTAATAGTTTATTAACTGAAGATTTAGAAGGAATAGAAACTATAAAAAACGATAATGGTATAGCTAACATATTAGAAAAAATAAATAAACGGTTTAATCAAAAGCAAGGTGATAGTTTTTTACTTAATAAGTTTTTAAATAAAATTGAAGGGTTTAAAAGTATTGTAGAAGAAATAGGGCTGTTTATAATTTCAACTATTAGTATAGTTTTAGTGATTAATAATAAATTAGATATATTGCAAATGATTACTTTTAATAGCTTAATGTATTATCTTTTTGATCCATTTAGAAATATTATTGGTTTATTACCAGAATTGAGCTATATAAAGGCCTTTTTTAATAAAATAAGTGAATATATATCTATTGAAGAAGAAAAAAACCATAATGGGTTAAAAGACTTTATTACAGGAGAAATTTCTTTTAAAAAGATTTCTTTCTCATATGATAAATATCATTATTTATTTAATAATTTAAATTTTTCTATTAAGAAAAATGAACATATTATGTTAAAAGGACCAAGTGGTTGCGGTAAAAGTACTATTTGTAAAATTTTATATCGATTATATGATCTGGATAAAGGAAATATTTTTATTAATAATAAAGATATAAAACAATACTCCATTGATAGTATTAGAAATAATATTATGTATTTATCACAAAACCAAAAAATATTTACAACAACTATTTTAGACAATATTCTTTTTAATAGAAAAGTTGATAAAAATACTTTAAATTTAGTTTTAAAAATATGTCGAATAGAACAATTGTTAAAAAATAAACCTTTAGGTTTATTAACCAACTTAGATGAAGGAGAATTTAGTATTTCAGGGGGAGAAAAGCAGAGAATTGTATTAGCAAGAAGTTTATTAAAAAAATCTGAAATTTTAATTTTTGATGAGGCTTTGTCTCAGGTTGAAGATTATTTGGAAACGTTAATTATTAAAGATATTCTTAAATATTTTAAGAACAAAACCATTATTTATATAAGTCATCGCCATAAAGATAAATTATTTGATCGAGTAATTGATATAACCAAAAGAGCTACGAAAGGGTTAAAATAATGAAAAAATTAAAAAATGAAGAACTAATTAATATTAATGGTGGAGCAATTCAATGGTCATTATATGCTCTTATTGGAGCAGCTATAACTTTTATAGTTGGAGTAGTTGATGGAATTGTAAGACCAATTAATTGTTATCGTAAGAAAAGAGGCGCATTAACATTAAGTTAAAAAAACAAGAGTTAATAAAAATAAATGGTGGAGGAATTACTGGATCTTTATTAAATGGTATTTCTAAAACTTTAAATTCAATATTAACGGTAGGACGTGCTTTAGGGAGCGCTATTAGAAGAATTTTTGAAAAAAAGTTTTGTAATTTGTAAAAAAAATAAATCTAACCATTTAAAAATATTTATTTGATGTTTGTATTATTGTATAGGGAAGAATACCTAAACACGGTAATATTTTAAAAAAAGAGGACTAGCTTCCTCTTTTATTTAAAACTAATATTGAAAAATAAAATAAATAGTGGTATAATCGTTTCGTAAATTGTGAAGGGAGGGAAATTATGACTAAAGTCGAGGTAAGAAATGGTAATATTGATGGCGCTTTAAAACGCTTTAAAGTTCAAGTAGCACGTAGTGGTGTCCCTTCAGAATTAAAGAAAAGAAAGCATTATGAAAAACCTGGTGTAAAAAAACGTAACGAAAAGAAAGAACAAATAAGAAATGCTAAGAAACATAGTAGATATTAAGACTTATTAAAGTCTTTTTTTCATATTATTAACTATGAATATGTTCAATAATATGAAAAACCTTTTTAATGATAAGAATTATACAATTAGTTTAAGTGAAAATAAATTATATATTTTCAATTATGAATTATTACCTAAATTTACGTCTAAAGAAATAAATATAAAATTTGAAAAAATGCTTTTAATGATTAGTGGATTTAATTTGAAGATAATTAAAATGGAAGAAAAAGAATTACTTATTGAGGGTAACATCGTTAGTTTAAGGTTTAATAATGAATAAATATTTATTGGTTAAAATTAAAGGCGATTATTTAAACTTGTTTTTAAGGAAATGTCTCAATCAAAAAATTTATTTTAAAAAAATAAAATATCTTAAAAAAAATGAAATTTATTGCTATTTAAAGGCTGATGATTATCAACTGTTAAAAAAAACGACTAGAAATATAGAATTTAAAAAAATAAAATATATTGGTTTATATTATTATTTTAATAAATTAAAGAAAAACTTATATTTATTTATATGTCTGTTTTTAGGTACTGTTTTATTATTTTTTATGTCTAATATAATGCTGGAAATAAATATTCTTCATCATGATTCTGAATTAAGACACCTTATTGCCTTAGAATTAGAAGACCACGGAATTAAGAAATTATCATATAAAAAGAGTTATCGGGAGATAGAAATAATTAAAAAAGACATTAAGGAAAAGTATAAAGAACGAATTGAGTGGATTGAAATTGTTCCTGAAGGAATGAAATATACTGTAAGAATAGAAGAAAGAATTCTTAATTCTAAAGAAA
Source organism: uncultured Muribaculaceae bacterium (assembly GCA_964616495.1). Classification (GTDB taxonomy): domain Bacteria; phylum Bacillota_I; class Bacilli_A; order RF39; family UBA660; genus DAOSVX01. The sequence continues at coordinate 3,589 of CAZTRF010000031.1, forward strand.
ATGGTATTAAAAGATGCCATGTAGTGGCTACTAAAGATGCCCTTATTAAAGAAATTATATCTCACAAAGGAGATCGAGTAGTTGAAATTAATGACTATGTAAAAAAAGGTGATATTTTAATTAATGGAGATATTACCTTTAATAATGAAATAAAGTCTTCGGTGTGTGCTGATGGCAATATTTATGGAGAAGTATGGTATAGGGCTACCATTAAAATGAGTCTTAAAAAGATAAATAAAGAAATAACCGGCAAAGAAAACTATAATTTTTTAATAAATAATCATCGTATATTAAAATCACGTTTTAAAGAATATGATACCTTGAAAAAGAGAAAACTTTCTTTTGGGGGAGTTACTTTTTATTTAGTAAAGGAAAAAGAATTTAAGAGTACTGAAGTTAAGTTAACTGAAGAAGAAACTATTAAAGAGGCCCTAAATAAACTTGATGAAAGTTTGAAAAAGAAAAATGATGAAAAAGAGGCCATTTTATCTAAAAATGTTTTGAAAAAAGAAACGAATGATAGTACAATAGATTTAGAAGTTTTTATAGTGGCAAAAGAGAATGTTGGAACTGTCTTAGAATATTAAGGAGAAGCAAATGTTAACATCAGTAATAAAAGAAAATTGGCCTATGATAGCCGTATTAACAGTAACCTTTATTATTACTAGAATATATTATTTTAGAATCAATAACAAAGAGTTTACTCTATATAAAGAAATCCTAAGTTTGGTTTTTATTATATACTTGGTGTTACTATTTGATTTGACTATTGGATTAACTACAGGCAACGATTCTAATTTTATTCCTTTTACTGATATTGTTAGTAATTGCTTGACGGTTAAATCCTTATTTAATAATATCTTATCTAATATTTTATTGTTTATTCCTTTTGGATATTTTATATCCAGTTATATAAAAGCAAAAAACATTGGTTCAATATCTATTATTTCCTTAGTGGTTTCGTCTTGCATATATCTTATTTCTTGGAAAATAAATAAAACATTTGATGTTGATAATATTATTTTGGCAACTATTGGTGGAATAATTGGCTTTTTACTTTTTATCGCATTAGGGGCTATTAAAAAACATTTACCAGGTTTATTTCAAAGTGACTTTTTATACAATATTATTTGTTTAGCTATTATTGTAGCAATTATTTTATATTTTTTAGGTATTATTAGTTTCGGGTGGATAAAATGAATGAAGTTGTTATAAATGATTTATATGGATATAAAAGCTATAAATATTTAAATAAAGTAATTAACTACTCTTTAGATAAGTTAAATGTTGAAAATAAATCAGTTTCTATTATTTTGGTTGATGAAAAGTATATTAAAAATATTAATAAAGAATATCGAGGTAAAGATCAAATAACCGACGTTATTTCTTTTGCATTTTTAGATAATGAAATGATTCCAGATGAATCCTTATTGGGAGATATATACATATGCATACCTCGAATGAAAGAGCAGGCAATTAATTATGGCCATAGTGAAAAAAGAGAATTATCTTTTTTGGCTATTCATGGCATCTTACATTTATTAGGCTATGATCATATAAATGAAAAAGACGAGAAAATAATGTTTGAACTACAAGATGAAATATTAAATGAATTAAATATTAGGAGGGAATTGTAATGGAAGAACAATTAAAAAAATTATTAGAAAACTCTTATTCTCCTTATTCAAATTTTAAAGTGGCAGCTATAGTTTTAATGAAAGATGGTTCTTTATTTAAAGGGGTTAATGTAGAAAATGCTTCTTATGGAGCTACTGTTTGTGCCGAAAGATCAGCTATTTTAGGAGCAATAAGCTTCGGCTATAAAAGACACGATTTTGAAAAGCTTTATGTTATGGTAGATAGCGACAAAATAAGTTCTTGCTGTTTTATTTGTAGACAAGTAATTAGTGAAATGTATGAACCAGATAAAGAAATAATCTTAATGAATAAAAAAGGGAACAAAGAGAATTATAAAGTTTTAGATTTATGTCCTAAACCTTTCTTGGATGGCGATCTATTATGAAAAGTGGTTTTGTAAGTTTAATAGGAAGGCCTAATGCTGGTAAAAGCACACTTTTAAATTCAATTATCAATGCCAAAGTAGCTATTACTTCTGATAAACCTCAAACCACGAGAAATGTTATTCAAGGAATTTATAATGATAGCGATTATCAAATAGTCTTTGTTGATACTCCGGGTATTCATCAAGCCAATAATAAATTAGGAAAGCTTTTAAATAAACAGGCTCTTTCATTAATGACTGATGTTGATTTAATTTACTTTGTAGTTGATGGTAGTGAGTTTTTAGGTAGAGATGAAAAAAATATACTAGCCGCTTTAGAATCCAAAAATATACCAGTTGTCTTAGTAATTAATAAAATAGATAAAATGAGTGACGAAGATATTTTGGGAAAAATAAATATTTATAAAGATGCCTTTCCCTTTTCAGAAATAGTACCTATTTCGGCTTTAAAACAAGATAATATAGAAAGGCTTATAGAAGTTACTAAAAAGTATTTGAATGATGATATAAAATATTTTGATACTGATGTTACTACAACCAATTCAAAAAGCTTTATGATTAGCGAATTTGTACGTGAAAAGATATTAAGGCTTACTAGTGAAGAAATTCCTCATACAATTACTTGCCAAACAATTAATATTGAATATAAAAAGGATATTATAAATATTCAAGTGGATATTATAGTTGAAAGAGATTCTATTAAAAAGATAATCATTGGTAAAAGAGGAGCCATGCTTAAACAGATAGGAACTGAATCAAGGGCAGATATTGAAGAACTATTAGGAAAGAAAGTTTTTTTGGAATTATATGTTAAAACCGTTAGAAAATGGCGTGATAAAGAAAGAATGCTAACGGAATATGGTTTTAAAGATTATGAATAAAAATTGAAAGTATTACTCATTATTATATTAGAAAGGTGAGCAATATGACTAAAGAAGAGGCTTGGAATAAGTTTAGAGAAACTGGTAAAATAAAATACTATTTAATATATAAGAAATTAAGTTAGAAGGATATCAATGATTCAAGCAGTAGAAGGAATAATAATTAGTGAAATACCCTATGGGGAAACTAGTAAAATTATTAATATATTTTCATTAAATCATGGAATCATAGGAGTTATTTGTAAAGGAGCTAAGAGTACTAAAAGTCGCCTTAGATCTTTTACTACTAGGTTTAACTATGGTACTTTTAATATGTATTATAAAGAAAATAAATTATCAACCTTAATATCAGTTGATATCATTAACGATTTAAGTAAAATAAAGCAAGATATTGTTTTAATGGGCTATCTTAATTATTTAACAGAATTGGCTACTCAAGTTTATAAACAAAACGACAATGAAGAAATATATAAGCTTTACATAAAGATTATAGGTAAAATAAATAGTGGGATGGATCCTATGATTTTAACGAATATTTTGGAATTAAAGTTACTAGATTATTTGGGAATTTCATTAGAACTAAATAAGTGTATTAAATGTGGAAGTAAAGACAATATAGTTAGTATCGATTTAGGTAGTGGAGGTTATATTTGTCAAAAGTGTTATAGTGGTGAAGGGTTAATTGATTCCAAAGTAATTAAAATGTTGAGAATGTATTATTACGTAGAAATAGATTCCATAACTAAAATTGATATTAGTTATGATGTTACAATGAAGATAAATAACATGTTAAATGATTATTATGATAAATATACGGGGCTTTATTTAAATAGTAAAAAGTTTTTAGATAGGATTACTAACATTTAATAAATACAACTTACTAATTATGAATTTTTACTATCTTTTTTTAGATAATAATTATATAATGTTTAACAAGAAAGAAGTGAGAAAAATGGAAAATATTACAATGGAAGAATTAACTAGTTTTTGTAAAACTAATGGTTTTATCTTTCAAGGAAGTGAAATATACGGAGGATTAGCAAATACATGGGACTTCGGGCCATTAGGATCACTTTTAAAAGATAATGTTAAAAATGCTTGGTTAAAGAAATTTATTCAAGAAGATCCAAATAATGTCAGATTGGATAGTGCTATTTTAATGAATCCTAAAACCTGGGAAGCAAGTGGGCACTTAAGTACTTTTAGCGATCCATTAATTGATTGTAGAGCATGTAAAAGTAGATATCGTGCTGATAAACTCTTAGAAGATGCCGGTATCACAAATGTTGAAAGTATGAATAATGAAGATTTAGTTGGAGCTATTAAAGATAATAACATCACTTGCCCAAAATGTGGTAAAAGTGATTTTACCGATATTAGGCAATTTAACTTAATGTTTAAGACCTTTCAAGGGGTTACCGAAGATAATAAAAACACTATTTATTTAAGACCGGAGACAGCCCAAGGTATTTTTACTGACTTTTTAAATATTCAAAGAAGTATGCGTTTAAAAGTGCCTTTTGGTGTAGCTCAAGTTGGTAAAAGTTTTAGAAATGAAATAACTCCTGGTAATTTTATATTTAGAGTTAGAGAGTTTGAACAAATGGAGTTAGAATTCTTTTGTAAACCAGGAACTGAATTGGATTGGTTTAAACATTATAAAGAATATTGTAGAAACTTTTTATTGAATTTAAATATTAAAGAGGAAAACCTAAGATTAAGAGATCATACTCCCGAAGAACTATCTTTTTATAGTAATGCCACAACCGATATTGAATATAAGTTTCCTTTTGGTTGGGGTGAACTTTGGGGTATAGCAAGTAGAACAGATTATGATCTTACCCAGCATCAAAAAACCTCTTCAGTTAATTTAGGATATTTAGATCCTCAAACTAATGAAAAATATATTCCATATGTTATTGAGCCAAGTTTAGGGGTTGAAAGATTAGTATTAACTATTTTATGTAATAGTTATGAAAAAGAAAAGCTAGAAAATGATGAAAGAGAAGTAATGCATTTTCATCCTTATCTAGCCCCTTATAAGATTGCCATATTCCCACTAGTAAAAAAAATTCATAGTGAAAAAGCCCGGGAAATATATAAAAACCTATCTAAAGACTTTATGGCTTTATATGATGATACGGCTAGTATTGGTAAACGTTATCGTAGGCAAGATGTTATTGGGACACCATTTTGTATTACTATAGATGATGAAACAATTAATAACAATACTGTCACTATTAGAGACCGAGATACAATGAAACAAGAAATAGTAAAAACAGATGATTTAAAAGAGTATATTTCAAAAAGAATAAAATTTTAAAATAAGGACTATGCAATATAGTCTTTTTTAATTGAAAATAATATATTTAATTTATAATTTAATTATGGAGTAAAAAATATTATGTATTTAATTTGTTGAAATATTTAAATTTATTTGTTACAATTAGCTAGTAATATAAATAAGGGGTTTTTAGGAGGAATAATTATGGGATTTCTAAAGAATTTATTTAAAGATGTTGATCCTAAAGATGATGTTGGATCAGAAGAAGAATATTATGATTTATCAGAAGAAGAAGCTATAAAAGAAGCTGATAAGATAGGTAGTAAAATGATTCTATTAGAGCCTCGTGCTTATTCTGAAAGCCAACAAATAGCCGATCATTTAAAAGCACGCAATAGTGTAGTGGTTAATCTAAAAAGAGTTACTTCTGACCAAGCTAAAAGAATAATAGATTTCTTAAGTGGCACTATTTATGCTATTGGTGGAGACTTGCAAAAGATTGGAGTGGGGATTTACTTATGTACTCCAAGGAATATTAATGTTCAAGGCAAGATAACCGAAGAAGAAGGAAAAGAAAAAGAAAGTATTGAAGACGAGATAGATTGGTAGTTTTCTAGGAGCGTGAATCATGAAAAAATTTAAAACAAGTTTTACTGGTTACGATAAAACAGAAGTTAATGAATTCGTTAGTAATATAACTAACGAATATGAAAGCATGCTCAATAACCTTAAAGCAAAAGATAAGGAACTTGATGAGTTAAAAGAAAAATTAGATAAATATCAAAATATGGAGATGACTTTAAATAAGGCCATCTTGATTGCTGAAGATACTTCAAATAGAATGAAAAAGCTGGCCGAAAATGAAAGTAGCACTATTCTTAACGATGCTAGAAAGAATGCTTCGAGAATAGTTAATGCCGCATTAATAAAAGCCGATAAGATAGATAATGATACATTAATATTAAAAAGAAAAATTGAAAATTATAAGCGTCGATTGAGAGCTGAAATAGAAAATCAATTAGTAATGATTGATTCGATGGACGATGTTATTGAAGACTAGAAATGGTCTTTTTTAATTTAAGCATATTTACAATTCAAAGATAATAAATTATAATATAAAACATTAACTGGAGGAATATAATGAAAAAAAATAATTATAGGGATTATTTAGGGGAAGGAATACCAACTTTTGAGATATATTGCAGAGAAGACTTTGATGAATTAAGATGCTTCTCTATAAAGTCTCCTATTAAAATAGTTATTAAAAATGATATTGATATGGGAGGAATGGATTTACAATTTGAACCAATTGATTTATCCTCATTTCCTTATCCAATATTAATTAGCGGATCGAAACCCATAATTGGTGTGAGAACTGAGGAGACATTGGCTGATAATAAATATAAAATTCAAAATATGGCTGCTTTTGGTACGGTTTCTGGCACGGGGTTATTTTCTGCTATAGGTGGTTCTCTTACCGCTAAAGATCTTTGTTTTGATGGCTGTTCAGTAAGTGGCCAAGATAATGTCGGAATGTTAGTTGGGATGTGCCCTAATGTAACCGTTATTGGTTGTGACGTTGATAATTCAACAATTTATGGTGGCGATGCAGTAGGTGGTTTGGTAGGGACTACATCTTCATTAAGTATTGATGAATGTTCTATATATGGTGAAATTGAGGGAAACAATTATGTAGGAGGTCTTGTTGGAAAAGTCAAAAATTTGACAATGAAAAACACAAGAATTTTGAAGCCGGTTGCTTTAAACAATAGTGTTCCTAATCAAACATTATACATCCCTAAAATACCGGGCTATGCGGGATATTATCAAAAAATAAATATAGGAGCTTATACCTATTGTGTAGGAATTAGAGTAACTGGAAGTCCAATATTAAGTGGCGATATTAGAATATATGATAAAAAAAAGAAGTAAATCTACAAAAGTATAAATAGAAAAAGTAAGTGTTCGAAAAAGGCATAAAAAAAGACACATAGAATTACCTATGATACAATGTAATTGGAAAAGTAC
>CAZTRF010000032.1:0-10420 GCA_964616495.1 uncultured Muribaculaceae bacterium
CGCCCCTGCTAAGGGTGTAGGTCGGGTAACTGGCGCGAGAGTTCAAATCTCTCCTGCTCCGCCATAAGATTTATAGTCCGTATTGGACTTTTTCTTTGCAATAATTTTATTTACAATAAAAGATAATTAGGATATAATACTAACCCATAGGAAGTGATTAAATGAAAATTTCTACTATTAATGATAAAACTCGTGTTTTCTTAGACGATGAAGAAGAAATTATGATTATTTCAGAAAAATATGGCAAAAGTGTCTTAGTAAGAAATAGTAATGGCTTAGAAGCTATTAAGAAATGGTATAAGCCTGATAATACTCCATCATATAATGAAGTAGAATCTTTGGTTATATTTAGAGAGCACTTTGATAATTTATTACAAACATATGAAAAAGATGAAAATTTATATATGTCAACTCAAATTGAAAAATGGATGCAAGATGTTAATACTTATCGTTTAATAATATTGAGTGAGCCATCATTACAAGATGCCATACAAACTATAAAAGATTCAGTTGGTATGAGTATTTTAGCCGATTCTCATCTTACTAATGAACAAGCGCAGGAAATGTATGAAGAAGAAATGTTTAAACTATCTACCGCCTATTACCTCTTATCTACTGAAGGATATGAAAAAGATAATAATCGAATAAAATTATTCTACAGTCCTACTCCAGAAATTGATGAATATATTAAAAAATATGTTAAATGTCCATAAAATTAATGTTATTTGTTGATTTTAAAAATTATTTAATGTATACTTATTAAGTAATTTTTATTTTGTCTCGTTAGCTCAGTTGGTAGAGCAACTGACTCTTAATCAGTGGGTCTAGGGTTCAAGTCCCTAACGGGACACCAAAAGTTAAAAATATATATTTTATATATTTTAAATAAAATCAGTTGCAAAAGCCATAAATTTATTATAAAATATAGTAGTTGTTGCAAAATGGGCTTGTAGCTCAGCTGGTTAGAGCGCACGCCTGATAAGCGTGAGGTCGGAGGTTCAAGTCCCCCCAAGCCCACCATTTTGAGGCCCGTTGGTGAAGTGGTTTAACACACATGCCTTTCACGCATGCATTCATGGGTTCAAATCCCGTACGGGTCACCAATTAAGAAATTAGATTGCTAGTCAATCTTTTTTTGTTGCTAAATTTATTTTAACCACGTATAATATTAACACAAGGAGAAAAACAAAAATGAAAACAATTAGAAACTTTTATTGTCCGGTTTTAAATACTAAAACGCCTAATTTAAAACCATATCGATTACAGAAAGAAATAACTTCAATTAGTCAATCAATGTCTACGAGTAGTTCTGAAGGATTTTTATTTACTCTACAAACAAATAAAACAACGATTCCTGCTGAATTACTATTTGAAAAGTTTTTTGCAAAGCTTCCTGATAGTGATAAATTAGTGGTGCTTAGATTTATGAATATTGGATTATGTTATAAAGACCTAAAACTAACAAAGTCAGATAATTATCGTAATTTAATCATTATGCTATTGGCTAAATATCCTAACTTAATACTTACTCATATTGATAATGAAGATTTATTCTTGTTACAAGATCTGTTACAAAGTCAAAATCATGATGTTATGATAGCTTCTAACTTTAGTGTAACTAGGTTAAATGACCATCCAGATTTTATTTTCTTTGATAGCCCAGAATATAATGAAGAAGATATAGCCTTTTTATTAAATAACAATCAAAGAGCTATTATTGGAGGCATTCAAAAGGATCCTTGGTATAACGGTAGTTTAAAGTGGGTTTTAGAGAACTCTACAAATCATGATAATCTATATATTGCTTCTTCTAACCCTCCTTCGGTAAGAAAATTAGAAAAAAGAATTGATGCTTAAAAGCATCTTTTTTAATCATTAAAAAAGACTACGACTAGTCTTTTATTATTTTATAACTTAATAATTGATAGGTATTGTCAGTTTTTTTAAACTGATATTCATACTTATTTAATTTATCTTTATATTTTTCATAGCATTTATCGCTATATTCTACCATACCAGCATCATTTTCATTCAAACATTTATCATTGCTCTTAATCAATGCATGTTCATAGGCATCATTATAACTAGAATAACCAGCATTAAATTCAAAATTCTCATCAGTAAATATCTTCTTTACAATTATTGAAAATACTCCGTTTTGATAATCATAACTTTCTAAATAATTATAGATATTAAAGCCCATAAGTCCACCATGTCCTGCATGTTTAGAATTATAACTATATTTACTGCTTCCCTCATTATATTTAAATAATACATCTCCACATACATTGCATTTTATATCTTCATTAGTATAATTAATGTCGCCAAATAATTTATTAGCTGTTTTTCTTAATTCACTGGCCTTAAAACTGGAATAATCATCATAAGAAACATCATCTGTGTTAGCTAAAAGATATGATAGTATTTCTTGATTAGATAAAGTTTTTATAAATTTTTTGACATCATTGATATCTTTACTTTGGTGACTGACAAAATACAATTCTCCTTCATCATCATCAACTTTCTCTTTCAGTGTCTCTGCTATTTTTTGCTTTTCACTTTCTGACAATACTGTTTCGGTTTCTTCATTTAATTGTTGTTCATGATAAAATGCATAACAAGCTCCAAAAAATAATATTCCTACTAAACTCAAAATTATAATTTTCTTTACTTTCATATTCATCACCTATTTTCATTATACATCATAACTATAATAAAAACAAATTATTATTTTATTTTATTATATACGTTTCCTGCTTCTAAAGCAACCTGTTTTAAAGAAGAAAGTTTTGATACCGATGTTACTTGATAACCATTAGCATATAATTCTGGCAACACCATTCTTACCGCTTCCACTGTTGTTGAATGAATATCATGCATTAAAACAATATCACCATCATGAACCTCACTTAAAATATTTTCTTTTACTATTTCAGAATTTTTATATTTCCAGTCATTAGTATCAACACTCCATCTAATAATCGGAGTGGTAATGGTTGACCTTACTTTTTCATTTAAACTGCCATATGGAACTCTAAAATATTTAGTGTTTTGTCCACTAATATCAAATAAAATATCTTCAGTCATACTAATTTCTAACTTTAATCTAACATCATCTATTCTAGTTAAATATTTATGAGAGTAAGAATGATTACCAATATCATTTTCGCTAGCTATAATATTTTTAATTAGTTCTTTATTACTATTCATTCTATTGCCTAACATAAAAAATGTAGCATTGGCATGATTATCATTTAGAATCTGTAATAATTCCGTAGTAGTTGATCTTTTAGGACCATCATCAAAAGTAAATGCAATAGTTTTTTTGGTAGGATCCAAAGTATAGATGTTTTTGTTAATATAAGTTTCATCTAAAAAATAGTTAATATCAAGATAATCAAATATTTCATGGTAATTAATATTAATGATAATAGGTTCCGAAATAGCTGGTGTTATAGCATAGTTGCTAAAATAAACTATTAATTCATTTTCATTAATTAAATAAGCAATCTCTCCTTCACCATTTAAAATTACATTATAAATAAAGGAAGGATATTTTAATTTTAGCATTTCACTAATTTTTTCTTTCAAAATATCGTCATTCTTATTTTTAAATATAACATTTATATTTTCTAGTTTATAATTTTTAATATTTATTATATAGCTTTGATATCTATTATTAGGAATTTCAAATAATATGTTTAAATACTTATTATCTACATTCTTAAATTTATATGTGATAGATCCATGCTCAGCACTCATATTTTTAATAATTTCTGATATTAATTTATTTAATTTTGAATCGTTAAATTCCGGATATTCTATTTTTAAAGAGTCACTTTCTAGGACTACTGTTTTATGAGAAGCATCTTTAATATCTGGATTGCTTATTGTAATATCCACTAAAAGAGAAAAAATCAGAAATAAAACTACCGTAAGAAATATAGAAAATAATATAGAATTTTTTTTAGCCATAATATCACTCTTACTACTTATTATTTACCACTTTTATAATGGTATTCATCATTATAAGTATAACACAAAATAGTTTTTATTGTATCAAATTAAATAAGCTATTTTGATAGTCTTTAACATAATATTTAATATTTTTTTTGCCTTTTTCTTCAATAGTATGTCCTTCCTCAATAAGTTTCTTTTTTTGTTCTTTTATACCACCCGGATATTTAGAATTTAATTCACCATTGGTTTTTAGAGTTCGCCAATAAGGGGTTATATCATTATCTCTTTGAAAACTGGCCCAAGCACATATATTAATAAAGATTCCTGCTGTTAATGGACAAGTTAAATCAACTTTATTTTTATTTGCTAGATAAGTTCTTATTTCATTAATAGTTATTAATTTACCATAAGAAACCTTTTTCATCAATTCATCGTAATAAAGAGGAGGAACAATTATCATAGTTCTTCCACCCCACTTTTTAATAGCCTTTTCATCAGTCATTTCAACTATTTTAGGCATATTTTTGTTATTATTCATCATCTTATTAAAATCTTTTTTATCCTCGTTTGCCACTTTATTTCTCCTTTTCCAATCTTTCTTATATTTTAATATTATTATCTTCAAACTTTACATCAAACATTTTTTTGCTTGATAAATAGTCGCACAAATGAACAAATCTTTGATATTTATTTTTTGGTTTAGGTAATACAACATTGCTATAAGTATTGGTATTCCATGGGCCCATATGACTTTCTATCACTTCTTTTAAAAAGGCTATTTCTTCATCTTTTAAAGTTAATAACTTTTTATTGTCAGTAATAAAATTACTCATTAAAAGGGGATGATCAAATCTAGTATATTCTTGCTCTTCTAGTCCCAACTTTAATCCATCATGAATTAATAAAGCTATTAACATCAAATCCTTTTCACTAGAGGTATAACTTTTCATTAATGAGTCATCATTATACAATTCGTAGGCTATTTGGACAGCTACTTTAGTGTGCCTTACTAATCCTCCTTCACCACAAGCAAAAGAAGGATGATATTTTCCGGTAGAACTGGCCGGTACTCTAAAAAAATAATTTGGTAAAAGTCCAATTAATATTTTAGCATTTTCCAAAAAGCGAGAATCTTTAATATATTCTAATTCTTTAGCAAATACCTTTATTTTTTCTTCTTTATTCATAAACCTACTCCTTATGGATTATATTGCATTAAATGTAAAAATTTAATTTAGACTAAATTCTCTATTTTCAACTGGCTCTTCCGAACTCATTTCTGTTTGTTTTTTAATAACATATGCCAATACGGCATCAAAGCCCCCATTGCTAAAACCATTTTGAATAAGAATTTGAGCTGCTACTTCAGCTGAGTAATATCTAATAATATCTTCTTGTAATTTTAAATTTTGAGCCCTTAAATTAATTATATTATCGTTTAAACCAGTTGTTTCTATTTCTAAATCATTACTCCTTTTTTCATAACAATATTTTTCTCTTTTTAAGTGAATTAATTTGCTTGCTTCAACACTTAAAAAAGTTGGATCATATATTAATGAACCATCAGGAGCTGATATATAACATTTGGGAAATAAAGCAACTATTTTTTCCACAACTTCTTTATTTAAAAGTAAATTATCCCCTAAAACAATACCTTCTATCATATTACCGGGTACTCCATATAAAATAGATGCCCCCTTATCTTTATCTTTAATTGGCAAAGAATTAACCAACTCTCTTGTACTGACAGCTTCAAAGATCCCTTCTCTATAGCAATCATAGTTCAATAATTCCGAGTTAATATCATTAGGAGTAATAATAAAAGCCAAACTTCTTTTGCCCTTTCCTCCAAATGGTGTTCTACCATCGTTATAAGGAAATGATTTATCATATTCTTCTAAACTAACATCATTTGTAACTCTATGAAAATCAGCACAATAAAAAGTTTCGCAATCTTCAGAAACTCCTACAGCATTTCCCGTTAATATTCCTTCTTTTTTAATACCGGCAATTTTATCTTCATTATAAGAAGTTCCATGAATAATAGTCCCTTTTTTTAAAACAAGTTTCCCATTTTGTTCTTTTGAAGGAGCATGGACCTGTTCAGGTAATTTTTTTAATTTCTCATATCTTCTAATTTGTTCTATTAATAGTTTTATTTGCTCGGGAGTTAAATCAGTTTCTATTAAAAAATCATCTGGTAATTCTTCATAAACAATATTATTAATTACTTTCATAATATCACCTCATTAATTTATAAAACTAGCATCAATATAATAAATAGGCCTGCCCTCTTCATAATACTTTTTTTCAAAATCAGTCACTATGTTATCAATATGATTTTCATCATGATGAAGATCTAAACTAATTCTATCAAAGACATACCAATATTGAGATAAACTTTCTAAAGAATAAGCAAATAAACCTTTATTATCGGTTTTTAAGATAATGTGCTTATTTTTCTTATATATTCGATCATATAATTTTAAATAATTGGGATGGGTAAATCTTCTTTTAATATCATTCTTTTTAGGCCATGGTTCTGAAAATGTCAAATAAATAGTATTAATTTCCTTGCCAAAAATATTAGCTATTTCTAAAGCATCACTATTAATTAATTTCAAATTTGGTAATTTTAAAGTAGCTAATTTATTTACGGCATTTACCATTTGAGATTCGTATAATTCTAAACCTATAAAGTTAATATTAGGATAAGCTTTAGCCATATTAATGATAAAGTCCCCTCTTCCCATACCTAATTCTAAATGAATAGGATTATTATTATGAAAAAGATCAGACCATTTATTTTTATATTTAGCAGGGTTAGATACTAAATATGAAGAACCCCCTACTATCTTATCAGCATTTTTTATAACATTATAACGCATAAAATCACTCCTTTAATGATTATACCATATTATTTACTTTTCCTTTTTAAATTTTCAATTAACTTGGCAACAAGAAAGACAATCATGGCGCCAACTCCTAAAACAACAATATAAATCAATAAATAAAATCCATATGCTACATTCTGTTGAATAATATCAAATACTGGTAGCGAAGATATAAAATAAGGGCTTATGTAAAACATATTGAATGTTTCATTACCGATAATATTTAAATTGTAAAAAGATATGTTTAAGATATTAGCAAAAGTAACACAAGAAATAAAAACGAGAAAAGCCCTTAGAAAGTTTTTCATATTAAGTGCTATTTCTTTATTCATAAGAATAAAAATAGATATTACAAAACTTCCACAATGAAGAAACATCGTATGAATATTTATTAATATATCCTCAGCAAAACAACTATCTGGGATAATCATTGTGGATATGCTTCCTAAAATAGTGAAAAATGCTATAAATGATAAAATTGAGTCTCTCAATTTGCCTTTCTTTAAAAACGAAGCTATTATGGAAAAATAAATAGGCATTGTGCACAATTGAAATGGTGAAGAATACCATTGATAATCCCAATAAGAAATATTAGTAACTGGATCATAATTAAAAGACCACGATATTTGTTTTAGAACTTCTAATGTTAAAGCAATAAGGCCATATATTAACAATACTTTTTTTAATTGCTTTTCGCCATATTTTTTACGAAGACAAAATAACAAGATTAATGAAAAAATAGTTAATCCCAAACAAAGAAGATGAAACCATCCAAATGACTCAGGTCTTACCATTTCTGTTTGCAAAAAAACTATTATTTTTTCTATAAAATTCATACTTACACCTTCAAATTATTTTTTCCATCTTTTTAAAGTTGGAAAGACTTTATTACAATGTTTTCTCATTTCTTCTTCGGTCATAGCAGCTTGTGAAGCATATAAAACATTCATTTCAATATATTCTTCCATAGTTACTTTATCTTTAAATCCACCGTCTTTGTAACAATAAATACAATAGTCTTTATTGAGGCTATTATCTTTATTAGTTCCAAATAGTTTTTCTTTATCTATTGGCATACTACAACTTTGACAAATAACTTTTTTCATAAAAATTCCTTTTTGTCTTTTATAAGATCTTTATTTTGATATAATTAACTACCTTAACATCATCATTATTCCCAAGAAAAACTACATTGAAATTTTAGGAAAATCCTGATTGGCCAACTCTATAGGTATAGCCTCGCCATCAATATATCCTAGTTTTTTAGCTTTTTCTTGCAGTAATTCAAACGTTCTATCAACTTCAATATAAGAAATATTTCTATTTAATATAGTTACATATATAGCAACACCATATTCACTTGTCATATTTGGATCATCATAGAAATTATCAATAGAAATATAAAAATGCTCTAAAAGTTGTTCCAAAGTGGGTAATTCATCAATTTTAGATTTCATATCATTTCCACTTATATTACCATCCCTTAAACCATTTATATCTCCAAAACTAGCTTTGTTATTAGAAACATTATCATATGGGACTAAATAAACTCTATTTTTATTACAATAAAATCTATTTATTAATCTTTTGGCCCTATATAAAACCTCATCTTTTTTTTCTAAAGGAAATGCAGGGCATTGCGATATTTGATATTCTAAAATTCTAATGTAAAAATCAACTTCACTTTCTCCCACTATAGGTCTAATAGGAAAACTATGATTAGCTGAACATTGAAATACATCTTCATAAATTCCTGCTGGAAAAGTTTGCATAGCATAGTTAAACTCAGTTGTTCCTAAAAGAGTTATATATAATACTGATAGGCCATTATCAGAATAATTAGTTTTTTTGCCAAAACAAGCAGCAATAAATTTTGCATCTTCTTTGTCTTGGTCATCCAATTTTAAATTATTTATTCCCAATTCCTCTACTTTAATATTAAAATAGCCACTCATTCCACAAGCCATATAAGGAATCGATTGAATAAGATTATATTCTTGTAATTGCATAAGCATTTCACTATAATTATCAGGATTATATAATTGTTCTAATTGATAATTATGTTTTATTTTTCCCCTATCAAGCTTTATAACTTTTGTAATAAACTGTTTAATATAATTAATCATCCTAACCTCAAACTTCTTTTATAGATTTTTTTTGATATTTTTTAAATAATTTATCACTTCATTAACAAACTCTTCATTTCCTTTTTTATCCCAATAATATCCAGGTTTAACAAAGTCTTCAAATTCACTTATTGCTTCATTTATATTATCTTTGTTAATTTTATCCTTTATTATTTGCATTGTAGTATTTTTATATCCCCGAACTGCACAACCGGCCATTGACTTAAAATATGATTTTTCTGGTAAGACTGTTTTTTTGTAAATATCCATTGCTATTTGATCAGTCATAGGCCTCATATTAGAAACTATAATTTTATTAGCTCTAAAAATACCATGAGGACATGAATTACTAGGACAATCAATAATTTCAGCATCATCTGGTAATGTTACATCACAAATAGTATCGCCACGAACCAAATATCTCAATATTTTATCTTCAACTGAAAAATTAAATCCCCCCATTTTATCCGGCTCCGTTTCACTGGGATTCCAATGTTTAGCAACATTCACTTCATTTTCTTTAAAAATAAATCCATTAGCACTTGAAGTCGTTCCAAACATCACTCTTACATATTTTTTATCTTTCATCTTTCTCCTCCAATTATATTATTACTACCACTTTAATTTATTAAAAAGTTCAACATTTCCTTTATAACTCATTGGTGAAATAGGACTGGGATGATAAATAGGAATTATCTCCATTTCCCCTATATCAAATTCTTTTCCAACTACTTCACTAAATTTTTTATATTTAATATCTAATATCGTTTTAGTAGCTGCATCTCCTAAACATAAAACAATCTTCGGTTTAATAATTTCTAATTGTCTCATTAAAAATTGCTTACAATTACTGCTACATTTTTTTAAATACTTGTGATTCTTAGGATAGCACTTTATAGTCTCAATAAAATAAATATCCTCAATTGTTAAATTTATTTTCTCTAATAGTTTTTGTAATATTGCACCCGAAGGCAATAGCTTATGATTTATGTCATACCAAGCAACACCACTTTTTCTCCAACCATTATTAGCTGGTGCTTCCCCTAAAATAACAATATCACTTTTTCCGCCAGTAAATACAGTTTTTGAATTAGGAAATTTTTCAACCAAATCTAAGTATCTTTGGCAATTATATATTTCAAAATCAATACTAGTTAAGTCCATAAAATTGCCTCCACAAGTTACTATAAAGATATAATTCAATTATATCACAACAAATAAAAAACTTGCACAAAAGTACAAGTAATTAACAAATGGTGCCATAGTATATCCTTATTTGAACTGCTCCCCATTGGCAAAAACATCATATCACAACTCTTTTTGAAAGTCTATTCCTGATTTATTCCCGATTTTTTCCTGATTTTTTCCTGATTTATTCCTGATTTATTCCTGATTATTTCCTAGTCGATTTCCCGGTTTATTTTTGACGCTCATTCCTGG
>CAZTRF010000033.1:0-10007 GCA_964616495.1 uncultured Muribaculaceae bacterium
CACCTACACTATTATAACAAATATTTAAGAGAAAAGCGAATAATTATTATATTCGCTTTATTTATTATTCTCCATTTGTAGCATTACTTGATGTATCTAATTCAACTTTTAAACCTTCCATAGCTGAGTATTTTGTTCCTGATAAGTTCCAATACAATTTTTTGTCAACAATTGTTACTTCAGGATATAAAGCTAAATCTGATTTATTAGTTATAGTAAACAATGTTGTTTGAACATTATTATTTAAATAACTAAATACAATTGGATAATATAATCCATTATCAGGTAAATCAATATCAATAATTCCTTCTACTGATTGTTTTTCACCAATCTTTTGAGCGATTGAATTAAATGCTTTATCTAGTTCGGTTTGACTATCAGCTTTATAAATTAATTTTGAGCTTCCAGTTATGGCTAATAAATCTTTATAACCATCTTTTGCAGGATTAGCGGCATCACTACCAAAACCGATAGCAAATAAACTAGAATTATTTCTAACGTATTCCACTTGAATTTCGGTTCCTTTTATTCTATCATTATCATCATCTTCACCATAAGGGCCATTAGCTCCATCGGTTAATAGAACAGTAAAGGTATCAGCATTAGTTGTTAAATATTTCAAGCCATAATTATCTCGATAAGTGCTACTTTTAATAATGTTTTGAGCAATAGTTAAAGCTCCAGTTATATTAGTTCCACCTTCAGCTTTTAAGTTAGTACCAATATTTGGAATCCAACTATTTAAATCATAAGTTCCCATCATGTAAGCATCGACATTACTATAGTTATTCCATTTTTCAATAGGTCCATAATAGCTTCCATTTTTCTTCCATCTATGCTGTTCATTACCGATAAGAATAACATTTAAAGTTAACTTAGTATTGTTCTTTGTAGCATCTGCTTTTAATTTGTTAATAAATTGTTGAGCAGCCACTTCTAGAGCATCAATTCTCTTTGTATTATCAGTACTGCTTATACTATAAGACATACTGCCAGACAAGTCTAAGATTAAGATAACATTTTTATCTTTAGCATTTTCAGTCGTTGCACTTGCTGATTTTTGAACTTCAATGCTACTTGTTTTTTCATCTATTTTAGTATTATTAACTGTTTTTACAGTAACTTTTGTATCAAATGCATCGTTAACTGAATGATCATCTTTAACTGTACTACTAAATGATAACTCAATACTTCCATTTGCTGGAATTACAATATTATTTAATGAAGTAACAGTTTCAGTTGTAGTTACATTCCCAGATGCATCTTTGTAAGTAATAGTATATTCAGTGCCAATATTTCCATCAGAAGTTATTCCTAAATTTACTGAAATATTTTTACTTTCTTTATTAGAAACTGTAATATTATATCCAACTAGAGTTTTAGGTTCAGCTTGTTTACCATTCTTAGGGTAGTTTGCAACTAAGTTTCCCAACTCTATAGTAGGTACAATTTCTACTCTATTAGTTGTAGCAGTTAAAGTAATATTTCCCGCTGGCATTTCAATAGTTGTAGCAGCTTTTAAAGCACCTTCTAAGTCGGCTAATAAAGTAGTATTACTTGAAGCCCATTTTGCAAAAGTAATTGCATAGTTTTCTTCGGTTTTTAGTATAGCACTAATGTCTACGCTAGTACCATATTTATAAGTTCCAGCTCCCGTTACACTAGTAACATTAGTATCTTTTTCTAAGGTTAACGTATAACTTATTCTGTTGTAATAAATATTAATTACAGTGCTTCCATTAGCGGCTATAGCTAATTGAGTAAATGCTTGGGCCGTAAAGCCTTCATATTCATTAGCTTCAGCTGCAGTATTTTCTCCAGTTGTTCCTGCCATTTCTTTTGAGAAATTAGGAGTATCTGGATATCCACCTTCTAAAGTTTCTAAATAATGATTTACATTATATTTAGTATTGTTAGCAGGTATCCAAATCGCTGTTAAAGTTGTATTAGCACTACCCATTGTAAGTGCTTTTTCTACTAAAGTTGAATCAGTAGCACCACTAATTGTCCAACCACCAAATACATATCCTTCTTTTGTTGGATCAACTATTGTTTTAGCACTGTTATATAAAACGTTTTCATAAACTGTATTTTCAGTACTATTATTATATTTTCCACCATTTGGATTAACTGTTAAACTATAACTATTAATATTCCATTTAGCGGTTATTTTGGCATTTTCATAACCCATTGTAAATATCTTATTTACTAGGCTTGAACCTGCTCCTTGTAATGTCCAACCATCAAAGGTATAACCCGTTCTTGTTGGATCAGTGATATTTGAAGTTTTTGTATATTCAATAGTTTGAGGAGTTACTCCTGTCCATGAACCATTATTAGCATCGACAACTAACTGATAAGAATTTAATTCACAATTTGAATAAACTGTTTCATTAGCTTTAATATTATTAAATATTGTCTTATTCCATGTACATGTTTTTCCTACAACAGATGTTATTTCAGGAATATCAGTCATATTGCTTCCCCAATTTACGGTTTTTGGAATTTGAGTATTATCAGTATCAATGAAAGTAATTGTATATGACTTAATTGTCCAATGTCCGTAATATTGTTTATCACCAGTTGTTCCCGGAACGATTCCGTTTACTTTAACTCCTTCAGTAGCTAGTGTATACCAACCATCAAAATTATGTGATTCACTACTTGCATTATTAAAGGTTATTTCACTTGAAATTGTATATTCACTTGGATTAGTTGGAGTAACTGAATTAGTTACCACACCATCATTCATAGTAAATTTCAAATTATAAATTGCTTCAGTCCATTTTGCATATAAAGTTAAGCTCTTTTTAACACTGTCAGTTAAGAAGTTCCATTCATTTGTTAATGATACTTCTTTAAACCATCCAGCAAAATCATAACCTTCCTTTGTTGGAACTACTTTATTAATTTTATCATTGTAATGAAGTCCAGTTATTTTTGAAACTGTGCTTCCACCATTTGATTCAAAATCAACTATGTATTCATTAGCTGTCCAATGAGCATATAAAGTAACGTTTCCAGTTTCTCCACCAGCTAAAGTGGTTATTTTATTATTATTAACGTCATACCATCCATCAAATCTATGAGATAAACTTGATGCATTAGTTAAATTATAAAGAGTAGTTATTATTGTATATGTATTTAAAGTATTGGTATGAGCGGCACCAGTTACTTCATTACCAACAGTGTCATCATTTAAATCATAGATTACACTATAACTATTAATATTCCATTTAGCGGTTATTTTGGCATTTTCATAACCCATTGTAAATATCTTATTTACTAGGCTTGAACCTGCTCCTTGTAATGTCCAACCATCAAAGGTATAACCCGTTCTTGTTGGATCAGTGATATTTGAAGTTTTTGTATATTCAATAGTTTGAGGAGTTACTCCTGTCCATGAACCATTATTAGCATCGACAACTAACTGATAAGAATTTAATTCACAATTTGAATAAACTGTTTCATTAGCTTTAATATTATTAAATATTGTCTTATTCCATGTACATGTTTTTCCTACAACAGATGTTATTTCAGGAATATCAGTCATATTGCTTCCCCAATTTACGGTTTTTGGAATTTGAGTATTATCAGTATCAATGAAAGTAATTGTATATGACTTAATTGTCCAATGTCCGTAATATTGTTTATCACCAGTTGTTCCCGGAACGATTCCGTTTACTTTAACTCCTTCAGTAGCTAGTGTATACCAACCATCAAAATTATGTGATTCACTACTTGCATTATTAAAGGTTATTTCACTTGAAATTGTATATTCACTTGGATTAGTTGGAGTAACTGAATTAGTTACCACACCATCATTCATAGTAAATTTCAAATTATAAATTGCTTCAGTCCATTTAGCATAAATAGTTGTATCTTCTAATACTTGATCATTATCAAAATCCCATGCATTAGAGAAAGCACTTTCTTTATACCATCCGTCAAATATATATCCTGTTTCAGATAAAGCCCCCGGATTTGGAACTAAAGATTTATATAAAATTTTTGTTATATCCGCAGGCCTTGTGCCATGTTCACTAACAAAGTTAACTTTATAATATTCTTTATAATCAATTATTTCATTTTCATTGCTATCTTCAGCCCATACTGCGTAAAGTGTTTTATCTTCGGCAATCTGAAATTTATTATTAACTAATACAACTGCATCTTCTTCAGCTTGTGTTGTTAGTAATGGATGTTTATCAAAACTCCATCCTATGAAGACGGCTTTTACTCTGCTTGGCACTAAAGATGTAAGAGTTATATCATCAAATGAAGGTAAATAATCATTTTTGTCTTCAATATCAACTAGTGAAATCCCTCCATTTAAATCGTATCTAACATGAACATATTCTTCATAATCTTTTATTTCATTTTCATTACGATCATCAGTATAGATTGCTCTAACCTCTTCATTTTTTGTGACATTGACATAATTTCCTTGCCAATAATCAAATACTCTTTTATCATGTTTTGGAGGTACTGGAGTTGTTGATGTTGCTCCGCTTTCCACTTCGTAAACTGCAATTACCGAGTTATCTTCATTATCAATGAATGTTACTTTATAGGTTATTATTTCAGGTACGACTACTGTAGAATTATAAATTGTTCTAGTTGTAACATCGCTTCTAACGTTGGTATAACTCTTAGTCCAACCATTAAATACATAGCCATTATAAGCAATAACTAATGGTGCAGTTGCATTCATTCCTACTAATACTCTTTGAGTTTTCATAGTCTTATTAGTCATACTATTAATGAATGTAACAGTATATCTTTGATCTTTATCATCATCGACACCATTATTATTAATATCATCAGCATAACAAGTTTCAACAGTCATATTTTCTAATATTTCTGTTAAATTTGCTTTTTCTTCAGTATTTTCATAACACCAATACTTAAAGATCACATTGTCATGTGATGGTACATTTGGAGCTTCTACCTCCTTTCCAACTTCAACAGTTTTTGTTCCTAAATTTTTGTTATCATAGCTATCAATAAAAGTAACATCTCTAGTTGATAGAATATCGTTTTCAGCTGGATTACCAAAAGTCATCATAAAGAAACTAAGTAATAGGAAAACTAAAATAGCTATAATTCTCTTTTTGTTAAATTGCATTATTTAACCACCCTTCTTTTTCTTATTTTTGTGTAAAAAAAGTTGCAGAAATAAAACTGCAACTGACTACCATATACCGGTTGGTATGAAGGTTCTTAAGCTTTGCGTCACCTCTTTTCAGAGGTTTTGCTAATATAAAAACACACAAAAATAAAATTTACACTGTAAGTTTACATCAAAAAACGTTTTTTTGCAACTGTTATTTCCTTTTTTTCAATATTTTCTGCTTAAAATATTATATTCTGACTAATTAAAAAAATGTCTTTCGACATTTACGTTTTACCTATTTCACTTATTGGCCATATTTTAAATAATGATTTGCCAACGATGTTATCTTTTTTTATTAAACCAAGAGATGGATCTCTGCTATCTAAAGAATCCCCCCTATTATCCCCTAAAACTAAATACATATCATTAGGAATAATTCCTTCAGGGCAATTGGCTTTATTGCAGATATCTTCAAACATGAAATTTCTAGTAACAACATCTTCTTCTAAGTAGTTTTCTTTATATCCAATACCATCAATATATAAAATTCCATTTAAATAATGAATTTCTTCTCCAGGAAGACCAATTATTCTTTTAACGTATAGTTTTCCGTCATTTGTTTTGAGAGCTACTATTTGATTTCTTTTTATTTTCCCAATCTTTACTCCGATTTTAGATAAAACTGCTACATCACCATCTTTTAAAACAGGACTCATTGAATTACCAACAATTTGTTGAAAAGAAACAACATACAAAAAAACTACTATCGCTATAACTATAACAATAATATATTTAAAAGTGTCTTTAAAAAATTCGGTAATCTCTCTTAAGTCCATAAACCGTTACATATACCTATTCATTTGTTTCATCATTTGATTAACTTGTTTTTGACTAGGCTTTCTACCCATTCCACTCATTAATGTTTCAATCATTTTTTCATTAATAGGTGGATTTTTCTTTAAATATTTTTTAGTTACTCCTCTAGCTATTAAAAATCCCGCTATAAGTCCAGGAATTAAACCAGCTAATATAAGCAATACCTGACTTAACCATGTAGGCATACAATCACTCTTTTCTAAAACCATTATATTAAATATAATTCTATTTCACAAGTCCTAAATCAAATTTTCTAGCCAAAAATAATCTTTATTTTGAAAATCACATACAAATATATTTTTATTTCCTACCTCTTTTAAGAAAGACGGCGTATCAATAGTTGTCTTTATTTTCAGGTATAATTTTTTTATTGTTAATTCGGTCGATTCATCACTGTAGTAATTATTAATAATGTGAATATTGTTAAACTTTGTATAAAAATTATTGTTTCGATTAATATCAAATAATTGATGATTAATTTTATTTTTATTAAAGGGAGTTATCATTTGAGTAAAAAGCCCATAGGCAACCAAAATATCTGTTTTAGGAAAATTATATAACTCGTTAAAAGTCTTAAATAAAGTATAAGGATTATCTATGGTTAAAGACCTAAATTCATCACTAATATTAAATAAATAAAAAACTCTCATAATATCACCACTAAAAGTGTATCAAAAGAGTTTGTCATTTTTTGTCGTAAATTAGTTAATAGTTATGCTTATTAATTTAGCATGAACCACTATTCTACCCGTATTATCATTTGAACAAGTTGATAAAGTTATGATTCGATCATTCTCATTAAGCATAACTCCAAAATCGTATTTGCTTCTTTTGCTTAAAGTCTTTATAAATTGGCTGAAGTCATAGTGTTCAAAATCAGTTTGAATATAATAACTCTCAACGTCTCCAATATAGGCACTAAATATTTGATATTTATAAATGTTCTTTTCATCAACAAATGTAATAATATGTTCTTCTTTTGATTGAACCCAGTTTTTATTTAAAGTTTTTCCTAAAGTTCCAAACATCGTTCCATTAATTCTATTATGAGCATATATAATCAAATTTTTGTCTTCTTTAAGCGTATTTCGATAATCGGCAAATACCCATCCATTATAATTAGAACCTTTTGTATAAGAATGATCTAAATAAAATTTGTTGTTAGTGGTATGAACTACTGGATAATTTATTTCGGTATCATCCATTATAATCCAACCAACAGTATCATCATTGGTAGCCTTTAAATAATCAAAATTAATTTTAATGTTTTCTTTTTTAGTTATAACATCATCAGTTTTTTCTTCTTTTTCGTATAAAACTATATTAGTGTCGTTGATATATGAATCAATTAAAGAAGTGTCTTCATCCATTTTATAAGCCCAAGATATCACTACCGTTCCCGAAGATATTGTTAATAATATGGCACTAACCATAATAATGGCCATAACTTTTTTACGATAAGTAATTATCTTTTTTTTGAAAGGATCTTTTTCGCTTTTATCTGATAAACACCCAACAATGGTTAAAATAACTAAAATAGCTATTATAATAATTTGATATGTTTTCATTTTCAATCCCTCCTATTTAAAATCACTTGCATAAGCAAGTGATTACTTTAGTTTAACACCTGGCTTTTTTTGTATGACCTTAATGCAATATAAACGCCTACAATAATAAGACCACTAAATACTATAATATTGGTTTCTCTAGATGTTTCTGGATTTAGCTCAGTTACGATGTCAAAAGTAAACGTATATGTTTCTCCAGCAACACTGGCTGTAACTACTGCTGTTCCTTCTTTCGCTGCAGTAATAACTCCTTTAGTATCTACCGTAGCCTTATCACAATCAACTGCCCATGTAATATCACCATCATAATTACCGTCTCCAGTTATATTCATCATCTCAGTTGTAATGGTATGTTTTGACCCTAATAATATTTGCAACTGAGTTTTAGTTTGTTCAATCTCTGTAATATATGTCCCTAATTGAGCTAATTTAGTATAATATGGATCATGATCAACCGTTCCACTTGGGATAATAGTTGAAAAGTTAGGACTGGTCCCCCAGAAATTATATTCGGCGACAACTGTACTAGATGCCCCTGCTGTCAAAGAAGTAATATAGCAATTTTTAAATGTTACTTTACCAGTGCCCGATACCGTTATAGGAGCACTTTGGAAGCTAATGTTTTCAATGCTTACAGCTCCAGTATTAGGTAGGGTAACGTTGCTGATGATAGCGGTTTGTCCATGACTACCTTCTACAGCTACAGCTCCAACTCCTATTATATTTAAAGCTTTACCTGCCGGTATAGTATCAAACCCAGCATATTGTCCAGCGCTTACTGATATTGTATCTCCGCTTGTTGCATCAGTTATAGCTTGCTGAATACTTGTATGATTACATCCTGAACTACAAACAGTTATAGTTGCAGCATCCGCTTTTGGCATTCCTATAAAGATTGCTATTAAAGATAGCATAATTATAATATTTGTTTTTTTCATTTTTATTCCCTTACTTTCTTTAATTAAACTTTACAACATTCATAAAAAACTGTCAATATCTTACAAAAACGAAGTGTAAATAAAAAGTCTATTTATTATAATAGACTTTTGACTTTATCTTTAATAGACTCATAATCAAAGCTCATTTTTTTTAATACATCATCCGGCTTGCCACTATATCCAAAAGTATCAACTCCTATTATTTTATTGAAACCTGTTATTCCTTCCCACCCATATGGGCTTCCTGCTTCAATGACTATTACTTTAGCCCAATCTGGTAACAAAGCATTTTTATAATCTTCGGTATTTTTTAAGTAAAGATTTAAAGACGGCATACTAACTACTCTTAAATCAATGTTTTCTTTCAAAAGTTCATTAGCTATATTCATAGCTGTCTTTAGTTCTTTACCAGTTGCTACTAATATAGCATCTAACTTACTAGTTTCTTTTTTAACCATATAAGCTCCATACTTGACATATTCATAGTTAGTATTAAGAAGGCTCTCCATTTCACCTTTATTAATTATTAAAGCACTAGGACATTTATTATTTAAAATAGTTAGCCAACTGCCAAATGTTTCATTAATATCTGCTGGTCGATAGACCTCAAAATTAGGAATACTTCTTAACATAGCCATTTGTTCAATTGGCTGATGAGTAGGTCCATCCGGTCCTACTGCTATCGAATCATGAGTAAAAATATAAGTGACAGGTAAATTCATCAAAGCAGACATTCTAATAGCCGGTTTTAAATAATCTGCAAAAGATAAGAAAGTACTACCAAAAGGTCTTAGTCCAGTTAATGCCAGTCCATTTAAGATAGCTCCCATAGCATGTTCTCTAACTCCAAAATAAATATTTCGACCTATCGGAGTTTCACTATCCATCCTTTCTATTTCATCAGAACCAATATATCCTTTAGTAGAAGATGATAAATCTGCGGAACCTCCAACTATTGATAAGTTATTTTTAGCAAAATAATTAATAGCCCTCATATTAGAAGCTCTAACCTCTTCTTTAAAACCATTAGGTAAAGCTAAATTCAACTTTGTGAAATTTTCAGTTAGTTCCCCTTTTATAAGAGGATTAATAATTTTTTCAAACACTTCTTCTTCATTTAATTTATAATTATTATAATTCGAAGCCCATTTAGTATAAATACTATCTACCCTATATTTTATTTTTTCTATTAAATAATTTTTTCCTTCTTCATCAATATAAAAAGCTTCATTAGGAATTCTTAGTTTGGTTTTAAGTGAAATAATATCTTCTTCATTTAACGGCTTACCATGTACCGAATTATTGCCTTCATTTGATGACCCAAACCCAATCTTAGTTTTCACTTCTATTATAGACGGTTTATCTTTTGCTTCTTTTGCTTTGTCAATAGCTCTACTAATATCGCTTAAGTCTTCCCCATTTTTAACCAATTCATAATGCCATCCCATTGCTTCAAATCTTTTTTGAATATTCTCTTAGAGGATGTTCTTTTTCGATCCCAAACATGGT
>CAZTRF010000034.1:0-9971 GCA_964616495.1 uncultured Muribaculaceae bacterium
ATGCTTAACGCTCATTATTTAATTTTTTTGAGACATTTTCAAAAGTTATTGACAAATAACACTCACATAACTAATAATTAGCCATAAAATATTAGTGAAAAGACAAAAAAGGAGGAATGATTTATGAATGCACATGGTTGTGGATGTTTAGGTCCTGCTATAATCTTAGTTCTATTCATTTTATTAATAATCATTGTAGGAGCATATATTTAACCTTTAAATAAGGAGGTGTTCCATGAGTTCTTTAAATAAAAAAACTTATGGTGTCAAAAATAGCTATATAATAATTATTTTATATATTCTGCTTGCAATAATTTTAAGTGTAATAGTTGTTTATTAAAAGAGAGGTATTACCTCTTTTTTATTGTCTTAATCACTTGTTTTTGTTATAATTAAAACAAGAATAAGAGGAATGTATTATGGACGAAAATAATAAAATAGAACCAAAAGAAGAAGAAAAATTAAATAAGATGACTCCAGAAACAGTTGGAACAATAAAAGACAATAAAAAAGGAGGTCCTGTAGCTCTTTTAATTATTGTAATATTATTAATAGCTTGTGTTTTTGGATTGCCTTATATTAAAGATTTTATTAATAATAGTGGAGAAACTCAAAATAATAATATTAAAGATAATTCAGTCGATAATCCAATTATTCCTTCACCGGAGATTCCTTCTGAAACTGATGATCAAAAAGAATTTTTTGAAGTAGGAGTAGAATCAACAATTCTTCTAGATGGAATAACTATTTCAAATATTTCTCTTAATAAAGAAACAGCAAACATAGAATTAAAAGTCAATAATTCGAATGAAAAACCATATGATTATGAGGAAAACAATATTTATTTAGAATTATATAATTTAGAGAAGACTTTATTAGAAAGAATAAAAATAAATTATAAAAATGCTTTAGATAAGGGTATTAATTATAATATTTCACTTCCTATAAAAACCGCTACTTTAGAAAATGCTTTTTATTTAAAAATCATTAAATATGAAGAGAGTGATTATCCTAATATAACTCTTAATATGAACGAAAATAATGAAGAACTACTTGTTTGTATAAAAGAAAATCAAAAAATAACTTACATATTTAAAGAACAATTAATTAAAATTAATGATGTATATTCTTATGCTTATAGTGATAATTTAGAAGAATATACAGCTAATCTTAATAGTTATAAAGAAAAGGCTACTAAAATGAATGAAAAAGCCGGTATTACATCATCAGTAGTTGAGTCTAATTTAACTTTCATATATAATACAATTATAGATTTATCATTATCAAATGTTGCAGCTTTAGAAGAAAGTGCTTACTATTCAAAAAAAGTTCTTCCTAAAGTTATTAATTTTGAAATGGAATCAAGCGGATATAACTGCAATTAGAAAAAGATGTGATTTATGAATTATCAATTTAAAATAAATGAATTTGAAGGACCATTGGATTTATTACTTCATTTAGTAAAAGAAAATAAAATGGATATTTATGAATTAAATACTACCGAAATAATAAATCAATACTTAAATTACATTCATACAATGAAAGATTTAAATATTGACATTGCTAGTGAATATCTAGTAATGGCCAGTGAACTAGTGCATTTAAAAAGCAAATTACTTCTTAACCTTAACGAAGAAGATGAAGAAGAATTTGAATTAAATACCGAAGAAGATTTAAAAAATAAATTATTAGAGTATCAAAAGTATAAATCTCTATCAGATGATTTTAGACTTCTAGAGCAAAAAAGAGGAGAGGTATATACAAAATTGCCAGAAAATCTAAACTCTTTTAAAGAACAGAATATAGATATTTCTAATACAATGAATATTAATAGTTTATTAGAAGCCTTTATGGAATTTTTAAAAAGAGCAGAGTACAATAAACCTTTAAACACAAAAATTGCTAAAAAAGAATATAGTGTCTCCGATAGAATATTTTCTATTAGAAATATCTTAAAGCAAAAAAAGAAACTGAAATTTATTGAATTATTTGATATAATGTCAAAGGAATATATAGTTGTCACTTTTTTGTCGGTATTAGAAATGACAAAAAATAATGAAATAATTATAAAACAAAGCAAAAATTTTGATGACATATTTATAGAAGAGAAGGAATAATATGGATTTACAGGGAGTATTAGAAGGATTATTATTTGTAGTAGGAGATGAAGGTCTTACTTTAGAACAAGTTTCTAATATTTTAGAAATAAATATTGAAGAATCCAAAGAACTTTTAAAAAGTTTAAAAGAAAGCTATGAAGCCAATAATCATGGATTAAGGATTAGTTATTTAGGAAATGCCTTTAAGTTAACTACTAAAAAAGAGCATAAAGATTATTATCAAAAACTAATAACTAATGAAGAGAGTAATATGTTAAGCAATGCTGCTTTAGAAACTTTAGCTATTATTGCTTATAATCAACCTATAACAAGAGTTGAAGTTGATTCTTTAAGGGGAGTTAACACCTCTCAAATGATTAGAAAATTAGTAGCTAAGGGGCTTGTTAAAGAAACGGGAAAAAGTAATATGCCCGGTCGTCCTAATCTATATGCTACAACTAGTGAATTTTTAGACTATTTTGGATTAGCTACTATAAGTGATCTTCCTGATGCTATAACCAATATAGAATCTCAAGAAAAAGATTCTAAAGATTTATTTAATTCAATATATAAAGAGAGTGATGAAAATGAATGATGAAGAAAATGCTATAATTAGTATTGATGAGTTGATTCCTAAAATTAATAATAAAATGGCTATATATGGTTTTACCCTTAGCATCTGTTCTTTGTTTTTGAATCTTTATGGAATTGTTGGAATATTTTCTATAATATTTTCTTCTATTGGCTTAATTCAGTTACATCATAGTGATGAAAAAGGTAAAAAAAGAGCCATTGCAGGTCTTTTAATTGCGATTGTTAGTACTTTATATAGTTTATATTCTATTATTAAAGTAATTGTAATATAAAAAATATTTGATATAATACTTATATGCCCATGTGGCGGAATTGGTAGACGCGCTGGACTCAAAATCCAGTGGTAGCAATATCGTGTCGGTTCGAGTCCGACCATGGGCACCATTTTGTAAGCAGACTTGTACTTTTTGTGCAAGTTTTTTAATTAATATGGTATAATTTAATTAAAAGATAAATAGTAATATGTTTAAAGGAAGATTAGTTAATGAAAATAATTTTGAAATAAAAGAAAATATAAAAATTTCCCAATTTTTAGTAATGCAAGGAGAAAATCCTTTAGAAAAATATGGCCTAATATTAAATGAAATTATAGAAATAACAAAAATGAGACCTGGGGTAGGTGTAGGAGTCTTTATTTTAAAGAATAACAAAGTATTATTAGGATTAAGAAATCCTGATAAACATAAAGCAAGCTCTGAACTAAAAGGAGAAGGAACCTGGACAATGCCTGGTGGAAAAGTAGAGTGGATGGAAACTTTAATTGGAGCAGCAAAAAGAGAGTTAAAAGAGGAAACTGACCTAGAAGCTGTAGACATAAAATTTTTAGGTATTCAGGACGATTTCACTATTACCGCCCATTATGTTACCGTTTGTTTCATAGTAAATAAATATAAAGGGAGAATAAAAGCCATGGAACCAGAGACCATTTTAGAATGGAAATGGTTTTCGATTAGCGATTTGCCATCAAACATGTACCTTCCAAGTAAAAAATGTATAGAAAAGTACTTAAAAAATGTAATATATAAATAAAGAATTCATTAAGAATTCTTTTTTTCATCCATAACCTGCCTAATAATATCTTTTCGTCCTCGTTCTGATAATACTTGAACAATATCAAACCCGGCTCTTCTATTTCCTTCAACAATGACTGGCCCATTTGGAGTTATAGCTACATCCCAACCAACAACTCCAATTTCGGGGATTACTTTTGCTGCTTCTAAGACCATTTTTTGACATTTATCATAGTAAGGAATCTTACTACCCTTAAATTTTATTCCACTATAAGGATGCGCTGTATATTTATTAAGCTTTTTATCAATAGCATCACTTATTACTTCACCAGTATTAATATTTAATAAAACGGCCATTCCCCCTTGATGAAAATTATCAACAGTAGACTTTCCATTTCCAAAACGGGCACTAGCAAATAATATTTTAGGATTATTATTAATGTTACTAGTCATAATTCTTAAAGTATTGACGCTGTTAGGAGCATATTTTGCCATGTCTTTATGTTGAATTATTAATTCTTCTAACAAATAATTACTTTTTTTCATCTCATTAAAAAATAATTTAGGATTCTTAATATTTTTGGTTTTAACTTTTGAAACACTGGCTCCACCTAAACCATCAATCGGTTTAACAATAATCTCTTTGTGGCTTTCAATAAAAGAAAGGAACTCATTATATTTATTTTCCTTGTAAATGAAATCTCTTTTAGTATAATCCTTAAAAATACGCATAAAATTAGATTTTATTGAAAAGCTATCTTTATATTTACTTGGAGAAACTAATTCGTAAAATTTATCTTGATCCTTAACCGAAACATATTCTTTACGTTCTTTACGTGTTTTATTATATAGTTGATAATTTAAATAATCGTTAAAAACAAATCCTCTTTTTAATAGAACTATAGTATAGTCACATAATAACAAAAAATATGATCTGTTATTTTCAATACTTATTTTTTTCAAATCACCTAAGAATGACCTATAATTAGCATTTCTCATAAACTTTTTAATCCACATTTTAATCCCTCGATATAACAATTTTATCAAATAAGTCATGTTTTGGGTATCTTTTTTCATAAAATATGATATACTTACAAAGTACGAGGTGGATTTATACATGTTTAAATTGCAAAAAGAAGAATATGAATCTTTGGTAAAAGATATAAAAAACAATGAACAATTTTTAAAGCTAAATGAAGATATTCACCATGGCACTTCAAAATATGAACATTGTAATAGAGTAGGATATAAGGCCTATAAAATTGCTAAAAGTTATAATTTAAATTATGAAAAAACAGCGAGAGCTGGTATTTTACATGATTTTTTCTATGGGCAAAGAACCGATAAAATCGAAAATTCTTACACTAATCACCCCTTTACCAGTGCTAGAAATGCCAAAGAAGTATTTGGAATATCTTTAGATGAAGAAAATATTATTAAGACTCATATGTTTCCTGAAGTGGTTTTAAATAATATTAATCCTTTTGCAAAAAGTTACGAAAAAAAGAAAATAAGAGAATCAATTCCTCAATCTAAAGAGGCTTGGATAGTATGCATTGCCGACTTTATTGTTTCTATTGAGGAACTGGGTAGATTTAAAATTTCTTTTACCCTTTCTTGCCTTATGTTATTTATTTTAAATATTTTAACTATAAATAAATAATATTTATTAAAAATGTGATATAATTTACTGAGACACGTCCCCGTAGCTCAGTTGGATAGAGCGATCCCCTCCTAAGGGATAGGCCGTTGGTTCGACTCCAATCGGGGACGCCATATTGAGTTTTCTATAACTTAAGTAATAATATATGATTATTACTTTTATTATGAAAAAAATAAAAGTAAACTTCTTGAAAAAGTGATATACTAATAATAAGTGATTTTGCTAAAAGGAGGTATTATGGAAAAGAGGGTAACTAGTCGAGGAATTATTATAGAAGGGGAATTTGTATATTTGATGCATCGTCGTAAAAAACAAGACGATGGGAGTATACGTGAATATTATGTTATTCCTGGCGGAACTGTTGAATCGGGAGAAGATATATTAAAAACATTGTATCGAGAAATATATGAAGAATATATGGTTGAAGTAGATAATTTGGGTTATTTAGGAGAATTAGAAAACAAAGATGCCAAAGCCTATTTTTATAAATGCAAAATAGTTTCAGGAAATCCTACTTTAGGAGGACCGGAAAAAGAAGCTAATAACGAAGATAACTCTTATGAAATAGTAAAGATTCCTATAAATGATTTAGATAATTATGATGTGGCTGCCAAAGACTTTATTTTGAAGGCTTATAATAATGAATTTATAGAAAATAAAAATGCTTAAATAAAAGCATTTTTTTAATTGTCGAATAAATTATTAGAAAAGTAAACCGGTTCACAAGTTAAGTTTATTTTTAAACTTTTTAATATGGTCAAATCGCCATTAGTAACAATGTAAGTTGAATGAGCTTCACATCCATTCAATTTATTTAAAGTACTTAATGCCTTTTGAACTATAGGATTAGTAACAGAAGCTATAGATAATGCAATAATAACTTCTTGTAATTGCAAAAAATAGGGTTTATTATTTAATGACTTAGGCTTATATTTTATAATTGGCTCGATGACTATAGGAGATAATAAATCCATTTTATCAGGAATTTTTGATAAATATTTCATTGCATTTAGCATTAAACTAGCCGGGGCACTTAATAACTCAGTTTGTTTACCAGTAATAATTTTACCATTAGGTAATTTTAAAGAGACCACATGACGATTTTCTTTTTTTGATTTATCCAATGCCGGCTTTACAACGTCTAAATAATTTTCGTCAACTTCTAATTCATTCATTAAACATTTAATTCGTTGAGGAACCTCATCAGTTACTAAGCCCATCTTTTTATCACATAGGGCTTGATAATATCTTCTCACAACCTCTTTTTTAGAGGCTTCTCTTATTAATTCATCCTCATTTATACAATATCCAACCATATTAACTCCCATATCGGTAGGAGAGTAATATAAGTCCTTATTAGTTATTTTGTTTAAAATGTTTTTTAACACTGGAAACATTTCCAAATCACGATTGTAATTTACAGTTAATTCATTATATTTTTCTAAGTGAAAGCTGTCAATCATATTAACATCTTTTAAATCTGCTGTTGCAGCTTCATATGCAATGTTGATAGGATGTTTCAATGGTAAATTCCATACTGGAAAAGTTTCGAATTTAGCATATCCAGCTTTAATACCTCTTTTGTATTCGTGATATAGCTGAGACAAACAAGTAGCTAATTTTCCACTTCCGGGACCTGGAGCCGTTACTACAACCAATGGCTTAGTAGTTTCAATATAAGGATTTGCTCCATAACCTTCATCGCTAACTATTACATCAACATCAGTTGGGTAACCTTTAGTGTAAGTGTGAATATAGGTTTTTATATTATGACTTTCTAATTTATTTTTAAAATTTATTGCATGGGGTTGACCTTCAAATAGGGTAATAACTACTGAATTGATAGAAATTCCTAAATTTTTAAAATTATCCATTAATCGAAGAACTTCCATATCATATGTTATGCCATGTTCAGCCCTTATTTTGTTTCTTTCAATGTCTTTAGCACTGATACAAAAAATGACTTCAATATCCTTTTTAAATTCTTGCAAAACGCTTAGTTTAGAATCTAAACTTAATCCTGGTAAAACCCTAGTTGCATGATAATCATCAAATAACTTTCCACCACATTCTAAATAAAGCTTATTATCAAATAATTTAATCCTTTTTTTAATATTTTCACTTTGAATTTTTATATATTTTTTATTATTGAAACCCACTTTCATAATGCACTACCTTCCTATTAAATAGTAACATTATTTTAAACAAAATAAAATAAAAAAATCGAATTCAATCAATTTTTTTATTTTTCTACATAGAAAGCATAATATTCATCAAGAGTAATATCTTCATTATAAATAGCTTGAGCTGCCTTTAAACCAACATATCTGTAATGCCATGCTTCATAATCAAACCCAGTTATGTCAGCTTTATCTTTAGGATATCTTAAGATAAATCCATATTTATAAGAGTTATTTGTTAGCCAGGTGAATTCAGCAGTATTTTCAAATTCATTTAAAGCAACATTAGGAGCAGAAATATCAACAGCTAAGCCAGTTTGGTGATCTGAATGGCCTGGTCTAGCAGATAACTTATCTGCATATGCTTGGTTATTACTGTTTAATAAATTGTTGTATATTTTCTCTTGATTTTCATAAGAACGATATGAAGTAGAAGCAATTAATTTTAATCCTTCATTTTTAGCTACAGTACACATTTCAATAAAATTCTTTAAAGCCAATTCACTTAAAAAATTATTATCATAAGCATAAGTTAAAGGAATTGCTTTCAAATTTTGAGGATCTTCTGTTAACTCATAAAACTTATTTACTAAAATTAATTCGTTTTTATCTATATTTGCTTTAACAATATTGTTATACCAATTATTATTGGCTTTTACATTTATAATAGCTATCGTTTTACTTATTTCATCATTAATATGATTTTTTCGATATCCTAAATATTTTGAATAATTTTTAGAAATATAATATTTGGAATTTAGAATATTGATAATACTCTTATTATATTCGCTGTTAATGAGGTCAACAATGTTTTCTTCGCTTAACTTATCAGTAATGGCTTTTATTTCATTTTCACTATATCCAACCTGAAGCAATTTATACTCGTTAGAATTTTTATATCGAGTTTGTTTAGTAGCAAAAAGTATGATAACAAATAGCAATATTACAGCAGCGCTTATAAAAATAACTTTTTTAACACTCTTTTTAAGAGTATATTTTTTTTTCATCATATTTTCTCCTCAATTATATATATAATTATACCACTGATATAATTAAATGTAAAAATTAATCTTGAAATACCTTTAGTTTATGTTATACTTATCTAGGAACTGCCGCTTTAGTTTAGTGGTAAAACAGGTGCGTGGTAAGCACCAAAGGACTGTCCGATTCAGTCAAGCGGCACCATTTATTTTAAATATTACATGGGCGATTAGCTCAGTTGGTTAGAGTGTCTGCTTGACGTGCAGAAGGTCATAGGTTCGAGTCCTATATCGCCCACCATTTGTTAATTAATTTGTACACTTCGTACAAATTTTTTAATACATGTAAAAAAGCCTTTAAAAAGAAATTTTATAATAAATACAATATCAAAAGTTGTTATTTTCACATACTATTCACATATCTGTTTTACAATACATAAGTATGAAAGGCAGATAATAAGTGAAAAGAAAAACAAAAACCATTTTAGTCGTATTAATATGTGGTTTAATGTTTTTAAAGATGATTTGTGCTAAAACAAATAATTTGTCAAATGATAATCAAATTAATACAAATGAAGCCCCATCAGATATGTCTGGTGTTGATGCCACAAATACTCCACTTGAGAAACCGGAGGGAGACGTGTCGATGCCAAATAATCAAGGAGGAATGCCACCAAATATTAATAATACAATGTTAATTGATAATTCTATTAATTAGTAAAAATAATTTTACAAAAAACTTATATTAAAAAATCACATTTTTAAGTTGTTTATGTTAAAAGTTTTATATATTTTTGCTTGTACATAATTGTTTTACCGTGATATAATTATTGAAAGGAAGTGAAGAAAATGGAGAAAAAGTTTTTGTCAGAATTAAAAGTAATAAAGATTTTATTAATATGTTTACTAGTTATTTTAACTCTTAACACATGTTATATAATGTTTAGTGGTGGAAACGGAAGTGGAAGTACTAACCAAACTGGTGAAGAAACAGAAGAATATGATGTAAGTATGTTTACAGCAATAGACCAAACAAAATTTATGAGTAATCTTAAAAGTAAAGATTTAAAAGTAACATATTTTGGCCGTAGTAGTTGTGGATACTGCATTCAGTTTTTACCAACAATGCAAAAAGCTCAAACAAATTTAAAGTTTGAAATGAATTATGTTGATATAACTAAAGTTGATGCTGAATCAGATGATTATAAGAAAATGGTTGAATTAATAAATGCCAAAACAGATGATTTGAATAAAAGATACGGATTAACAGGAAGTGACGAAGCTTATAAATACTTATATGGATATACACCTATGGTAACTATTACTCAGAACGGAAAAGTTGTTGACGTTTGGGTAGGGTATTCTGATTATGATACATTTGTATCTTGGTTAAATGATGCCGGAGTAAAATAAAAAATTGAGGAAATATCCTCATTTTTTGTTCT
>CAZTRF010000035.1:0-9897 GCA_964616495.1 uncultured Muribaculaceae bacterium
TTTGTTTTGCTTGTTTAAACATATCTCTAACACGACTAGCACCAACACCAACAAACATTTCTACAAAATCAGATCCACTAATATAGAAAAATGGAACATTGGCTTCACCTGCTACAGCTCTTGCAAGCAATGTTTTTCCAGTTCCTGGAGGGCCCACTAGCAAAACTCCTTTAGGAATTCTAGCTCCTAGTTTTTGAAACTTTTTAGGATTTTTTAAAAAATCTATTAATTCAGATACTTCTTCTTTTTCTTCCTTTAATCCAGCGACATCTTTAAATTTAACATTGCCGCCACCATCGCTTAAGCGGGCTCTACTTTTTCCGAAGTCCATGGATTTATTATTTCCTCCGGATACTTTAGAAAATAACCAAAAAGTAGCAACCAATAACAAAGCTATGGGTAAAACATTAACTAATATTGATACCCATGAACTATTTTCAGGATTAACATCAGTTTTTACTTCAAACCCTTGATTATCAGCATATAACAATATTCTTTCCATTACTTGTTCCGATAAGGGTAGTATTGCTTCAAAGCTTTCATCATCATCATAACTTTTTAAAGTTCCGGTGATTTCATAAACACCAGACTTGCTCTTAGTAATAACAGTTATTTCTTTAACATTTCCCTTACTCATCTCAGTAATCAAACTATCATAACTAAGTTCATTAGTTTTGTCTTTACCTATATTAAAAAACACTAAAGTTCCTACAATAATTATAATTAATATTAGGTATGGAAATAAATTTTTAAAATTCATTTTTTTCATTTTTATCTCTCCTTTTTTACGTACTCAAGTATTATATCATACTTTTCGTTAATTTCTTTATCAAATTTTGACTTTTTTAGGCCAGGAACCCAAATAACATTGTTGTCAGCATCACATACTAGTGGCCATTCTTCTCTTTCAATTGTTTTAATTTTAGTATCAATAAAAATCCCTTTTATTTTTTTATGGCCATCTAATTTTTTAACACTAATTTTATCTCCCAGCTTCCTAGTTCTAATATAAAGTGGTAACTTTAATTCATCAGATAAAAGCCTAGTGACATAATTACTTTTTTTATTGCTTTCTTTTATTTTTTTAATAGTTCCGGTTGGAAGCTTATTAAAATCAGATAATAAAAGATTGTATGAACAGTCTGCTTCATTTTTTAAAAAGTAAACTTTATCATAGGTTTTTAATACCTTATTTTTTTCTGGTAAACATAGTTTGCCACTAGCTTTATTATTTTCTATTAATAGTAATATTTTTTCAGTATGAATATCACTTACTAAAAATAAATTGTCTGGATATAGGGTTTTTAAAATCATTTCAATTAGTTGCCTTTTTGTAAAAGAATCATATTCTAAAAATTTATTTAAATTCAAAATCCTATTTTGATATATTTTTTTAAATTCCGGAAAGATTTTACTTTCCACATAATTATTATAATCATTTAATTCTTTGCTAAACTTTAAAAACTTTAAATTTGCTTTTTTGTCTTCCTTTTTTAAAAAAGGAAGAACATATTTACGATATCTATTGCGGGTATAATCATCTTTAAAATTAGATTTATCAATAACATAAGGAATATTATTTTCTTTATTATACAATTCTATTTCTGATTTGGTTAGCTCTACAAGAGGTCTTACAATTTTATAGCCATCCTCATAAGTTATTTTTTTAAATCCCGCATACCCTTCTAAAGATGATCCTCTTACCATTCTCATTAAAATGGTTTCCATTAAATCATCCCCGTGATGAGCAGTCATCAAATAATGGGCTTGATATTTCTTAAGGATTTCATTAAAAAATGAATATCTAATACTTCTAGCAACATTTTCAAAATTATCATTAATTTTCTGCTCAATAATCATCGATTCAAAAATAACCTTATTATCTTCACAATATTTTTTAACAAATAATGCTTCTTCTTTACTTTCTTCTCTAATATTATGATTAACATGAGCAGCAACAATTTTAATACCTGGTATCTGTAATAATAAAGAAAGAAGACACATTGAATCTGGCCCTCCGGAAAGAGCTATAACAACGGTATCTTCTTTTTTTAACAATGTATTTAGAAATAGTAGTACTTTTTTCATTTTACCTTCCTCAAGAAAGTATTCTATCAAATATTTTAAATAAATCAACTCTTATGAAGCATAGTTATCAAAATAACCTTGAATGAATACTACTGGAGTTCCTTTATCTCCACTACCACTAGTTAAATCACATAATGAGCCAATTAAATCAGTTAATCTTCTAGGGGTTGTTCCTTGACTAGCCATTTGACCTACTAAATTGGTTTCTTTTTTCTTTATTTCTTTTTTTATAGCCTTAGCTAACTCTTCTCCTTTTAAATCGGCAAATTTATTATCAGATATATACTTTAGCTTTAATTCATTAGGAGTTCCTTCAAGTCCTTCTGTATAAGCAGGGCTTACTACTGGATCAGCCAATTCCCATATTTTACCTACCGGATCTTTGAATGCTCCATCACCATAAACCATAACTTCTATATTTTTACCAGTTAATTTTTTTAATTTATCTTGGATTTTCTTTACTAAAGCATCTCCACTTTTAGGAAATAATTTTAATCTTTCTTCGGTTGACTTATTGCTTCCTAATAAGCCGTATTTCGGATTAAAACCGCTGTTATTTATTGGAGCATTCATTACTTCAAACAATCCATAAACATTGGCTCCGGCCCCTTTTAACAAGTCTTTAGTTTTTATTCTAGTATGAATATCACAAGTCAAAACATTTTTGGTATATTTTAAAATATCTAGAGA
Source organism: uncultured Muribaculaceae bacterium (assembly GCA_964616495.1). Lineage (GTDB taxonomy): Bacteria > Bacillota_I > Bacilli_A > RF39 > UBA660 > DAOSVX01. The sequence continues at coordinate 2,779 of CAZTRF010000035.1, forward strand.
ATTATTAGAAAAAACAAACTCTATTTTACAGTTTTCACTATTTACTAAATTTTTATAAAAATCAACCATATTAACACCGGTAAAAGGGTGAATAAAGTCGCCAAAATTATTTTCATAATCTTTTTCGGTAATTAAACTACATAAATTAAATTTGCTACTAATTAATTTTTCTTCATCCATTATATTATTTCCAACTTCATCCGAAGGAAAACTTAGAAGCATTGTTATTTTATCCATTCCTCGAGCTATTCCTTTTAAAATCATTGAAAAACGATTGCGGCTTAATATTGGAAATACTATTCCCATCTCTTTATCAGGAAACTTATTAACAACATCAGTAGCTATATCATCAACAGTTACATAATTTCCTTCACTAATTCCCACTACTGCTTCAGTAATTACAACAACATCTCGATCATTAAAATTAAATTTTTCACTTTCTTTTGCTTTCATTAAAGAATCGATTACAATAGCTGCTAAATCATCATTTTCTTTTATGATTGGTGTCCTTATTCCTCGGACAACAGTTCCAACATTTCTCATATTATCCCTCCTATTATATTATAACAAATTATTATTTATATTGACATTTTATTTTTAGCACCTACTATTGACAAGTGCTAAAACCGTGCTATAATTTAAAATGAAAGGAGATGATATTATGAGTTTATTACCAAAGAGATTTGAATTTGATGACTTTTTTGATGATTTTCTTCCTTTAGAAAGGAAAGACTTTGCATTAAATGATAACATGAAATGTGATATCTATGAAAAGGATGGAAAATATCATTTGGAAATGGATTTACCAGGATTCAAGAAAGAAGATTTGAAAGTAGAATGTGAGAATGGATATTTAACTATTAGTGCAGAACATCATGAAGAAAAGAATGACAATTCTAAGAAGTATATCAGAAAGGAAAGAACCTATAATAAATATCAAAGAAATTTCTATCTTGGTGAAGTCAAAGAAGAGGACGTAAAAGCCCAATTTGAAAATGGCATCTTAAAAGTATCAATTCCTATGGCATCTAAGAAAGAAAGCAAAAAACTAATATCAATAGATTAAAAAAATAAAACCGCTTTAAGTGGTTTTATTTTGTCTTATTTTAACATTTTGATTAATAGTTTCATATGCATCGGTAACTACCATAAAAGATTCTTTATCAATATTTTTTATTTTGTTTTTTAGATAATCATATTTATTGGTATTTATGACTGTCATTAATATTTTTTGATCTTTGCTTTTAGTCCCGGTTGCTTTTAAAATAGTAATATCCGTCTTAATGTTTTCTAATAAAAAATTTTTAACTTCTTGTTCTTTACAAGTAATTATATAACAGGTTTTTCGATAACTAGTTTCAATCATAACTTTGTTACATACCTTAGACATGACAAGTAAAGTAATTAAAGAATAGACCATTGCTTCTATACCAAAAACAAAACCACAGGCCAAAACTACAACTCCATCACCAATAGCAATGGCTTTTCCCATAGAAATTTTAGCATACCTATGAATAATTTGATTGGTAACATCTGTCCCTCCAGTACCAAATCCATTTTTATAAATAAGAGCACTTCCAATGCCAGCGAAAGAAGCGCCTACTAAAGCAATAGCCAATTTATTGGCGGAAGTAATATTAATAACTAATGGGGCGAAGCTTGTCAGTTTTATCATTATTGGGAATAAAAGTGATCCTAAAATGGTGTTTCGTGTATATTCTTTTCCCAAGAAAATAAAACTTATAACTAGCAAAAAAACATCTCCCACAATAACAAATAATGGGGGATCTATTCCTAATAAGTGATTGAAAATTATAGATAAGCCACTAATTCCAAAGGCGGCTAAGTTGTTTGGTAAAAAAAATAAATTAAAACTAAAGGCCACTATAAAAGTTCCTATAATAAAACTAAGATATTTTTTTATAGTTGTATTTTTCATACTTATCCTCTTTTATCTTTTTAAATATTCTAACATAAATTCTATAATATCGCCATCTAAAACTTTCGCTGCATTTGAGGTTTCATAATTAGTTCGAGAGTCTTTAACTAAAGTATAAGGCTCCAATACATAATTTCTTATTTGGCTTCCAAAATTAATGCTGTCTTCATGTCCTTTTATTTCTTTTAATGATTTATTTTGTTTTTCTAATTCCAATTCAAATAATTTGTTTTTTAACATATTCATAGCTTTTTCTTTATTTTTAAGTTGACTTCTTTCCGTTTGACAAGCTACTACTATTTTAGAAGGCAGATGAGTGATTCTTACCGCCGAATCACTAGTATTAACACTTTGTCCTCCGGCTCCACTACTATGATATACATCTATTTTTAAATCTTTTTCATCAATAGTAACATTCTCAATTTTATTAAATTCAGGAGTAATAGATACTGATGCAAAAGAAGTATGTCTTCTTTTATTTGAATCAAAGGGAGATATTCTTACTAAACGATGAACTCCTTTTTCGCTTTTAAAATATCCATAAGCAAATTCACCTTTAATAATCATAGTTAGGCTTTTTAATCCTGCTTCTTCACCTTTTTGCTCATTAACAATTTCGTATTTATAATTATTTCGTTCGCAAAATCTTATATACATTCTTTTTAGCATATCGGCCCAGTCACAAGATTCAGTTCCCCCTGCTCCTGGATGAATTTCCAAATAGCAATTAAGGTTATCATAAGGCCCAGATAATAAGGTCTTGTTTTCTAATTCCTCTAAATCAGTAGAAACTAATTCTATTTCTTTATTTATTTCCGCTTCTAAACTAAAATCATTTAACTCAACTAAAGATTTTAATTCTTTAATATTTAAATTTATTTTTTCATAGTCACTTAATTCTTTTTTTAAAAAAGATACAGTAGTTAAAATTTCGTTGGAATTTTCTTTCTCCCAAAAATCAGGGTCATTCACTTCTTTTTCTAAGTTAGCAAGTTTTTCTTTCTTATCCCCAACGTCAAAGTGACCTCCCTAAAACAGCTAATCTGTCTTCCAAGTCTTTTATATCCATTATTAATTTTCCTCTCTTTTTTCTAAAATTGGTTCGTTAATAGTAATTGTTTTCTGATCATAATTAACCGTTGCTTCAGCTCCATACGGTAAAAGACATCTTGGAACCGAATGACCAAAATTAACATTATATAAGACTGGTGTCTTAAGGTTTAAAAAAACTTTTTTATAAATTTCTTTATATTCTTCATAGTATTTTTCGTCAATAGGTTTACCAATTATAATGCCTTTTACAGAATCCAAAATACCTCTATTTTTAAATTCCAGTAACATTTTTTCGATTTCTTTAGGAGTCGGTTTTTCCTCACTTGTTTCTAAGAACAATATTTTATCTTGCCACTCTTTTAAAGGAGGCAGTATTTTATATTTTTCAATAATATTAACTTCATCATTATGTCTTTTATTAACCATAGTGTTATAAAGACTTTCTATACACCCGCCATATAGTTTACCAGTTATTTTCCCTTTACCATTAAGAACCTCATATCCATGAATTTCTTGATGGCTTTTTCTAGGTACACCTAATTGATCTGAAGAATATTGTTCTCGATCACTATACCAAATATCACTTGATTTAATTTCAAAACATTCTTCGTTTAAAAATAATTTATCAAAGTATTTTTTAGTATAAGGTAACATTTGTTTATCTAATTCAGCAATATCTGCCATAAAACAGGGGCCATAAAAAGTTCTTAATCCGAGTTTATTTAATACCAAGTGATTAATGGTACTGTCGGAAAATCCTATAAATATTTTAGGATTGTTTTTAACAGATTCTTTAAATTTTTCATCGTCCATTAAATAAGGGATTAAACGATAGGTGTCATTCCCACCAATAGCACATATTATTCCTTTTATTGATTTATCAGAAAATGCCTCTTTTAAATCTGATGCTCTAGCTTCAGGATGAATAGCCAAGTAATCCATATCTTTTAATGTATTATCCATCATTACTGGCTCTAAGCCATATTCTTTTAGCCTTTTTATGCCTAAATCTAATTCGTGTTTACAAAATGGCATGCCCAGTAATCCTCTTGATAAGCTTACTATTGCAACCTTATCTCCTTTAACTAAATTATAGGGTTTATTCATAATATCACTTCCTTTTTAATTATATCATAGTTTATTATCCTAATAATAATATTTGACAATTGTTATCACAAAATAAAAAGACAAAATTTAAATAAAATTGTCTTATAGCTTTTTAATCATTGTTTCCATTCTTGGATGGTATTCTTTTTTATTATAAAATTTCTGGCCATTTTCATTATATGCAAATACATCTACTATTACGTATTCACATTTTTCAGATTTAAAATGTTCTTCCATTTTGTCAATGAGTTTCTGGCCTATACCTTTACTTCTAATTTTTTTTGTTACAATTAACTCTGTAATTTTTCCCCTTTTAGGGCATTTATAATCCAAATAGTCATACTCGCTATAAGGAGGAATAGTTCCCATAATTAGACCTATTGCTTTATCATTTTCTATATATAAATAACACCTACCATCATAGTCTTCAACTTCTTTTAAATCAAATTTTACCATCTTATCTCTATATTCCGGATGAATCCTATCCAAATGGTCTTTATCAATAGAAATGATGTATTCTTCTAATTCAATCAATAAATCTTTTATGTCTTCTAAATATTTATCACTATATTCCTCAATCATTTTTACCCCTTACTTCTTAAGCAATTTCTATTTGTTTATAACTAATGTGGGTTTTCCCTCTATCAATTCATAATGTTTATTATAAAATTCAGAATAATACATTTTAAATATATTGAATCCCGAATTAATCCCTTTACCATCATTTATCATATTTTCAAACTCGGAAATACTAAACCATTTGGCATCTTGTACTTCCGCAGGATCTAAAACCAATTCATCCACATCAATATTTTTTTTACATAACCAAACTTCTACAAAGTCATTAATTCTTTTATACGAACCTATAAAACTCATCTCATCTTCTGTAGCTTTTATTCCAAGCTCTTCTTTTAATTCCCTTAATGCTCCACTTAAGCTTGTATCTCCTTCTTGGGCCCCACCAGCCGTTGTCCCCCACATGTTTGGCATTTTTTTAGTTGTGGCCAATCTTTGTTGAAGAAGTATTTCATTTTGATCATTTATTACCCAAATAAAGCAAGATAGTCTGTATTCTCCATTGCTTAATTCTTTTCTCTCTTTGGTGTATCCTAAACTTTCATGCCTTTGATTATAAATATCTACCAATTCCATTTTTATTTCTCCTTTTTAAATAACGACTTTTTTCTTTATTGCTATTTATTAAACTTGTTTTTTTATGTTTTTTGAAATTGATCGTATCATTTGATAATGAAATTCTGTTTCACCACTTGGTATAAATCCTAATCTTTTATACAAAGCTCCAACTGGATTTTGCTTAAAGTATTGAAGATGTAGCTCTTGATCTTTGTGTAATTCCATTATATCCGTTAATACTTGGGTTCCTATTCCTCTGCCTTGATATTCCGGAATTATACAAATATTTCCTATTTCATAGTTTTTATCATCAAGCATAAATCCATTGTAGAAACCTATATCTTTCCCATTTAGTTGGATTATCCATATATCTCCAATCGCTTTACTCATAAAATCTTCAAAATATTTTTGTTGGTCATTTTCATTCCAAAATCCCCAACACTCCTCAACATATTTTTTATATGCTTCTTTTTTTATTTTATAAATAAATTCTTTATAATTATGATATTCGTTATTAATATAAGGCCTCATATTATATTGATTTTCGTCAACATTATTATTACTTAACTTTGGATATTTTTCCATTCTATATATTCCCTCATCATCAACAATATTGCCTAATGCTTTAAATCCATATCCAAAATGTTTATAAAATTCAACTGCTGTAATGCTAGCAGGTATTTCTACCCTATCGGCCCTTTTATAATATTCGTCTTCCTCTAGTGTTTCAATTATTTTTCTTCCTAAGCCCTGACCTTTATATTCAGGATCTATAAAAATTGTAAAAAAAGAAGTTTCAGTCATACTATCCCAATATGGTCCTACCATTCCAACACCAATTATTTTTTCATCACAAGTCAAAACATACACATGAAATCTATTAGCTCTTTTTCTTATCAATTCTTCATTGTGGCTTTCAATTAAATGATTGATATCTTCCTTAGAATAATCTTTAAGGTTTTCTGAAAGCATATCTTTTTTTACTACATTGCATATTGCCGTTTCATCGCCTTCTATATACCTACGAATCTTTATGTTATTCATATTACCACCTTTAATAAATATTATAACATAGTTTGTTTAGATTTTTTTATATAAAGCAAAAATGACCACTATCTATTAGACACCGGTGATTTTTCTAACAAGTCTTTATAAATATCGAACTTATCAATTGATATTTTAACTTTATTTAGATCCATTTTAGATAATCTTTCAAAACAGATCTAATAACGTATCCAACAAAAAGTTTATAATTTTCAGAATGAAAAAAGCCTGTAAATATGGGCTTTAAACTACTTTCCACAACGGTTTTTGTATTTTTTACCGCTACCACATGGCTCGTAGGTTTAGACATTTTGAGAACTCTAGGCAAAATTAACAGAACTTATCGAAAAACTTATCTATTTTATTAATTTACTTATTAGAAATTAATTCTTTTTCATTTACTGTTTTTTCTAACATTTCCAGTTCTTTTATATTTTTATTATTTTTTAAAATTTCTAATTGTTTTTTAGCTGATGCATTTAGTTTTACTAATCTTTCTTGCTGAGATAATCCATTTTTAACCATTTCTGACGAAGTATTTTGTAAATTGTTTAATACTATTAAATGAAGAATATCTGTATAATCTCTTATATTTCCATGTTTGGCAAGAATCGGATTTTTTATTTTCCATTCCTTTGCTGTCATTCCAAATAATGCAACATTTAAAATATCAGCTTCATCAGAATATATATAATTTTTTTGCTTTTCAGTTAAAGCTGGAACGATATACTCTTTTACTGCATCTGTATGAATAATATAATTCACTTTTGATAATATTCTAGTTGCATTCCACTCTATTTTGTTTTGATAAAATTCATTGTATTTTAATCTTTCAAATTCTT
>CAZTRF010000036.1:0-9413 GCA_964616495.1 uncultured Muribaculaceae bacterium
ATACTTCGTTATCATAAAACACACATGCTTGACCAGGAGTAACCGCTTTTACATTGTCATATATTACTTTTATATCTCCATTATCTAAGTATTCTAATTTTACTGGATAATCATTTTGTCTATATCTAAATTTTGCAGTACAATTTATTGGTCTTACATCAGTATTAAAATTAACCTGATCTATTATACAACTATTAGAATATAAATATTCATTGTTCTCTCCTTCACATACATACAAAATGTTTTTATTTAAGTCTTTACCTACAACAAATAATTTATTAGTTGTTCCTCCTACATCAAGTCCCCTTCTCTGTCCAATTGTATAATACATAAGTCCAATATGCTTTCTTAATATTTTATTTGTATTTATATTAACAATATTACCTTCTATATTTGGCAAATAATTCTTTAAAAATTCTTTAAAATTTCTTTCCCCAATAAAACATATTCCTGTAGAGTCCTTTTTTGTTGCTGTTGATAAATCCAATTCCCTTGCTATTTCTCTTACTTCTTTTTTGTCTTTATCGCCTACTGGAAATAATACATTTTTTAACTGATCACTAGTTAATTGTGATAGAAAATACGTTTGATCTTTGTTACTATCTACTCCTCTTAATAATTTACCATCTTTTATTCTAGCATAATGGCCAGTTGCAATATAATCTGCATCTAGTTTTTTTGCCTCTTTTATAAACAAATCAAATTTAATATATTTATTGCACATTACGTCTGGATTCGGTGTTCTTCCTAATTTTAATTCATCTAAAAAATATGTAAACACATAATCCCAATATTCTTTTACGAAATCAATTCTATGTAAAGGAATATTTAATTTATTGCATACATTAAGAGCATCATTATAATCTTCTTCTTGAGGACAAATATTATTCTTCAAATTAGGATTTCCTAAATAATCATTATTAATCGAAGAATCCCAGTTACGCATAAAAAGTCCTATAACATCATAGCCCTGTTTTTTAAGAATATAAGCCGCTACAGCACTATCTACTCCACCGCTTAACCCAATAACAACTTTTTCTTTCATATTATAACCTCATTGTAATTATACCAGTTTATAATAAAAAAATAAATAACTTTAATATCTTTAATCCTAAATAATAAATTAATAAATCATTAATAATGGTTATGGTTATTGCTATAATTAATCGAAAAAAGTTTAATTTTAAAGTATTATTAATTGCCTCTTTATTCTTATTGGTTATAATTCCAAATACTTTCTTAGTTAAATTAAAAGAGTTATTAGCTAAATAAATAATTATGATTAAATAAATAAATTTAGATATTACGATAAATATTAAACTATATATAAAGCCCCCTAATGAATAAACTTTTATAAAAGAAGTTACTAAAAAACCAACAGCCATTCCCTCATAAAATAAATAAAATAAAATAAAAGGATATCCTATTATAGTAAAACTTAAAAGAGTTATTATAATAATAATTCCTAAATGAAACAAAATATTGGTAGTTTTTATATTTTCTAAAATGTTTTTGTAATTAGAAATCTCCGTATTTAAAATATTAATTGTTGAAGAAGACTGTTTAAAATAATAAATTATTCCTACAATAATACCAATTAAAAGAATTAGACTAAGTAATAAATAGATATATTTGTGTTCTTTAATGCTTGTCCTAACCTGATTCATTATTTCACCCATTTTAAATATATTTACAACCTCAAAAAAATATGATAAATTATTTTTATCGAGGTGATATTATGAGCAAGAAAGGTATGAAAATAGCCACATGGGTATTACTCATTGTTATGATTCTGGGATTGATAGCCAGTTTAGTAATTTATTTAATATAATTAAAAGAAGGAGACTTCTTTTTTTATTTGTCTCCTTCTTCTAACATACTTGTAATAAATATTCCATAACCTTTACTAACATTATCTACTACCACATGAGTAACCGCCCCCACAATTTTATTTTCTTGAATAATAGGGCTTCCACTCATTCCTTGAACTATGCCTCCCGTTTTTTGAAGTAATTCTTCATCTACAACCTCAAAAACAATATTTTTAGTTTCATGATTAGTATTTATTTTAGTAATGTTGATAGCATATTGAGTTATTTTATTGCCATCTAAAACCGTTTGTATCATTGCCTTTCCTAAACTAACCTCATCTCCCACCGCCATTAATTCTTTATCTGGTAGAATGGCTTCATAAGTCCCATAAATTCCTTTATCAGTATTTCTTACAATATTTCCATATTGTTTATTGTAAAAAAACTTGGCATTTTTACCACCAGGATTACCATTAGTACTACGATCAATACTAGTAATATCACTTTTAAAAATAGTTCCCATTTTAACTTCAACTCTTTCATTCGTAGTTTTTTCTATTATTTCATGGCCTAACGCTCCATATCTTAATGTATTAGGATCTATATAAGTAAGGGCCCCAATACCGGTTAAACTATCTTTAACATAAAGACCAGTTTTATAAATATCATTTATTTTAATTATGGGAAACAAGATGCTTTTTTCTTCGTTTCCTCTTTTAATGGTTAAAACGACCTCTTCTTTAAGGTTTAAATCAATTTCATCAATTAATTCATTTATTGTACTAGTTTTCTTATCGTTTACCTTTAATATCTTATCTCCTACCTTAAGTTCTGGTTCCCCTTTATTATATTTTCCTTCTACTTTATAAAAACCTATAATAGTTATTCCATCACTATATATTTCAATGCCAATATTTTCACCACCTGGAATAACATAATTTGAGTATCCCAAAACATTAAATGGCCATAATATTAAAAGTAATAAAATAATAATCTTTTTATACATTACATCACCCTTATTATTATTTCCCAAATAAAAAAGAAATAACTTCCAATTATTTCTTTTTAATCTTCAATGTTAAAATCTTCTAAATTACCAGATTCTGTTAATATTTTATTTACTTTCTCAGAAGCCTTATTTAATTCATCACTACATTCTTTTGCCAAAGCCATAGCTTCAGTATATTTTTTAATTGAGTCATCTAGAGAGACTTCCCCACTTTCTAAATTCTTAACAATAATTTCCAGTTCATTAAATTTATCTTCAAAATTCTTTTTAGAAGTTGCCATTATTTACCATTCCTTTCATTAATTTCTTCAACGCTTGCTTTAAACTTTCCTTTATAAAGTTTTATAATTATCTTATCTCCCACACTTAAATCATCAGTAGTTTTAATAATTTTCTTTTCCTTACTAACAACACTATATCCCTTTTCTAATATATTTAATGGATTCAATAATTGAAGCTTATTTATAATAAGCCCATAATTATATTCATAACCCTTTAAAATAATCTTAATATTATTATTTAAAGTATCAATATAATTAGAGATTTTTTGCATTTTAACTTCGAATAGTGATAAAGGATTTTTTAAAATATATGATCCTCTTATTTGATTTAATTTATTACTATAATTAGTTATTTTATTATTGATAGATTTGGTTCCTCTTATTTCTAATTGTTTCAAGTAAAGACTAATATCTAATTTATTAGGAACAGCCATTTCGGCAGCTCCTGTAGGAGTTGGCGCTCTTAAATCGGCTACAAAGTCACTAATAGTATAATCAACATCGTGACCTACTCCACTAATAATGGGAGTCTTACACTCATAAACTGCCCTAGCTACTATTTCTTCATTAAAAGCCCATAAATCTTCAATAGAACCTCCCCCTCTACCAAAAATAATAGTATCTAAATCATAAGTATCAGCCAATTTCAATTGTTTAACTAAGTTTTCCTTAGCCCCTTCTCCCTGAACCAAACTAGGAAACAAAATAGTTTCACATACAGGATATCTTCTTTTAATAGTACTTAAAATATCTTTAATGGCAGCTCCTGTACTGGCAGTTATAATCCCTATTTTTTTAGGATATTTAGGAATGGCCTTTTTATGAGAATCACTAAATAATCCCTCCATCTCTAACTTCTTTTTCAGTTGCTCAAATTGAACATATAAATTACCAATTCCATCTTCAGTCATTTTTTCAATATATATTTGATATCCTCCATTAGGAGCATAGACTCCTAACTTTCCTTCAACTAAAACATTCATTCCATCTTTAGGTTCAAAATTAAGGCCTCTTAGTCGATTAAATTCAAACATTACCGCATTTATTTTACTTCCGGAATCCTTTAATGAAAAATATAAATGACCACTAGTATGATGTTTATAATTAGATATTTCTCCTTTTAATAAAATATGGTGAAAAAAAGCATCTCCTTCAATACTTTTTTTAACATATCCATTCAATTCTGTAACTGATAAATAACTATCTTTCATTTTTTTTCATCACTTTATCTAAAACCCCGTTAATCATCTTTCTAACATCATTATCGCTATATTGTTTAGCCAAATTAATAGCTTCATTTATTGCTACTATTTGAGGAGTATCAGTATATAAAAGCTCATATATCCCCATCTTTAAAATGGCTCTTCCAGTAGCATCTAATCTACTAATATCCCAATTTATTAAATATTCATTAGCTATGTCAACTATTTCTTCATCATGAGTAGTTACTCCATATACTATTTCCTTAACAAATTCACTTTCAATCATAACATTATCTTCCATAAGAGAATCTATATCATAATTAATATTGTTCTTCTTCATAATTTCTATTTGATATAAAATAACCATACATTTTTCTCTAAGTTCGCTTCTTTTACTTGCCATAACAAATTCACCTTCATCATTATACCATGAAAAGCAAAAAAATAAATAACAAGTACTTATTTTTTTTACTTTTTTAGATTATATTTATTGATTATTTTTAAAATTAATATTATTATTGTAATAGAATAATAGGAGTAAATATGAAAAAAAAAGGATTTACATTAATAGAAATAATTAGCACTATTGCTATTTTAACCATAGTTAGTGTTGTTTTAGTATTGGGGATTAATAAAATTCAATCTAAATCAAAAGAAAAAGCTTGGAATGAATTAGTTGAAAGAGTAAAAAGTTCAGCTATGGTTTATCTTAATCAAAACAGTGGTTTAAATAATATTATATATCAAGAATCCGGACAAATTTATTTGGAACTTAAAGAAATATTAGATAAAGGCCTAATAGATGAAAATTTTATTGTTGATGAAAGAGATAATCAAAAAATAACTGATAAAGAAGATATTAGTTATCAAACTATTAAAATTGAATTAAATGCTAATGAAGGATTAGAAGTAGAATATCCTAGTAATTTAAACAATTATATTGGAAGTAATCCTAAAAATGTTAGTGTTTATAGTACTGTACCAACTAATCTAAGAAGCGGATTAAAATTGTTTGGAACAGATAATCAAGTCATAAAAGATATTTCTCCTACCGTTTATTATAATGGAAATGTGGTTACAAATCCCGAAACTTTTAGTTTTAGTGATTCTGAAATTGGCATTCATAAAATAAGTTATACTTGGACTGAAAATGGAAAAACAATGACCGGAACTAGAAATTATCATGTTTTTTTAGCTCCATACCCTACTTGTGAAATTGAAGTTGAAGGAACAAAATATGGTAAATGGTATAATACAGATGTTATTTTAACTTTAAAATATTCCAGTGGAGCTAATGGATTAGATATAACTAGTTATGGTTTATCAACAAGTAGTACTATAGATTATAACGGATTATCAACAGTTAATCATACTATCAATACTGCTAATATTACTTACTATGGATATGTTAAAAATAGTTTAGGTCGTGAAGCACCTAATTGCCAAATAACATTTAAAAAGGATAGTATTACTCCTTCAATTAATTCAATAACTCCTACTACTGTGACCGAAAAAGTCAATAATCCTATTAGTATTAACACTACCTATGGTTTAAGTGGTGGTACATCAAATTGTACCTATAATGGAAACGTTATTGATAATACAAATATATTAGCAATTGGGACTCACAATTTAGTTTGTAATATAACTGGTAATAATAATTTAAAAAGCACTAATGAACTTTCAATTGTTGTTAAAAAAGCCTGTGGTTGTTCATCGAATAGTGATTGCTCTAAAAATTATTCTTGTGATGGTTGTGAATGTTATTATGATCCACCTTGTTCATGTAGTAGTAATAGTCAGTGTGGTAATAATGAAAAATGTAATGGCTGCGATTGTTATAGCACATGCGCATGCTCCAATAATAGCGATTGCGGTAGTGGAAAAAAATGCGATGGCTGCAAATGCTATACTCCAACCTCAACAGCTTCATGCGATCCTCCCTGTGGATCGGGAATGTTTATATCTCATGGCGCTTGTTGTAAAGAGTCAAGTACAAGCACAGGGCCAAAATCATGTTGCAAATAAGGAGAAACTATGAATAAAAATGTATATTTATTATTAGGCATATTATTAATGCTTTGCGGCTGCAATAATAACACTGAAACCGATTTAGAGCCAAAATTAACTAGTCAAAATAGCATTAATTTTAAAGGTTGCTATATTTATGCCAAAACCATTATTTTAAATGATGACGTTCAAACAGGCGAAGGAACAAATGAAAAAAACATTCGAAATGAAACAATAAAAATTAAGGATAATAGTATGGTATATTGCAAAAAAGTTAATGATGATACGATCAATTGTGATACTATTAATTTAAGTTATAAAAATAATACTTTAGAATTAGATACCGAAGACACTTACTTTTTTAATAAATATAATGTTTATTTTAAAAAAGATATTTTTAATAATTATATGATATGGCAAGCAAAATTAGAACCACCTGATACCATGAATGTATATTATGATAAAACCTACTGTGATAAGGTTGAAAGTTTAAAAATAGATGAATTAGAAATTAAAAAAGATTTAAAAGGATATTATCAAATATATTATGACGATACTCCTACCAACAAATTATTATATATTGGAACTAAAATATTAACTTCATCTTACTCAGATAATTTTATTCAAAGCGAATGGAATTACCTTTTAAAAGATAATAAAATTATATATTCTCAAAAAGAAATTAATGAAAATAACATATATAGCGAATATAAATATAAAGTAATTAATAATAAAATATATATTGAAGATATTCATGGAAGTGTTTTAGTAAAAATAACTGAGGAAGATTATAATAATCAAATTAAAATTTGGGATAAATAAAAGGCTTATATCTAATAAGCCTTTTATTTTAATTGTTTTAATTCATATAGAATATTTATAGCTTCTAGAGGGGTTATTTTTAACGGGTCTATTTCATCTAGTCTTTCTTTTATTTTATTTGGTTTTTCTTCTATCAAATTAAATAATAATTGTTCTCCAGCAAGACTATTTTTGCTTTTATTTTGATTTTCGTAATAAGAAAGTATTTCATTAGCTCGATTAATAACCTCCTCTGGTAAATTAGCTAATTTAGCTACATGAATACCATAACTTTTATCAACAGCTCCATCTTTTATTTTATGCAAAAATATTAAGTTTCCATCTTCTTCATAGGCCGATACATGAATGTTTTTAATATTGGAATACTTTTCTTCCATACTAGTTAATTCATGATAATGGGTAGAAAATAATGTTTTACATTTAACTTTTGTATTAATATATTCTAATATCGCTTCGGCTAAACTCATTCCATCATAAGTAGCTGTTCCTCTTCCTAATTCATCAAATAAGATTAAACTATCTTTGGTAGCACTATTAATAGCATTTTCCGCTTCTTTCATTTCTACCATAAATGTTGATTCTCCACTTACTAAATCATCACTAGCTCCAATACGAGTAAATATTTTATCAAATATTGGTAATTTAGCTTTGGTAGCCGGTACAAAAGAACCCATTTGAGCTAATATCACAATAATAGCTAATTCTCGCATATAGGTGCTTTTACCACTCATATTGGGACCAGTAATTAATAAGGTATTAATACTTTCATCCATTTTAATATCATTAGGAACATATTCATGAATACTAAGTCTTTCCACTACTGGATGTCTACCATCCACTACATCTATAACCCTTTCATCAGTAAGAACAGGCCTTACAAAATTATAATCTTCACTTGTTACTGATAAACTACACAAAGCATCTATTTCGCTTATAATACTGGCAATTTGTTTTAAATCGCCTATTTTAGATTTTACTTTTTCTTTTAATTCTAAAAATAATTCATATTCCTTATTAATTATTTTTTCTTCAGCATTTAAAATAATTGATTCTTTTTCTTTAAGCAAAGGACTAGTATAACGTTCTTTATCAGTTAAAGTTTGTCTTCTTTCCCACCCTAAACTAGGATCAACATTTTTAATTTGACCTTTGCTTATTTCAATAAAGTAGCCAAAAACCTTATTATAACCAACCTTTAAATTTTTAATGCCTGTTTCCTTTCGAGCACTTTCTTCTAAACTACTAATAAATTCTTTACCACCACTTCGAATAGTTCTTAATTCATCTAGTTCTTCATTATAGCCTTTTTTAATCATTCCTCCATCTTTTAAACCTATTGGAGGATTATCAACTATTGATTGATCAATTAAATTACATAATTCTTTTTCTTCTTTTAAATTATATTTAAAATTTAATTCTTTTAATAGTGAATTTATATTTGGTAAAACCTGTAATGAATTTTTTATTTGTAATAAGTCACGGGCATTTAAAGAGCCACAAACTACTTTAGCTCCTAGTCTTTCAATATCATATACTTCATCTAAGCCCTTTCTTAGATTTTCTTTTATTAAAAACTCACTATTTAGTTTTTCAATCTTATCATATCGATCATTTAAAATTTTTAAATCTTTTAATGGGTTTAATAGCCAATCTTTAAGCAATCTTCCCCCCATGGCTGTTTTAGTTTTATCAATAAGCCATATTAGAGAATTAGCTCTTTCTTTTTGTCTAATAGTTTCTATTAATTCTAAGTTCCTAACTGTATGAACATCTAATTCTAAATAATCGCTACGATTAATTATTTTGCAATTATTCATATGGGTTAAATCCTTTAATAATGATTTAACCAAATAATAAAACAAATGTTTTAAGCCGGTAATTAATTTTAGATCAGTAATTTCTTTATAAAGGTTTTTATAATCATTTTCTAAATATTCAGTAGAAATACTAATATTAATACCATATCTTTCTTTTAATGTGTTTATTAAATTAATATTACTTGTATCTGATACTATTAACTCTTTAATTCCTAAATTAATAATTTCATTAACTAGTTTCTCTTCAATGTGGGGAATCATCATTGAATATAGATTACCAGTTGAAATGTCAGCATATGTAAGAACATAAGTATAGTTAAAATCAAGTAAGCTTCCAATATAATTATGATCATATTCTTTCAAGAAATCTAAATCAACAATTGTCCCTTTACTAACTACTGAAACAACATCTCTTTTAACCATTCCTTTAGTACTTTTAGGGTCTTCTAATTGTTCACATA
>CAZTRF010000037.1:0-9260 GCA_964616495.1 uncultured Muribaculaceae bacterium
CGTTTAAAACAAGATAAAATAATTGCTGAAACTATGCAAGTAAAAGAAGAAGATAAAATAGTATTCTTCTCATCAATAAGCAAAAAAGGCAAAGAAATGGTTTATAATATTATTAATGGAAGTTTATAGGAATTCATAAATTCCTTTTTTTATGCTATAATGGTTGTAGGTGATTAAAATGAATAAAAAATTAATAATTAAAATAGGATTGACCCTATTAATTGGAGCTTTCTTCTATTATGTGACTTTGCCTCCTTTGAATGTTCAAAGTTCAAGTTTTTGGACTTTCCTTTTATTTATCTTTATTGTTTACAAAACAATTAGTGTTATTATGAGTGTTGGTTCAATCAAACATATTGCAATTAAAGAACCCAAAATAAATAAATGGCCTATTTTTATTATAGGCGGTATATTTATTGGCATAATATTAATTAATATTATAGTTTCTCCTTTATTTAATGCTGATAGTTATAGTAAGAGAGTAAATGTACTAGAAGATAATGACTTTATTACTGATGTTAAAGAGGTTGATTTTAATCAAATTCCTTTATTAGATAAAGATTCTAGCCAAAAATTAGGAGATAGAGTTATGGGGCAAATGCCAGAATTAGTAAGCCAATTCTATGTTTCGGATTTGTATACCCAAATTAATTATAATAGTGATATTGTCAGAGTTACCCCTTTAGAATATAATGGCATAATTAAATATTTTACTAATCGTAGTGATGGAGTTAAAGGATATATTACAGTAAATAGTGTAACTGGGGAATCTAATTTAATAAAACTAAATAATGGAATGAAATATATGCCTTCGGCTTTATTTGGAGAGAACTTACTTCGTAAACTTAGATTTAATTATCCAACTAAAGTTTTTGGTGAAGAATCATTTGAAATTGATAATGAAGGTAACCCTTATTGGATAGTTCCTTGTTTAAAATTTAGTGGGGTAGGCCTAAAGAAAGATGTTAAAGGTATAATAATTTTAAATCCAGTAACTGGAGATTCTAATTATTATGATGTTAAAGATGTGCCTACTTGGGTAGATCACGTTTATAGTGCTGATTTAATCATTGAACAAGTAGATGATTGGGGAAATTATCGTAAAGGATATTGGAACTCTATATTTGGTCAAAAAAATGTTGTAGCTACTACTGATGGTTATAATTATACAGTTATGAATGATGATGTTTACCTATATACCGGTATAACTAGTGCTAGTAGTGATGAATCTAATATCGGCTTTATTTTAACCAATATGCGTACTAAAGAAACTAAATATTATGCAGTTCCTGGAGCCGAAGAATATAGTGCTATGGGTAGTGCTGAAGGACAGGTTCAACAAATGGATTATGAATCATCATTTCCATTATTAATTAATTTAAATAATAGGCCGACCTATTTAATGAGTTTAAAAGATAATGCTGGGCTAGTTAAGATGTATGCCTTTGTTGATGTAGTTGACTATCAAAAGGTGGTTGTTACCGATGCCGCTAAAGGAATTAAAAAAGCTGCTGAAAATTATCTTAATCAAGTAGATATTATTGTTGCTGGAGATGAAAAAGAATTAGATATTGAAATTGATTCAATAGTAAGCGTAATAATAGATAATACTACTTACTATTATTTAACTGACACCTCTAACAACAAATACCGAGTAAATATCAAAACAAACGAATATTTATTACCATTTTTGAAAAAGAGCAATAAAGTTAAAATAACATATGTTGAAAACGAAAAAATAAATGAAATAATGTCAATTAATTGACATTATTTTTTATTTTGGTAAAATAAAAAAGCTTTTTGTTTAAATAATTGATTAGTTTTAATGAATCAGTTATAATTACTATAGGTGATAAGATGAAAAAAAAGGGATTTACATTAGTTGAATTACTTGCAGTAATAGTTATTTTAGGGCTTTTGGTAACAATGGCTACGGTATCAGTTATTTATGTTTCAAAGCGTTTAAGAACAAAAATGTATTGTTCTAAGATAGAAACAATTGAAAAAGCGGCTGAATTATATGGGCAGGATCTTAGCGAAGCACAAATGAATACTAGTTGTACCCATAAAGGACAGAGTTACAATATTTGTACTACTGTATCAGTAGGAACACTATTAACTGAACGTTATTTAGATGAAGATTCTGCTGGAGATGTTATTGATCCTAGGGATAAAAAAACTTCAATGAAAGCAAATAATTTATATATCTATAAAAAAAATCATCGCATATACGCTTCTTTTATTTTTAATACAGGAGAAGAAGACATTTGTGATTAAAAGGAGAATATTATGAAAACTGTTTCTTTAATAGGTAAACCTAATGTTGGTAAAAGTACTATCTTTAACATTTTAGTCGGGGAAAAAAAGGCCATCATTGATGATGCCCCAGGTATTACAAGGGATCGTATTTATGGAGATGTTATCTATCAAAATAAAAAATTTTTATTAATAGATACAGGCGGTATTGAAGATAAAAATGAAGATATTAATAATAATATTAAAATGCAAGCCATGCTTGCTATATCTGAGTCAGATATTATAGTCTTTGTTTTGGATGGAAAAGAAGAACTTTCTAAAGATGATTATTTGGTAAGAGACTTACTTAAAAAAAGTGGCAAAAGAGTAATTGCTGTAGTCAATAAAATTGACAATCAAAAGGAAGAACTAAATTTATATAATTTTTATACTCTTGGTTTTGAAGAAGTTTTGTCTTTTAGTGGATCTCATAAAAAGGGTATTAATACTTTATTAAATAGTATTACTAAAGATATGGAGCCTTCTTTAATAGAAGAAAGTGATATTTTAAAGTTTTCAATAATTGGAAGACCCAATGTCGGTAAGAGCAGTTTAATAAATGCTTTATTAAATGAAGAGAGAGTTATTGTTAGTAGCGAGGCTTTTACTACCAGAGATTCAATAGATACTAAATTTAAATATGATGGTATTGAATATATTGCTATTGATACGGCGGGGATGCGTAAAAAAGGTAAAATGGATGAAAAAATTGAAAAGTATAGCTTTATTAGAAGCCTTAGAAGTATTGAGCGTTCTGACGTATGTGTTCTAGTTATTGATGCTAAAGAAGGGATTATTGAACATGATAAACATATTGCTTCTTATGCCCTAGAAGCTGGTAAATGTTTAGTTATTGCCGTTAATAAATGGGATACAATAAAAAATCCTAATATTGAAATAAAAGAATGGCAAGATAAAATAAAAAGCGAATTTCAGTTTATTCCTTATGCTAAAGTTGTCTTTTTATCAGCTTTAACTAAAAAAAGGGTTGCCACCTTAATGCCTGAAATAATTAGTGCTTATGAAAATGCTACTAAAGAAATAAAAACTAGTGATTTAAATAAAATCATTACTGAAGCAACAAACCTTCATATTCCACCATCTTATAAGCAGAGAAGACTAAAGATATTTTTTGTTAGTCAGACGGGGACAAGACCTCCTAAATTTACTTTTAGTGTTAATGATAAAGGTCTGGTTCATTTTAGCTATGAACGTTACTTAGAAAACAAATTAAGAGAAAACATTGATTTAACGGGAACACCAATTATTTTACAATTTAAAAATAAAAATGAATAACAAACCTAAACCTCTTTCATATAATGTGATAGGAGGTTTTATTTTGGAATTTAATAGTGACTTTTTTAAAAAAGTTGAGAAAAAAACAAAAGTTGATAAAGATACAATTATCTCTTTAGCTAAAAAAATAAATGAAGGTAATCTCAAAGATGAAACTACTTTGAGAGAGGTAATTCAAAAGTTAAGTAAAATTACCAATAAAGAAGTATCAAAAGATAAGGAAGACAAAATAGTTAATACTATTTTAGACGATAAAGTTCCTAAAAGTGTTGATAAGATGTTTTAAATAAAAAGTTGTAATAACTTTTTATTTTTTTAACGCTTTATAAATACTTTGATAAAAATAATAATATCATATTCATATCTTTATTTTATGTGCATAAATATTAATAAAAGAAAGGAGATTATTGTTATGGATAAAAACGAGATAATAGCATCAATTGCTAAAAGAGGTAATGGTGAAATCTATTTGGGAGTTGTAGGAGCGGTTAGAACTGGGAAATCTACCTTTATAAAAAGATTTATTGAAAATTTGGTTGTTCCAAACATTAGCGATGAATATGAAAAAAAACGTTGTTTAGATGAGATACCTCAAAGTGCTCAAGGAAAGGGTATTATGACTATGGAACCTAAATTTGTTCCTAGCAATGGCGCCACCATTCAAATAGAAGAATTTACAACCAATATTAGGCTTATTGATTGTGTTGGGTATGTTATTCCTAATGCAACCGGTTATGAAGATGATATGGGAAACCCTAGACTTGTTAAAACTCCATGGTTTGATGATGAAATACCTTTTGTAGAAGCTGCCGAAATTGGAACTGAGAAAGTTATAAAAGATCATTCAACCATTGGTATTGTAGTTACTTCAGATGGATCATTTGGAGAATTAAAAAGAAGTGATTATATTGAGGCCGAAGAAAAAGTTATTACTGAATTAAAAAACATGAACAAACCATTTATAGTTATTTTAAATACCATTCATCCAACTAACACTGAAACAGTTTCATTAGCTAGAGAATTAAAAGAAACTTATGATGTTCCAGTTATGCCCATTAGTGTAGAAACAATGAACGAAAAAGAAATATATAATATTTTAAAAGAAGCTTTGTATGAATTTCCAGTATTGGATATAGAGGTCAATATTCCTGAATGGATTCATGTTTTAAGTCCGGAGCATTATTTAAAAAAACATTTCCTACAAAATATTAAAGAATCAGTTATTATGGTAGATAAAATAAAAGATGTTGAAGGTATTATGGAAACTTTTAAAGAAAGTGAATATATTTCAAAAAGTTATATTAGCAAAGTTGATACCTCTACCGGAATAGTAACTATTAACTTAGAAGCCAAAGATAATTTATATAATGATATTCTTAAAGAAATAATGGGAACATCTGTTATGAATAAAGCTACTTTACTTAAGATATTTTCAGACTTTAAAGAAGGCAAAGAAGAGTATAATCAAATAAAGACTGCTTTAAAACAAGCTAAGTCAACCGGTTATGGAATTGTCTATCCTACTCTTAATGATATGAAATTAAACAATCCAGAAATTGTTAGACAAGGTAGTAGATTTGGAGTAAAACTTCAAGCAGTGGCTAATTCTTATCATATTATTAAAGTAGATGTTGAAAGCACTTTTGAGCCTATTATTGGATCAGAAATTCAATCTAAAGAGCTAATTAACTATTTAATGAAGGATTATGAAACTAATCCAGCTAATATTTGGAAAAGCGAAATATTTGGAAGAGGGCTCGATGTAATAGTTCAAGAAGGAATCCAAGCTAAATTGGCGGTAATGCCCGAAAATATACGATTTAAATTAGGGCAAACCGTTACCAAAATAGTCAATAAAGGAAGTAGTAATTTAATTTCTATAGTAATATAAACCATTTACTGGTTTATATTTTTTTGTTAAAATAAAATTGGTGATAAAAATGAATAAAGAATGGGATCTTTTGGTTTTAATGAGTGAAAATAATATTACCACGGAGGAACTCACTGTTTTTAATGAAATGGCTTTTATAGCTAGTTCATGGTGGTTAAGCAACATGCATATCGATAAATTTATCACTTCAAAGCCCGAAATTGACTTAGAAGAATTATGCAAATGTTATGAAAAAGTTCTTCATGATGAAATATTAAGAAGTTTTCTACAAAGAAAATCACGATTTGGGCTATATCATATTGCCGGTCATAGTTCAAAAGAATTATTAAGGGCTTCAGCGGCTTCTGGAGTTGAAAGTTCATACCCAGATGACTCAGTAATGGAATATAATAATGGAGAATTGAAGGCCAGTGTTGGTAAAAAGTCAAAAGTATTATATAGTTTAAATGGAGGAAAGAATGTCAAAAGAAATAAATAAATTTGGAATAGCTCAAAAAGAAATTGATGATTGGATAAGCCAATATAAAATCGGCTATTTTAGACCTCTTTCATTACTGGCAAGCCTTACTGAAGAAGTAGGAGAAGTAGCCAGAGTTATGAACCGTAAGCATGGTGATAAAGTTACTAAACCCACTGATTCTGACCTGAATTTAGCTGAAGAATTATCAGATGTTTTATTTACTGTAATATGTATTGCTAATAGTGAGGGAATTAATTTAGATGAATCTTGGCAGATGACAATTAGCAAATTATATGGTCGCGATAAGGATAGATGGGAGAAAAAGTAGCAAAAAACTGCATTTTTTCTTGCATTTATCGGTAAATAATGGTAGATTTAAAGTGTAAGGAAAATAAGCCTTATATAACATTTAAGTGGGAGGAGTGAAAAAATGTCAAAAACTGCATTAGTAGAATTAATCGCTGCTAAAGCTGGTCTTACAAAAGCTGACGCAAGTCGTGCTTTAGAAGCTACTTTAGAAGGTATTACTAATGGTCTTAAAAAAGAAGGAAAGGTTGCTTTAGTAGGATTTGGAACATTTGCTGCTAAGAAAAGAGCTGCACGTGATGGAATTAATCCTTTAACAAAGAAACCTATTAAAATTCCTGCAAAAGTTGTTGCTTCATTTAAAGCTGGCAGCAAACTAAAAGACGCATTAAATTAATAAAATAGGCAAAAACGGATATAATCCGTTTTTTCTTTGTCTATTTTTTGTAAACAATTTGTTAAAAAGATTAAATAATAGTTGGTTTAATTATATAATTAGATTAGGTGATAATATGCAAATACCCCAAAATATATTTAGAGCTTATGACATTAGAGGCAAATATCCGGAGGAGATAGATGAAGAATTGTCTTTGTTGATAGGCCAAGCCTTTGGATCAAAATTAATCTTAAAAGGTATCAATAAATGTTATATAGGCCACGATAACAGATTATCTAGCGAGCCATTAAAAGAGAAGTTAATTGAAGGCGTTTTAAGTACTGGGGTAAATGTCTTGGATTGCGGCTTGGTTACTACCCCAATGATTTATTTTATTAGAAACCATACTAAAATTTTTGCTAGTGTAATGATTACGGCTAGTCATAATCCTGGAAACGAAAATGGTTTTAAATTTTCTTATGATGAAACTGGTAATGTTAAGGGCGAGGAAGTATTAGAACTATATAACTTTTTAATGAAAGGCCAATTTAAAGACGGAAAAGGTTCTCTAGAAGAGGTTAATATTAAAGATACCTATATTAAAGCTTTAATGGCCGATTTTAAATTTAACAAAAAAAGAGATTTAAAAATAATAGTTGATATGGGTAATGGAGTTACCACTTCAATAGTTAAAGATGTTTTTAAATTACTTCCTTATGAAATAAAATATATTTGTGATGAAAGTGATGGTACTTTTCCAGTTCATCATCCGGATCCTTGTATTCCTGAAAATCTTGAATTGTTAAAAGAAGAGGTTATAAAAGAAAAGGCCTCTTTAGGAATATCTTTTGATGGTGATGGAGATCGTTTGGGAATAATAGACAATTTAGGTATTTTTGTTCCCGCCGATATATTTTGCGGATTGTATATAAAAGATATACTTTCACATGGAGGTAAAAATAAAATATTATATGATTTAAAATGTTCTAAAGCCTTAAAAGAAATAATTGAAAAGTATCAAGGTATTCCTATTGAAAGCAGAACTGGGGCTTCTTATACAATGTCCAGTGTCATCAATGAGGATTGTGCTTTTGGAGTAGAATATTCTGGGCATATCTATTTTAATGATCGAAAATTATTACCAATATCATCAGGATTATATGCGGGGCTTAGGTTAATTGAAATATTAAGCAATAGTAGTTTTTCGATAAATGATCTCTTAAAAGAAATACCTAGATATTATAAGCTTCCTGAGATGCGCATTCCTGTACTAGATGAAAAAAAATATGAAATAGTGGAAGAAATAAGAAGTTATGTTAATGGGCAAAACTTAAAACATTTGGATATTGATGGAATAAAAGTCTTATATAATAATAGTTGGGTGTTAGTAAGGGCAAGCAATACCGGTCCTAATCTGACCTTTATTGTAGAATCAAATACTTTAAAAGAATTAAATGAGTTAAAAGACGAATATCTAAAATTGATAACAAAATAATATTTTTATAAAAAGGAAAAAAGTTATACTATTGAAATTCTTGTTAAATCATAAAATATATTTAATAACTTGTCGTAACTAAAAAAGCTTAAATTTAGTTTAATTTGGTTTATTTTAAAAATATAACGGTCATTATTAGAAATCATCATTAATTATAAATAAGGTCTTTATAAAAGAGTAAATATTATAATATAAATCAGGATTTTAAATATGTATAAAAAATTAAAAAAAGCATAAAATTAAAAGATATTTATGTTTTTTTTACATATTTTTAGAAAAGTTGTTGACAACCCTTGAAATCACGTGTAAAATGATATTTTGGTGACATCTCATTTTTAAGATGAGGTCGTTTTTACTAATTTTATATTTAGGTATAGGGGTGAAAGAGTGGCATACAAAGTAGAAAAATTTGGTGACCATAGAGAAAGAAGGACTTTCTCTAAAACAAAGAACACCTTAGCTTTAACAGATTTATTAGAAATACAGAAGAAATCATATCAGTGGTTTCTAGAAAGTGGTATTAAAGAAATCTTTGAGGACCTATTCCCCGTAGAAAGCTTTACAGGAAATATCTCACTAGAATTTGGTGATTATTCTTTTGATGAGCCAAGATATTCAATTAAAGAAGCCAAGGAAAGAATGGTTTCTTATTGTGCTCCATTAAAAGTACAAGCTAGAGTCTTTATTCATGAAACTGGTGAAGTAAAAGAACAAGAAGTTTTCTTAGGGGATATGCCTTTAATGACTGAAAGTGGGACTTTCATTATTAATGGTGTTGAAAGAGTTATTGTATCTCAATTAGTACGTAGTCCATCTATTTATTATAAGAAAGAAATTGATAAAAATGGGCGTCAAGTAGTTACTGCAGAAGTAATTCCTAATAAAGGTACATGGCTAGAATACGAATTAGATGCAAGAGATGTCTTATATGTCCGTATTGATAGAACAAGAAAAGTTACTATCACTACCTTATTAAGAGCTTTAGGTCTTTCTAATGATGACGACATCATTAATGTATTTGGTGAAAACAAATATTTAATGAATACCTTGGAAAAAGATGCAACTAAGAATACAGATGAAGTTTTTCATATATTTCAATTAAAGCTTCATCTGTATTCTTAGTTGCATCTTTTTCCAAGGT
>CAZTRF010000038.1:0-9177 GCA_964616495.1 uncultured Muribaculaceae bacterium
CATATATCTATATCAACATTATATTTATTTTTTAATTCATTAATTAAATTAACATTAGTATTATCTTTTAATATAATTTCTTTTATTTGATATTTAACAATTTGATTTTCTAAAACATTAATATTTTTCAAAATTTTATTACTTAAAAGACTTCCCGTGGAAATATCAAGCATAGTTAATATATATGAGTCTGGATACTCTAATAATGATGCTACAAATGAATTATTATGAGAATCAAGAAGTTCTAAATCAGCAATCGTTCCTTTACTAATTACATCTGTAACTCCCCTTTTTACCATTTTTTTAGTAAATCTTGGATCTTCAAGTTGCTCACATATTGCCACTTTATATCCTTTTTCAATAAGGCGTTCTACATAAGGTTTAACCGCATGAAAAGGAACTCCACACATTGGAATTCTTTCTTTTAGTCCCGCATTTTTACCAGTAAGGGTTAATTCTAATTCATGACTAGCTAAAATACCATCTTCAAAGAATAGTTCATAAAAATCCCCCAAACGAAAAAGCAACAATTCATCTTCGTGTTTTTTTTTAATATCCATATATTGCTTCATCATTGGACTTAGTTCTTCGTAATTAACGTCTTCTCTTTTCATATTTAACACCAATTTATATTATACAATAAAACGACTTTTTATTAAATGCTTTTTGATTATGATAATTCATAAATAGCTTCACTTAAGGTAGCGACACAAATCATTTTCATAGTGGTATCTTTTTTATCATATGTTTCATGAGCCTCTTCACAATTATCTTTTGGGACTAAAAAGATATCGGCCTCTTCTTTAATAGCAGCTAATATTTTATGATTAACTCCTCCAATGGCTCCAACTGAGCCATCTTTAGAAATAGTCCCCGTTCCAGCTATTTTTAAGCCCTTTGTAAGGTCATACTCAGTTAATCTATTATATATTTGAAGAGCAAGCATTAATCCTCCAGAGGGCCCTGATTCACTCGTTTTAGAAGTTATTTCTACCTTGGGATTGGCTTCATAATCATAAAGAGTAACAAAACTAATACCGGCCATTTTTTCTCCATCAATCATTTTAACAGTAATATAGCCTTCCGTTAATTCATCATTTCTTTTAATAAGGAGATTTATTTTTTCTCCTACTTCCTTAGAAGAAACTATTTCTCTGAGCTTTTCAATAGAAGTAACCGTTTCATTATCAGCACTAATTATAATATCTTTCATTTTTAAATTGGTGTCTGCTTCATTAGAAATATATACAATCATATTGTTTTCATTAGTAATAGTTAATTCTTTACCAATTAAGGTATATGCTGCGATAACGGCATTATCAATTGATTCTTCTAAATAAACATGATCTCTTATTTGCATATCTTCTAAAGATTCATTACTCATTGTTAAATCAGAAACTTTTTCAATTTCCCAATTAGGATTTATAAGGCCAATTAATAAATAGGCAATATTAGCTTCTCTCATAGAAACATACGTCATATTAAGAGATCCAGTTTCTTTATATTCATTATCGATTTTAATTCTATCTTCCAAACTAATAAGCCCTCCCGGAGAGTAAATAGCATATGGAAGATTTACCCAAAACAATAAAATTATAACTAAAATGGTTATTAAAAACCTTTTATTTTCTTTGATATAATTCTTTAGAAAAACATATATTTTATTAAACATTTAATATCACCATTAAAATTATAACAAATTTGGAGGAACTTATGAAAGAAAAAATAACTAATTTCACAATTATTTCAATATTAGTGGTTTTATTAGGAATAATTTTTTTAAATTCAAGCACTATTGTTACTAATGTTATCTTTGCTTCTAAAATATGGTTTTATAGGGTATTCCCCTCTTTATTTATTTTTTATACAATTAGCGACCTTTTAATTAACTATAATTTTATTTATTATTTAAATAAAATATTTAGCAATTTCTTTACCAAATTATTTAAAATAAATCCTAATACTTCATTTATTTTTTTTATGAGCCTTTTTAGTGGGTGCCCTAGCAACGCCAAATTTACTAAAGAACTTTTAGACAAAAAATATATTGATGAAATAGATGCATCTAAAATAATGTGCTTTTCTTTTTTTTCTAACCCTATTTTCATCATAACTATGGGTCTAACCATTTTTAACAGTCTCTTAATGGCTTTTATTGTATTAGGATCTCATTATTTTGGAAATATTATTATTGGATTATTTATGAGAAATAAACTAGTTCATAAAACGAGTTATAAACCCATTACTTATTCAAAGCCTCTTCCTATCAGAGACGTATTGCCTAAATCTATTATGAAATCAATAAATGTTTTATCATTAATATTAGGTATTATTATTCTATTTGTCGTTCTAAATTCTTTAATAGGAAATTTATTCAAATTTACTCCTATTACTAAACTTATTTTAGGAAGTTTTTTAGAACTAACACAGGGTTTAAATCTACTAAAGAGTATTAATCTTAGTATAACAATTAAAGTGGTATTAAGCACTATGATTCTTTCTTTTGGAGGATTGAGTATTCATATGCAAATAAAAAGTATTTTAAATGAAAAGGTTAATTTAAAATACTTCTTTAAGGCCCGTATTTTTCATATGTTTATTTCGGGAACATTAGCTTGTATTATTATTCATATAGTAAGTTTATTGGTGTAGACAATATTTCAGTAGAACTATTATATGGATAATAGGCTTCGATCCAATAATTATTAAGAGCGTTATCAATTAAAGGAAACTTTATTACTAACATTTTATTATATTTGTATGCAGTAGTTGTTGTATAAGAAGTAACTGTAAAGTCCCCTACTTTTCCCAAATATTTTTTACCTTCACCTTCGGTTACCACCGATTCTGGTAATTGTCTTCTTTCATAAAGAATAACATCATTGCCCATCTCAGCAAGTTCGTCAATTTCTTGAACCGTTATAACTTGATTATTATTAGAAATAGTAATAGTTAAATAGCGATTATTAGCTAGAGTAAGTTTGACTGACCTTTCACCAAAAGTAGATATAGATTCAACGTTAATAACCGTTTCATTTAGTAACACATTTTGAATATTTTTATTAATAATAGTCTGAGTTATTTTATAGGTTGGCTTACTATTACTTTTATTTTCCTCATTTCTAAGATCAATTAATAGCCTAAATAAAAATATTACAATTACTGATACCAATATAACTGAAACTATTAATTCAATTAAGGTCATGCCTTTTTTATTTTTCATATTAAACAGCACTTCCTATCTTTAAACTTGCTACATTATCATCATTAAACCAAATGACCAAACGATACCCACCAGTACTATTTTTTAAAGTCCTAATATATTCACTAACCGTAGGAGAGATAGAATCATAATCAAATTTATTATAACTATCAACATCAAAAAGATACATTTTATTAATATCTAAAACTTCAGTGCTTTTTAACATTGTACAATATTCCTGATTGGTAATTCCTGATAAATTACAATCAATTTCTATAAAAGCATTAGCGCTTGATGTAGTACTTGCAAAATGATTAGTTATTCCATTATCTTCAAAAAATCTTTTCATAGTATAGGTTCGATATAAATAATTTGTATTATTATGGGTACTTCTAGTTTTTTCTAACTCCATAGTAGCTGTAAAGGCCTTATAAACTACCAAAAGTGCAAATGATAAGAAGGCTACCATTACTATAGTTTCAACCATTACAAAACCTTTATTTTTCATAGTCATTCTCCTATCCTAATCATTATAATATAAAATAATTAAAAAATCAAAAAGATAACTATCTTTCTGATTTATCATAAAATAAAATAGGTGATTAAATGTGTAATGGTCCACGATATACCGGTTTTAGAGTTTTTGCTATCTTTGTCTTAATTTGCTTGATTGGATATCAAATAATAGTAACCCTTATTTTACCTTTTAGATTTAATGTTTTTATTTTATTAATTGAAATAATTCTACTCTTCTATTTTATCTTCCGTATAATATGGCCTTGCTAAGCTTTCAGTTTTATATATATAGTCAAGGATTTCTCTTATCTTTTTGCAGTTAGAAAACTCATGATTGGTTAATTCAATATCTTTAGGAATAGAAGTTATAATAAAAAATAACTTTTTTTCACTTTCATCCAAAGGATATCTTTGACAATATTGTTTAAATACCTCATCAAAAGAAATATTTAAATATTCTTTTTGATAGAAATTTATTAAATCTAATATAGGGCTATCTATTTTACTTTTTTCCCAACTAATTAATACACTCCGATCTCCTTTTTTAAAATGATCTAGTTCTAAATTATTATGAATTAAGGCCACCCTTTGTTTACGAGTATCTTTTACTAATTCATACCAATTTTCTAATTCGCTCTCGCAAAAAGAAATGGCAGCCACTATTTTAGATGAATTTCTAATAAGTAGATAATGACTTGGAGACATATATATTTCGCCTTCAATTTCATTAAACAATTTATTGTATTTTTCTTTTATGTAATTAATATTAGAACTAACTGTTTCAAATATTTCCTTATATGTATCTTCAGTAACCTCTTTAAAATAAGTTGTCTTATTATGAAGATTAGCCACTACATTAATCATATCCATAGCTTTCTGTTCAACAGGCATACTTATATCATCAACATATTGATAGACGTTAACATCAGTTCTATTTTCATCTATTAAAGGAACGTAATTATCAAAATCTCTAGAAATTAAATAGGTGTATAAATTTTTAATATCAATGTCTGGCTTTTCTTTTACAACAAAGTTACCACTACTGGTTTCTAAAATAATTGCTTTTTTATTAAGTGTATATCTAAAAGGTTTGTAAATTTCTTTTAAAGCCTCTAAACTATTATTCATTTAAAACATTTGGAATTATTAGCTTATCTCCCAAACTTAGATTATCAGTGGCATTGTACTGCTTAATAGTTTCTACATCAGTATTATACATTGTACAAATAGTTTCAATAGTTTCATTTTCTCTAATAATATGAACATGATAAGTAATATAGGTATCTTCATCATTTTTAATACTATCCATTACTTCATTTGGTTCGACTCGATCCGCTTCTTTTATTTCTTCTATTTCAGGAATTATGATTGGAGAAACTTCTTCTTCATCTAACAATATTTCTTTTTCTTCAGCTTTAACACTAAATTCAATATTTACCTTTAAAATGTCATCGCCAATTAAATCATAATAAAAGTCTTCAATATTAAATTCTAAACTATCTTTTAAAATATTTTCGGTTAAATCGACACTAAAAGGCAAACGATATAAAAATTTTTCTTTATTAACACTTATTTCATGAACTTTATATTCACCACTAATAACAAAATCTCCTAATATTTCCTCATCTTTAATATTTAATTCATGTTCTAGTGACATACTTATTATTTCACTTATTTTGGTTTCAAATTTTATTTCCTTACTATAAGGTACTATTATTTTCATAAAAAAATCATTCCTTTCTTAATTAAATTTATGAAAGAAATGATTTAATATGATTATTTAAATAAAGCTTTATATATTTCTAAATAATTAGAAACAAAAATAAACTTAATATGATCTTTAACCACGGTCGGAATATCTTCTAAATCAGGTTTATTAATTCTTGGTAAATAGATAGTAGTAATACCTGAATTATAAGCCCCAATTACCTTTTCTTTAAGTCCACCAATTTTTAAAACATTACCTTTTAATGATATTTCTCCGGTCATGGCCACTTTATTAGAAACTTTTTTATTAAGTAATAAACTCAATAACGTAGTTACAATAGCAATACCAGCACTAGGCCCTTCTTTAGAAATAGCTCCCTCTAAGAAATGAATATGAATATCTTTTTCTTTTAATATTTCTTCTTTTATCTTAAAAACAATAGAATTGCTTTTTAAGTAGGAAAAAGCCACATTAATTGATTCTTCCATTACTTTACCTAATGAGCCAGTATACTCAATTTTACCCTCTCCAGGTATTAAGGAAGCCTCAACATTCATAACCTTTCCTCCATATAAAGTATAAGCCAAACCATTAACAACACCAATATCATCAGTTTCTATTAAGTCTTGCTCATATTTTGCTTTACCTAAATATTCATTTAAATCTTTTAGCTTGATTTCTTTATTTATTTTACGATGACTTTTAATAGAATTAGTCACTATTTTTCTGACAATAGTTGAAAGTTCTCGATCTAAATCTCTAACCCCAGCTTCTCTTGTATAATTTTTAATAATTTCTTCAATAATATTTTCTTTAATAATAATTTCTTTTTTACTTACCAAATGATCATCAAAAATCTTTGGTAATAAATACTTACTGGCAATTGCTTTCTTTTCTATTTCAGTATAGCTATTAATATTAATTATTTCTAAACGATCTCTTAATTCTATTGGAATATCTTCTTCATTATTAGCGGTCAATATAAACAACACTTCACTTAAATCAAAAGGTTCTTCAATATAGTTGTCCACAAACATTTTATTTTGATTAATATCTAGAATATCTAGCAAAGTACTGGCGGGATCACCTTTAAAATCCTTAACCATTTTATCTATTTCATCAATTAAAATAACCGGATTTCTAGTATTACATTTCTTAAGACCTTGAATAATTCTTCCTGGATTGGCTCCCAAGTAAGTTCTTCTATGTCCTACTAATTCATTACTATCATTAAGACCGCCAACACTTATTTTATAAAATTCTTTTTTTAAAGCCTTAGCAATAGAAATAGCTAAAGTTGTTTTACCAACTCCTGGGGGGCCTATTAAACAAATAATAGGACTCTCTAAATTTTTATTTCTATTTTTAATAGCAATGTATTCGATTATTCGGGTTTTAGCCTTATCTAATCCATAATGGGTTTTATCTAAAGATTTAGATATTTTATTTAAATTAGTTTCATCAACACTTAAACTATTCCAAGGAAGGTTTAAAACCATCTCTAAATAGCTACGATAATTAGATATCTCAGGATTATTTTCCGATATAAATTCATATTTTTTTATTTCCCCTAATAATTTGTCATAAGTTTTAGGAGATAATTTCAAAGAATTCAACTTTTCTAAATAATCGCCTATTTCAATTTCTTTTTGGTCTTCTTCGCCTAAAACCTTTTTTATCTCTTTTACTTTTTCTCTTAAGATAAACTCTTTTTGTGTTTCTTCCAAATGACTTTGCAAATCTTTTTCAATCTTTTTATCTAAAGCCAATATCTCTAATTCAATATTTAAGTCTTTAATAAGACTTTCAGCTCTTTTTAAAGGATTTAGTTCAGCCATATAGCCAATTTTTTTGTTAATATCAAAAGGAATGAATGTAGTAATTATATCGGTTGTTTTATCTAAAGACTTGATATTTTTTAAAATTGACAATATTGAATTAGACATATTAGGAGATTTCTTAATATATTTTTTTAACATCTCCATAAGTTTGCGATATCGAACCATTTCTTCAGTTTCATTAAATTTAGGTAACTCTATTTTCATGATTTCGGAATAAAGAATATCTTCTTCGCTTTTTTTATTATAATAGTTTAATACTTTAACTCTTTCCAAACCAGTTATAGCAATTCTGAAATTACCATTTGGTAATTCTATTTTAGACTTAATACGCCCAATAACTCCAACATAAGGTAAATCGGTAACTGCAGGATTTTCTTCCATTTGATCGATAGGACAAACTACTAAAATATGATCATTATATTCTTTAGAAGAGATATCAATAACTCGTCTACTAAGTTTATTATTTAAATCTAAACGAACTTCTTGAAAAGGCAGAAGTATTAGATCCTTTAATAAAATTACAGGCAAGTTATTAATCATGATACCACTTCCTTTAAGTTATGTGTCTTATTATATAAATAATTGATTTTAAAGTAAAGTAAAAACAATGAATTTTCAAAATAAGAAGTTAAACGACTGTTTAACTTCTTACATTTCTTATTACGACTATTCCGGTTCCACCATTACAACCACCAATCATATAACTAGATGCAGCATATCCACCTCCGCCACCGCCTCCAGTATTTTCAGCTCCTGGACCCATCGTATAAGTCCTGGTAGTTGATTTATCGGTTACTCCTCCAATCGCTCCTCCTGGAAAGCCGGGATATCGACCTCCGTAAGCTCCACCGGATCCTCCTCCCGAATAAGAAGGAACACCCGAATTACAACCACTAGTTGTTCCCTGACCGAATTCACAAGTTGTACTTTTTTGACCACTTCCTGCTGGAGAATATCCTGCAGTTCCTGAAGCTCCATAACTTCCTCCCCTGCCTGGAGAAGATGATCCTCCACCTCCGCCACCAGATCCACCAGATCCTCCTGGAGTGCTACTGCTTCTAGAACAATAACCACCACCACCACCTAACGCTTTATAAGTACTTCCGCTAACCGTTAAAATTGAAGGCCCTCCACTTCCTGCAATTAACGCAGCACTCCCATTGCCACTAGTACCAGTGCCACCAGCGCCTATAGTAACATCCGATTCACCATTTGCTAAAATTGTAATATTAGTAAAAGTTGCTGTACGACCACCACCGCCACCACCGCCGGCGCATGAATAGCCACTTGACCCACTTGACCCACTTGCTCCACCTCCGCCACCACCAACTAGGAAAGCATCAATATAGATTTCTTTTAAAAATTTTAATGTGCCAGAAGAAGTTAATCTAATTCTATAATTTCCACTTGTATCATTAATCAAACTACAATTTCCACTATAGGTCATCAGATATGGTGATGATCCAGCACTGGCATTAGCACAATTATATGAAGACGAAATTTTTTCATATGTAATTACCGTATCAACAGTAATTACCTCACTTGCTATTATCCCCTGAATATTTAATTTGTCAGTTACATAAGCGCATACTTTATATTCTCCATCACTTAATCCTTCAAACTCTTTAGTTAGTTCAGCTATCGAAACATATTCTAATCCTTCACAACTATTACTGCTAGTATAGGCATAATGATAACTATCTATTTTACTAGTATCATTTACTGTTATTTGTGCTCTTATAGTACTATCTTCTGTCTCCAAAGCCAAATTACTTATTACGGGTTTTAAATTTACTAAGCAGCCACCATTTGCTATTGCTTCTGTTATCGTTACTACATTATTATTTGCTTCACTACTTATTCCATTATTACACTCTATTGTTGAACCTACTGTTGAATATCCTTCATTA
>CAZTRF010000039.1:0-4870 GCA_964616495.1 uncultured Muribaculaceae bacterium
CAGCTGGCTAGAGCACCTGCTTTGCAAGCAGGGGGTCAAGGGTTCGAATCCCTTATTCTCCACCATTGACATTTTTATTCTAACTTTTGTTAGAATATTAAAATATTTGAATCAATCAGAAATGATTGATTCTTTTTGTAATAATTAATATGTTTTCGTATAAGTGATAATTGTGTTTGAAAACAAATAAAATCATAATTATTTATTGTCAACAAAAAAGGTTTAATTAAAATTTAATTAAACCTTTTTCTATTTCTTCAAGTGCTCTACCTAAGTCTTTTTTATTTTGGTATTCGTTTGGTTTCATTTGGAAATGTTTCGTTTCCAACATTTGTTTACTTCTTTGTGAAGCAATATGAACCAGTTTATACTTAGAATCTACCGTATTAAGTAGTTTATCAATGGATGGATAAAACATATAATCACGTCCTTACAATAATATAATACTAGATTTTTAAATTTTTATGTTATTATTTACTATTTTTAGACATTTCGTTTACATTTTTTCTCAAAGCGTCTAATATAACGACCATTGCCCACGTATCCTGTTGACAATAATCTTTAAGCCACTTCCTCCTTAATGTTAATTCTTCTTTAGTAATATGATCAAAAGTAGAATATTCTCTGATGGCCTCTACTCCATTTTTAACATCTAAATCAGCATATGATAAATCACTAAATACTGGTAAAGTTTTTTTTATGGAATATGAGCCACTAAAACGATAATCATAATAATTAACAACTTTAGCATCTTCTTCTTTATATCCTAATTCTCGATAATATTCTTTATTAGTTTTTAATATATATATTAAATCAAAGCCAATAGCGTGCATTTTCATAAGCTGATTACGATATAGTGGATATATTTCCGACAATCTTTTAATGCACCTCTTTTCAAATCCAACATTTTGAGCAAATAAAGTTCCCTTAGATGGGTCAATATATTTACATAGCATCTTTACTAAATCTTCTCTTTCATCTTTAAAACTATGAGCTAAAAATATATAATTATCTTTTTCTTTATCACAAAGACCAGGAGAATGTTCAATATGAAGACTAAATTCAAATGGTGATTGTTCATAGCACTTTTCCCCTTTAAACCTTGGTATTGGGCAAGGAAAAGTTTCAAAGTCTAAATGATATATAGGATAATTTAAACCATTAATAATATCCTTTAATTTGTCAACATTAATAAATGGTTTTTGAGTTATTAAAGCATTTCTTTCAATAGTATGATTAGGATTGCTAATCCACTTATCGGGAATATCTAGCATATTTATATATCCTTCATTGATTAGATCCAGCCCTTGATGATGAGCTCCATATTCATCTTTAAATCCTGCTGGATTGTCAAAATAATTTAATGAAGAATTATATTTTGGAATGATATGACCACATATTTGTTTAAAAAATTTACATTCAGACGGCTTTTTTCTTTCACAAAAATCCCCTAAAGGGCAAGCCTTTCCATTCGACTCTTTAATATACCTTTCAATCTTTTGGCAATCTAAATCAACATGTTCTTGCAATTCTTTAGTAATTAAATTCATATCAAAAAAGCTTATAATATCATTTCCATTTTCATCAGCATCATAATCGCTTTCTCCATCATAAATATATTCATGATTTAACACAGCTAAATAATAATTAATTTGAGAAATTTTTTCTTCATTATGGCTGTTTTTATATTCATTTTCAATAAAATATCTCTGAACCGCTAAATCATATACATATTTTCCTTCAGCAAAGCGATCATATAATTTTGATTTATAATTTAAATAAGCCTTTTCACTCAATTCTTTGCTATAATCATAACCGATTTCGTTTTTTAAATGATAAACATTGTTGATTTTTTCAAATATTGAGTGTTTAATAGCACCCTTTTCTTTTTTACCTAAATTTAAAAATTTTTTACTAGTTGTAGCCTTTACTTCAATTATATTAATATGTTTTTCTACCTCGTTATAAATATCTACATAACAAAGATATTTAATTCCATTTTTATTAAAATCAAAACATTCTTGGCTAAAAGTATCATTAGAGCTTTTTACTTTCCCACCAAAGTACTTTAAAGTCACTTTAGCTGCTAGTTCCTCTACTTTTCGATAGTATTTAAGCATGGCCTCCATTTGAGGATCAATAATGTCTAGCAAAGATTCGATATTGCCACTTTCATCTTCTTCATACATCCCATTGTACAATTCATTTATTTTTTCAAATAATTCATCATTTTTATATTTTTCATATGATATGTCAGCTTCTAACATATTTTTCTTAACTTCATTTAAAGCCGCATATCTAGGACATCTACTAAAATTAATAAAATCCGTTTTACTAATTGCCATAATTCACCTCTAATCTTTTTTTCATTAACCAATAAACCATTAACTTTAATAAGTATTAATTAAATTAACTCTATCTCAAATCCTACAACACCATATTTATCTTGTTCTTCTTTTGAATAAAATTTTTCCATATCTTTATAATCGTAAATTTCTGATTCCTTATATCCTAATCTTTCTTTGTCAAAATGGCTATAAAGTTCTTCAAAAGAGTTATAGAGATGTATTTTTATTACTCTTGTTTGAACTATTTCTCCATCTGCTCTATTAGTGAAGACTATTATATCATTTTCTTTAATATTTTTTCTCTTTTCATCTCTTAATCTTAATTCGATTGTTTTTAAACCTTTTTTTATCATTTGGAAGGGAGAATCATTAAGATTCATATTATGAATTTTAACTTTCAAAGGAAAATATGCTTTTATGTACTCTTTTATTAAATCAATTGTATCTATTACTAATCCTGGTTTAGTAGCGCTGTTTAATGATTCGGTTAATTTATCTACTGCTTTATTAACATCTATAAATTCAAGATGAAAATTACCATATTTTTCATCTTGAGTTAAGTTTAAATTATTAATATTTGGTTTAACATCGGTTGTTAAAAAATAATAGTTTATTAATGATACAGTATTTTTGCCTTTATCAGGATAATCTTTATTAAAATATTTAATTTCATAAATTCTCTTAATGTTTTTTAAATCTAATTCAACCCCCATTTCTTCTTTTACTTCTCTACTTAAACATTCGCAATCAGATTCATCATTTTCAACATGGCCACCTATCAAGAAATAATTAAAATGAGAAAAAACCACTCCTATTTCATTTTTACTATTAATTATTAATAATTTTGCCCTTTTAACTATATTATTGATATCTTTTTCTTCTATATCATCATAATTATATATAACTGTTTTCATACTTTACTCCTTACTTATTAAAATCTTTTAGTTCCTTATTATTAATATACACTACTTTATCACTATATGTTTTTAACTTTTCCAATTTTTCATTTTCTTTCTTATAATAATTACGAGCTACTTTTAACATATCATAAAACTGATACAAGGTTGGTGGATAATTATATTTTTCTTTACCTATTCGTTGTTTAAACCAACGTTTAATAACTCTTTTATAAACTATAAATCTTGATATTTTTAAGTAATATATAGTATCGCATCTATTTAAACCTATTTCAAATTTAGGCCTTCCAACATCTTCAATTATCCAAGAATCAGTTTTTGTAATATCATCAAATAATTTTTTTATCTCCTTATCAGTTCTTTTAATATGATTGTTTTCATCATCATAAACTAAACAATCAAGTTCATATGATGGTATGTTGTATTTATGAGATAACTTTTTAGAAAGGGTGGTTTTTCCACTACCAGATGGACCTATTACATATATATTCATTATTAACACCTTATATCAAAATTGCTTTATTTATCACTAGTATATCATAAAAAAAGAGATTTTCATTATCTCTTAATTAAAAACAACATTTATTTTCATATACATTACATACTTCATTTTCTTCACAGCAAGTATAACATGGAGAGTATGAATGGCGGTAAATATGATGATTAACAATTCTGGTATTTACGGGACAGACGTGTGGAACTTCATGAACAATTTGGCGATGACAAACTCTTTCAATTGGACATTCATATATTGGAGAGCATACCACTCCTGGATAATTCTCAGTAGGTATCATATCATCTCTTTTAGGCATTTCTTGTTTAACCGTCTCCATTGCCTCTGGATATTCCATGCATCTTTTGTTATTCATATACATACAATCACTCCTTTTCATTATTATTTTATGTAAAATAAATAAAGATGTATGGGTTTAAAAAAAGTAACAAAAGTTACTTTAATTTTTTTAGTAATTTATACAATTTATAAGTAAACCCAAAACCCACTTCATATAGGCCTAAAAGCTCTTCAACATAACCATTAAAGCCTTTTTTAAATTCATAAATACCATAACCTTCAGAATCTTTATTTTTAAAATCTTTAATTCCGTAAAAATTATATCTTCGATATTTATGTTGGGCAGCATATTTAATCATTTCCCATTGAATTCGATATTGACCATAGAATTCCATATATTCTTCATAACTTCCACTAAATAAATATATTACTTCATCGCCATAAAGCATAAACATTGCTGCTGATAAAGGAATAATGTTTCCCTTCTTGCTTTTTAACTCTAAAACTTTTTTAATTTTATTATTAATATTTTCTAATTGAAATTCTGCCTCTTTCTTTTTTTTGTCTTTACTTTTTTCAATTATTTTTTCGTAAGATAAAGCTTCTGATTTTAAAGAATTTAAATATAAATCACAATTTAATTCAGTCATAATTACTTTAATATCTTCTTTAAAATACTTAAACATTTGTTGATAATATTCTAAACTTCGATCAGAAAAAGATTTTCTTTCACAAGTTTCTGAAGTTATTTTTTTAAATTCTGCTAATTCATCGTAAGAAAGCTCTCTTACATTTAAGCAATATTTATTAAT
>CAZTRF010000039.1:4880-8993 GCA_964616495.1 uncultured Muribaculaceae bacterium
TGTTTGTTTTAGTTAAATGGATGTTTATTTAAAATTACTAAATAATTCCTCACTAGTAGCTCCATCGATATCTAAAACAAACATCCATTTAACTTGTGCTCCCTCTCCAATATATTTAAATCCAATCTTTTCTAAATATTGAGCTAATTCTCGGTTAGTTTCTTCTCCCAATACTTCATTTCCATCAATATCACGATGAACTAATGGCAAGTAAGGATCAATAGTTAAACGACAACCATTTCTTTCTTTAATAAATTTTTTGACTTCATTTACAAAAAATTTTAATAATTCCAAATTATCATAATTCAAAATAAAACCTTTAAATGCTTCAAATGTTTTATGTTTTAAAAAAGTAGATGTTTTAGTTAAAAGTGAGGCGGCAATAACCTCCTCATTATCATTTTTTACTCCTACTAAATAAACCTCTTCATTTAGGTTTTTTTGTCTTTTATACATTGGAATGCTTTGAAAAAAGTTTTTTGTACTATTTTTATCAGTAAAATTTTTAAATTCTTCTTCTGTTAAAATGGTAAAATGCATATTATCACCTATTGTTATTATATAATAGTTTTTAAAAAAGAAAAAGATATTTTATAAACAGAATATTTACTTAATAAATCACTTTATGTTATAATTTATTTAAATATATGGAGATATTATGGAAATAAATACTGGTAATCAATTAAAGGGCTATATTCAAAGGGAAATAAAAGAACATTCTATGCATTCTAATTATGGATTTAATTATTTCTTTTGTCGCTCATTCTTAGAGCGCCTTTATCATGAACATGAAAACTTTTTTATATTAAGGGGCAGTTTTTCTCAATTTACAAATATCGGAGAAATAAAGAGGCCTCTTACAGATATTGATTTAATAACTTTTAACTATATTGGTGAAGGAAGAGATCGTATTGAGAGCACTATTAATGATAGTGACGGTCCTATAAGATTTAAAATAAAAAATAAATTTGTTACTACTAATTCAACTATTAATTACCGAATATTGTGCCATTTTGATCAGATACAAAATTTAATATCAGTAGATTTTAAAAAGCAAGAAGAATATCAACCATTAAAAAAGGAAATGCCTATCTTATTTTCTAAAGATAAACCTTTCGATGTAAATGTGACCTCTCTAGAAAGGGCTTTAGCATTAAAATTATATGTTGTTCTCTTAAATTTTTATTTAAATAAGGTCCTGGGGAAAGAATCCCGTCGATTAAAAGATTTTTATGATATATATACTCTAATGGGTCAACAAAATATTGATATGAATCAAGTTAAAATTATTTTAGAAGGATTTATTCAAAAAGATGAATTTTTAAAAGATTTTAAACTAAGTGACAACATCTTTGATCCACATTTTATTGAGACTAACTTAGGAAATTGGAACGAAGAAAAAAAGAAATATGGCTTTACTTCTGATATTTCTCTTAGCGATGCCGTTTCTGTTGCCGAAGAGACAATCAAGCATTTAAGATAATTAAGATGGGAATTTCATATTTCCATTTTTAAATTGTTTCATCATTTTTTTCATTTCTTCAAATTGTTTTAATAGTCTATTTATTTCTTCTACCGAACGACCACAACCTTTAGATATTCTTAGCTTTCTAGTATACTTTAAACAATCAGGATTTTTTCTCTCATAAGGAGTCATCGAAAGAATAATAGCTTCTACATGAGCCATCTGTTTAGGGTCTAATTTAACATCATTTAAACCCATATTACGAGCTCCAGGAACTAATTTTAATAAGTTTTCTAATGGCCCTAATTTTTTTATTTGTTTTAAATTAGTTAAAAAGTCTTCTAAATCATACTTACCACTTTGAAGTTTTTTAGCTTGATCTTTAACTTCTTCTTCATCAATAACCCCTTCTACTTTTTCGGCTATTGATAAAATATCTCCCATTCCTAAAATTCTTTCAGCCATTCTAACAGGATGAAACTCAGCTAGTCCATCCATTTTTTCAGAGTCTCCAACGTATTTAATTGGTACCTTAGTTAAATGTCTTACTGATAAAGCAACCCCTCCTAAGGTATCTCCATCTAATTTAGTAAGAATAGTCCCCGTAAGTTTAAGTTTGTCATTAAAACCTGTGATAACATTAATAGCATCTTGTCCCATCATCGCATCAATAACTAAAATTATTTCATCAGGCTTTGTTAATTCAGTAATTCTAATAAGTTCGTTCATTAAATTTTCATCTACATGAAGTCTTCCGGCTGTATCTATAATTATATAATCTAAGTTGTTTTCTTTTGCATATATTAGAGCATCATTAGCTATTTCCTCTGGTTTTTTATTATCTTCACTAAAAACCGGAATATCTAATTGTTTACCAATTTGTTTTAATTGATCTATAGCAGCTGGCCTATAAATATCACAAGCCACTAATAATGGCTTACGATTAAATTTTTTTCTTAACATCAATCCAAGTTTGCCAGCTGTAGTAGTTTTCCCACTACCTTGAAGACCAGCTAACATTAGAATGGCTGGTTTTTTATCAGTTTCTAACGGAACATAATCTTCTCCTAAAAGAGAAACCAATTCATCTTTTACTAGCTTAATAAATAATTCTTCTGGTTTTATTGATTTACTAACTTCTAACCCTAAAGCTTTTTCCTTGACATTATTAACAAATTCTTTAGTGACCTGATAATTGACATCGGCCTCTAACAAAGCAACTCTTATTTCTCGCATTGCTTCACTAATGTTTTCTTCAGTAATGCGCCCCATTCCTTTAATATTTTTGATGGCTTTGGCTAATTTATCTCCCATATATTCAAACATTTATATCACCTTTTTCTATTTTAAAACATTTTCTTTAATATATAAAAATATTTCTTCGCTTATTTCTTCAATAGGTTTTATTCCCTCAGCACAGGAACAATCAATTATATGCCATCCTTTTTCTGTTGCCACTGTTTTACCAGCTTTTTCAATATGATGCAAATATTCATTGTCACTTTCATGAATATCTTTTTTTTGATTTTCACTTCTTTTTTCTAATAATTCATTTCTCGTTTTATCATCTAAAGATAAATATATCACTGCATCTGGTCGTGGTAATCCCAAATCATTAAATTCAAAATTTTCAATCCAGTTTACAGCTTCCATAATATCTTTTTTATTGTGAAATTTACCGGCTTGAAAAACCATATTAGATGTTGTATAACGATCTAAAATCAATATTTTGCCTTGTTCAAGTTCTTTTTTTAAAATTTTATGATAAGTAGCAATTCTATCTACTGCAAAAAAAGCACAAGCTGTTTTATAATTAATACAATTGATATTTGTGCCAAATTCACCATTTAAATACATTTTTGCTAATGCCGATTGATAGTAATCATATGATGGAAAACTATACATCATTGTTTTATATTTATTTTTTCTTAATTTCTTAACCAACTGGGTTGCTTGAGTATATTTACCAGTACTGTCAACCCCTTCAATAACTATTATTTTGCCTTTTTTATTCATAAATACTCCTCTATTTTATGTCTTAATTCTTCTATACTATCTGACTTATTCACATTATCTTTTATTTTTTGTAAGTGTAATTTTTTCTCATAATCATCTAATTTTTCTAATACGGTTTTAACCATTTTTTGAATGGCGCTTCTGCTTACCTTTTTATTTTCAGCTATTTCACCATAAGATAAATCTTCATTATAATATTCTTCAAAATATTCTTTTTCTTTTTCAGTTAATAAGTTTTTATAACAATCAAATAGTTCGTTATAATAAATAAATTCTTTCATTACATCATATCCTTAAATAAACCATAAATATAACTTTCAATATCAAATGGTATTAAATCGGCCTCTTTTTCTCCAAGTCCAACAAATTTGACTGGAAGATTAACTGATTCTTTAATAGCAAGGACAATACCCCCTTTAGCTGTACCATCTAATTTAGTAAGTACTATCCCTGTAATATTGGTTATTTCTTTGAAAGCTTCCGCCTGTTTAATTCCATTTTGACCGGTTGTAGCATCAATAATTAATAATGTTTCTTGAGGAGCACCTTCTATATGAGTCCCTATCACTTTATTAATTTTTTCTAATTCTTTCATTAAATTAGTTTTATTTTGAAGTCTTCCA
The DNA here is from genome assembly GCA_964616495.1 of uncultured Muribaculaceae bacterium. GTDB lineage: Bacteria > Bacillota_I > Bacilli_A > RF39 > UBA660 > DAOSVX01. The sequence continues at coordinate 8,985 of CAZTRF010000039.1, forward strand.
GCCGTATCA
>CAZTRF010000040.1:0-5592 GCA_964616495.1 uncultured Muribaculaceae bacterium
ATACTCCTAAATATTTAGCCAATCTAACTTTTGATATTCCTAATTCTTGTAATAATTCATTTAACTTGTCCATTACTTCACTCTCTCCTATTATTTACAATACCATTATATATTACTTAACATTTTGTTGTCAATAAAAAAAGCTCTTTTTTGAGCTTTATTTTAATTTTATTTTCCTCTACCAATAGCTGAAATAACTTCTTCAGGTGTTATTTTACCATCAGATAATTCTTCATCGGTAAAATCATAATAAGCAGGATAGCCACCAGTAATAGTACGTGATGGACATTTTTTACCAAAAGTATTATCACAGCTTGGGCAATCATCTGAAGTTTGATGGTATTCTTTACCACTCATAATATCAACATAATGAGTCCCTGAACATAGTGAATTAACCTCTCTTACAAAAGCTTTACCGCCATCTAAATTAACTGCTATAACTCCGTCAATAAGAGTACCCGCTAATATATGATCTCTTTTCATAACATGCTTGTATCCAATAATTGAAACAGCTCCAATTGCTACTGCTACTACGCCAGCTCCAATACGTACAAAAATCTTTTTATCCATTATATTTCCCCCTAACGAGGCTATACTATAGCAAAAAATGCATAAAATGTCAATTTTTTATCTTAAAAGCAACTATATTTGGTACGATATACCTATTATTTTCATCTATTATAATTTGGTGTCTGCTAGGAAGTTGCCCATAGCGAATTTTTATAGCATGAGTATAGCTTTCATCTTCAAAATAGATTTCTGCTACATTTGGTTTAAAGATTGGTTTCCCATCTTCATTTACTCCTAATGAAACCACTGCCATCACCTCATCATAAGTCATATCAATATCTTCTTCCCAAAATTCATCATCTCGGGGATATTCGGTATAATCAAGAATACCATTTAAATAATCTTCATTATTCGTATTAAAGTAACTTTTTTTAAACCCTGTTGTAACTTGTTTGCGTTCTGAAATATTAGCAAATTCATTAGAAAATCCAGAAGCATTTATCAAATTAAGATAATATGACATTACTAAATCTCCATGAATATCACGATTATATTTTTCATTATAATATCGTTCAAACATAATAGTAATATTTTTTAAAGCATTGTTGTAATTGTTATTACATTCTTCTAATTCAGGATTATTATAATCTTCATTATTAACTAAAAGACTATATTTATATTCTTCGTTATTCAAGGTATCAATAAATCCAATTAATTTATAAGCAAAATCTTCATCGTTTAAAATGTTTTTTAAAGCATCAACAATATAATTAATATCACCACTAAATTGAAAATATCTAAAAGACTCATTACCAATAATTTCAGCTAAAGCCTTAACAAGAGTAACTTCTACTGAATAACTTGTCTTTTCACCCACTCCGTATTCTTGACAAAAAAGTTCATTAGTTCCTTCTCTTAAACCTTTGCCTATTGATTTGAAATTAGCAGTGAAAGAATGGTAAAATTCATGACGATAAGTTTCTTTATTACATTCTTCAAATGAAGAAGCATTATAAATTCTTATTTTATAATCAGTTGGGGTATATTTGCCATCAATAATTTCCCCACCTCTATCAGGACATCTATAATCATAAAATTTAGAATCCAGTTTTGTTAATCTTTTAATTAAAAAGTCGTTGCCCATATATGAAAAATTATCTTCAAAAAAGGCTTTATTTTCTAATATAAACTTTTTTTCATCTAAACTGAGATTTGGATTACTATTAATAGCGTCTACTATATCATCATACTTAAGCGGTTTCCCATTATTAATTTCTTCTTGATAAGATAAACCATAGGCCTTATCAAAAACTCCAATAGTTTGATCAGGAAATATTTTTATTACTCCTTTAACTATCATTATAGATCCAATAGTTAAAGTTAAGTAAAAGAAACCTTTAGCTATAAACAATTTTGTTTTATAGGCTTTACTATGTTTTTTTGATAAAATAAAACTATTATATTGATTAAATAACTCCATGTCTTCTGATAACTTTAATTCTCCATTATTATATTCATAAAAGAAATTAAATCCAGATACTTTATCTAAATACATTTGATAAGTATTCCCTTTATATAAAATTTCCATTAGATATATATGATTAATAGGATTGGCAGATATGACCATATGATTAATAGTCTCTTTTAAAATGCTTATTTCTTCAGGAAATAAATTCCTTTTATTATCACACAACGAAAAAAATATTTCTTCATTATTAGAAAAAACTTTATATTTGTTATTATTAAATTTTACATAGCCAATTATTTTTTTCATATTTCCTCTATTTTTAATTATAGCAAGTTTAAATAAAATAAAAAAGGTTTATTTCTAAACCTTATTCTACTTTTTCACCACACTCTGAGCAGAACTTACCATTTACTGCAGCTCCACATTTAGGGCAAACTTTTTTATCAAATAATGTCCCTGGTTCAGTACTATTTTCTTGGGCTACCGGAATACTTTCTGCTGTAGCATTTTGACTCGTTACACCCATCATATTTCCGCCAATATTTTGGGCCATTCCCATTCCCATAAAGGCTCCTACAGAACCATTTGGATTATTTGCAGCTGCTTTCATAGCATCAGCAGTAGCACTTGCCATAAGGCCACTTTGCATATTGGCATTAGCAAATATCTTAGCATCATCAATTTTAGATACTCTAGCCATAGATTCATCAGTTAAGTTAATATCGCTAAGAGCAACATCAGTTATTTCTAAACCATATTGTTTATGCCACGTTTCATCAAGAATGGTATTCATTTCATCAGAAATGTCGCTGCCATACATTCCCATATCACCAAAAGGAATTTTGTTCTTGCGCATAACAATAGTTAATGCTTTAGTTAATTGTTCAACAAACTTAGCTTTTAATTGACTACCTAATACATCTTCGATAGTAACAACATCACTAGCATTTGCTCCAATAACACTTTTGACTAAAATAATTGGATCTTTTACTTGAAAAGCATATTCCCCAAAAAATGTTACCTCTAACATTCCATAATTATCATCAGTAATCTTTTTGGGTTGAGGGCTTCCAAATTTATTTCCCGCTAAGACAAGCATATTTACATAATAAACTCTTTGATCTTTAGCCGGCTCTCCACCATAAGTAAATCTTTTACCAATAGTTTTGAATGTTTCCCCTATTCCTTTCCAAAATCCACCAGTAAACACACTACTTTCAGTAGATGTATTCCATGTATATGTTCCTGGCTCGGCAGAAAATTCTCTTATTTCTCCATTTTCAATAATCATCATTGCCGTTCCTTCAGGAACAACTATTCCACTTCCATTAGAGATTACACCTTCACTAGGGTTTTTATTTCCTTTTCCGTGATTTACGATTCCTCTCACAAGGAGTGTTTCTTTTGTCATTTCAGGACAAGTTACAAACTCTTTTAACTGATCTCCAAAAGCTGATGAAGTAGAACTTATAATTGATTTTAATAATCCCATTTTAAATACCTTCTTTCTTATATAATTCTAACATTTTTAAATAGTTGTTTCAATGTTAGTAATTACCCAATCATAATTTTCCTGATCATAAATAGCTCCACAATAATTACACTTGCCACTAGTATTAACACTAATATTAGCCCCACATCCTGGGCATTTACGAGCTATTTTATTATCCTTAACTTTTTTATTTTTCTTTAGAGTCAAATAATTAATTTTCTCTATTCGATGATCATTAACTCCTCTAAGATAATCTCCAGATATTTTATTTACCACATAATCCATATATCGACTAGTTAGCTTTATTTTTACGATAAAAGAATCATTTGTTTCCGTTACTTCTTCAATTGTAGTGCCTGCCACATTTAATTCATCATACATTTGTCTTTCGTTATTACTATTTAAACTTTCAAGTAATTCATCATATTTTTCTTCTAAATCAGTACTTAAAAAATGCCTAACTCGATCTAATTTATCGGTCATAATGCTCGATAGTAGCATAATAAACATATTATTTATATTAGTTTTAAACATATCTTCATTAAAATTAGGATCTTCTTTAATTAAATTAATTAACATCTTACTCCATCCTTTGACCAATATTTTGTTTCTTACTCATTACATATTCATTCGAATTAACTATAATGATACTATCACAATATTCACATTTACCACTTGCTTTTAATTTAACTTTAGCTCCACAGTTAGGACATTTTACTTGTCCACGAGCGCCTTTCTTAGCAGTTTTAACATAGGTAATTAAATAGTTAATATTCATCTTTCTCTTATCACTACCTCTTAAAACTTCATTGTTTTTAGTATCTATTAAATAATCATAAAAACTAACATTCATACAAACATCTAAAGAAATAGTCCCATTAATATTTTCGGCTTTTACTACTTTAATATTATTTAAAGTAAAATCTTTCATAATGTTTTTTTGATTTTTAATCTTCAAGGTATCTAATTGCATGCTATACATATTATACATCTCATCAGTAGTCAAATCTCTGATGGCCTCATCATCAAAATTAGTCCATGCTTCTTGTATTTTCACAAAATTATCATAAGCCAGTTTTTGAAATTCTTCTCGATTAAATTCGCCAACTATTTTGGTTATTTCTTCGATTGGCAATTCTTGATAGTTTTGGCTAACATCAGTTGCCTTATTCATTACCGAACTACTTTTTCTAATGGAATATATTACCACTCCAATTATAACAACAGTTATTACAATGGCTACAATTGGATTACTGGAAAAGCTTCCACCACCGCCATATCCGCCTCCCCAACTAGAGTCACTATCCCAATCGGATCCTCCACTCCAATCAGAACCACCAGAATCCCAGCTAGAATCAAATCCACTGTCAGCTTTTATCGGAGTTATAAATAGTAAAAATATTCCTAATATAACTATTATATAAGTAAAGTTTTTCTCTAAAAATTTTTTCATTTATTATCACCTATTTAATTATATCATTTTTTATAATTTGATGAAACAAAAAAAATATTGTTTTCACAATATTCTTTATTTTATATTATTTTAATACCACTAAAAGCACAAATATAATTTATATAAATTGTTTTTTTACTTTCCTCATCATCAATTTTTTTATTTTCTATGCCTCCAAATAATGGAGTACCTGAGGTAACTATTTTTACATCATCTGGAACATTAAAATCTATCCCTCCAAATACACTTATACAATCAATAATTACATCTTCTTTAATATTAGCTTTGTTTAAATCTAATGAAAGAGTACCAAAAATTGCCGTACATGTTGCACCATTAAAATCACTATTTATTATCTCTTCACTACTAGCAAATAAAGCTAGATATTCTAGGCTACCTTTCTTTTGAAATTTTTTTCTTAGCTTTTTATTTAAAGCCGGTTTAAACAAGAAAGAAATTCCGATGATTATTATTAATATTGGGAAAAACATTTTTAAAACTTTAGTCCAAGCAATTACATCTTGACTAGCAAGTAATAATAAAGATCCTAACAAAATTCCTAATACTGAAGTAACGAACATTCCTTTTTTAAATATTCCCAATAAAGATGGCACTATTATAAATAAAGTCCACCATCCTTCAAAGAAAATATCAATTTTAGTAATCTCT
>CAZTRF010000040.1:5602-8776 GCA_964616495.1 uncultured Muribaculaceae bacterium
ATTCCACCATCCACAAGTATTTCCCAAAAATAAGGCTCCCACTAAAATAATTATTATTCCCCAAAATATACTTCTTTTATCTTTTCTCATATATATCCCTTCCTCTTTGTATTATATCATATTTTAAACGTAGTGATGATTAAATTATTATTCACATAATTTAACATTACTTTATACATATTATTGAAAACAAAACTACCATCAGGAGCTACTACATATCCATTACTAATTAAGGTAGTGACATATTGATTATATTTATTAATATCTAAATTTGATAAAACATAACTAAAATTATTGCTATCATTAACTGTTACTAAATAATTATCAAATTTAGGTAAAGTATTAGTTAAATCATTGCTTGGCCATTTTTTTGGATCTACTAAATTACTTTCATTATTAGATAATGACAAGTTATTTGAAGTATTAACTACGGTATTCCCATCATTATTTTTTTTGTAATTAGGAGTAGACGTAGGTTTTGTCTGCATGCTCGGAGTTGCTTTAGGCTTATTTGTATCTTCATTATTTGCATTTGATGTTGAATCAGAGTCTGGTGTAGGCGTTACAGTTGGAGTTGGTTCTGTTTCCAACACTGGTGTTGTTATTTCTGGAGTTGGCTTAGGCTCATCAAGAAGATCTGATTGAGAAGAGCCTTGAGATCCAGGACCCTCTAATTCATTTATATTAGCGTATATAGTAGAAGGCTTTTGAGTTGGCTTTTGAGAAGAAGTGGCCGAATCAATAATTTCGGTTTCTTGTTCTTTAGTAAAAGAAACTTCTGATCCTTGAGTTTCTAAATATTTTTTAGTTAATCCTTTATAATCTAAAGCTCCAAAACCCACTACTCTACTGCTTCCCACTTCCCAATATTCATAATTGATTCTTCCGTTTTCCCCCGATCCATCAGAACCAATTGTTACATAATATTGTTTACCATCTTCCTTCGTAATCGTTGCTAAATAAGTTTCTACATGACTTATCCCATATGTTGAATTCCCAGTTGACTGATCCGTAAAACTTTCGACTGAAGGATTTTTTCCTAAGGGAGAATTACAAATAAAAATAGTATCTCCAGCCTGTGGAACATAATCATCAGCATAATTAGCCAAAACGGAATATTGATCTTGTCGATCAGCATACCATGACCCAGTATGAAAGGATTTTCCATCTTCTCCTGACAAATATTGGTATCTAGTTTTGCCAGCTCCTATTTCAGCTCGAGCTATATCAAATCCCAATGCATTATTTAAAAACATTGAAACAGACGCAGCACATATATACTTGCATCCCAAATTATGAGTTGCTTGACCATTATTACTTGTACCAGTATATTCATTTAATAATGAATTTCTAGTTCTTCCATAATAACTTATTGCAGTAGAAACTATTTGTAATTGAGCATAGGTCATTTTACCATTAATAATATCTTTCTGAAGCTGATTAGATAAAGCACTATCTTTAATATCAACAACCTTTTTTAAAGTAATATTATAAGTATTATACATTATAAGTCTTTGCTTGGCTTCCATCAAAATAGCATCTCTATTATTAGTATCTAAATCGCTTAAACTTCCACCTAAGTCTTTACAGACTTGCGCCAAAATCATATTAACATAAGGCATATTAGAATTAATTAAATCAGTAATATTCATATTCATTATTTCGTTAGTAACAACAATATTTTCAAGTCCCATAGAAATATTACTAGCTAAATCACTTATATTATTTACTTCATCAGCCAGTCCACTAATTTTTTCGAGAGACAAACGAGAATCTAATCCTGATTTAGCATTATTAATATTTAAAGCACTATTGCCTGCTAAAACGCTACTATTTTGAGTAAGGTTAGATGCTTCTTTTAGAGCATCAGTATCTACTGTTAATGCTGTCATTTTATTCTCCATTTATTATGCTTTTTTACGGCTCTTTCCCCAACTAAATAATCTAATATAAATGATATAAAAAACAAAATAATGCTTGTCAACAATACTGTCAAAATAAAGTTAAGAATATAATAATCAGTTATATCAAATACGGTTTTATTAGCAGCCACAAAAATGGCAACAATATCAAAAACAGCCATGATTATTGCAAATATAGCTGAATCAAACAAATAATGTTTTAATCGCCTTTTTTTGTCTTTTTTAGTTTGGCCAGTCCCTAATGGTTTCCCCCATATATTTTTTGGTATTAACTCTTGAACTACTTTCTTACTATTCATACTTATCCTCCTTTATAAATACCAAATCTTTTTGTTATCTCTATAAATGGTATTAATAATTCCGCTTCCTAAGCATTCTTCTCCTAAATATAAAACACAGGCCTGCCCTGGGGTTACAGCTTTAGCTAATCCTTCATAACGGACTAATATTTCATCATTAGAAAGGTATTCTAAATTAACGGGATGATCTTCTCCGCGATATCTAAACTTTGCTGTACAAAATGTTGGGCGAGTGCCGCTTATAAAGTTAACATTATCTATTAAAGCAGCATCACTTAAAAGATATTTATTATCATCGCCATAAGCAATATACAAAATATTTTTAGAAACATCTTTTCCCGCCACATAATGTCTCTTTAAATCTCCACTTAATCCTACATTTTTTCTTTGACCAATAGTATAAAACATTAATCCTTTGTGCTTACCAACCGCTTTTTGAGATTCTAAATCTATTATATCACCAGGATTTTCTTTTAGATAGTTTTTTACAAACTCTTGATAATGTCTTTCACCAATAAAACATATTCCAGTAGAATCTTTTTTAGTAGCTACGTTAAGACCTATTTCTAAAGCTATTTTTCTTACTTCAGTTTTTTCTAAATCTCCAATTGGAAATAAAACATTTTTCAATTGATTAGCAGATAATTGGGCTAAAAAATAAGTCTGATCTTTATTATTATCTATTCCCCTTAATAGCTTATTTCCCACTATTCTGGCATAATGACCTGTCGCAATATATTTAGCATCATATTTTAAAGCCTCTTTAACAAAAAAATCAAATTTAATATATTTATTGCACATCAAATCGGGATTTGGAGTTCTTCCTTTTTCTAATTCACTCAAAAAATACTTAAAAACATAGTCCCAATATTCTTTGATAAAATCAACCCTGTAAAGGGGAATATTTAATTTTTTTGCAACCTCTAAAGCATCATTATAATCTTCTTCTAAAA
>CAZTRF010000041.1:0-8608 GCA_964616495.1 uncultured Muribaculaceae bacterium
GGTTTTAGGATATACAGCTAAATATCCTAAATGGGCTATTGCTTATAAATTTCCAGCTATTGAAGTGATAACTAAATTAGTAGATATTATTCATACAGTTGGAAGGACCGGGCAATTAACTCCAAATGCAGTTTTAGATCCGGTTAAAGTAGCAGGAAGTACCATTAGAAGAGCAACTCTTCATAATGAAGATTATATTAGAAATAAAGATCTAAAAATAGGTGATTATGTTTATATTAGAAAAGCCGGAGATGTTATTCCTGAAGTAGTAGGCCCTGTTATTGAAAGAAGAAATAGAACCGAAAAAGAATATCAGGTTATTGGCAAATGCCCTATATGTGGAGTAGATTTAGTAAGAAGTGAAACTGGAATTGATTTGTTGTGCCCTAATTTTAATTGTCAAGCTCGTGAAATAGAAAGCCTAATTCATTTTGCCAGTAGGGATGCTATGAATATTGAAGGACTGGGAGAAAGAATTGTTGAAGATTTTTATAATATGGGAATTATTAAAAATATATTAGATATTTTTTATCTTTATAAAAGAAGAGAAGAGTTAATAGAACTAGAAGGATTTGGCAATAAAAGTGTTGATAACTTATTAGAAAGTATTAGTAATTGTAAAAGAAACTCGTTAGAAAAGATTATCTTTGCTTTAGGTATAAGTGGGATAGGCTCAAAAAACGCTAAAATATTAGCTAGAATATATAAAAACATAGACAATTTGATGAATGCTTCTAAAGAAAATTTGACAAGCATTTATGATATTGGAGATATTTTGGCTAAAAATGTATATGACTATTTTAAGAATGAAAAAAATATAGAGTTAATAAATGATTTAAAAAAAATAAATGTTAATTTTAATTATCTTTCAAGAGATAATGGCACAGAAATAACCGAATTTAATGGTAAAAAGATTGTTATAACTGGAACCCTATCTTTTATAAAAAGAGATAAATTAAAACAAATAATTGAAGATAGTGGGGGAAGTACTGTTGAATCGGTTAGTAAAAATACTGATTTAGTTATAGTAGGAGAAGAACCAGGAAGTAAATATGAGAAAGCGGTAGCGTTAAAAGTTCCTCTTATGAATTCAGATGAGCTAAGACAAATATTAAATTGCTAAGAAAAATATAATGTAGTATAATGAGAATACTTAAAGAGGTGAATTATTTGAAGAAATTTTATCGAGAAAACCGGATATTTGTATTAATGATGGGAGTTGTTTTGATATGTTTAATTATAATTACTTCGCTACTCTTAGTATACTTTTATAAAGGAAATTCAAAAGATAAATATGGAGATCGCCTTAAAGATATTGAAACCAAAATAACTGATAGCGAAATCAAAGACAAAGTTACTGAAACAAAGAAAATATCTAAAATCACTGATGCTAAAATTAATGTGTTTGGTAAAATAATATATATTAATTTATATTTTGAGGATGAAACAGAAATAATAGAAGCTGAAGGAAAAGCAGTTACTGCATTAGACAATTTTAGTGATGAAGAAAAAAGTGTTTATGATTTTCAATTTATTCTTTATGAAAAAATTGGTGAAGAAACATTCATTATTAGTGGGGCGAAAAACCATGATAGTCCAACTATTATTTGGAATAACAATAAAGAGGAGTAATAAATTATGAAAAATAAAAAAAAGATAATAATAATTCTAGTTAGTGCTTTAGCGGCTATTGCCTTAGCTTTAACCTTGTATCTTACTTTTAAAAATGAAAATAGACTTACTATTAGTGAGAAAGAATGGTTAAGCGATAACAGCCAATCGGTATTAAACTTTTCGATAGTTAATGATATTAATGTTTTTGGAAAAGATGGTAAAGGCGTGTTTTTTGATTTGTTAACTGATTTTTCTGAGAAATATGGGTTAACAATTAATAATATTCCTTACAACTATGGTACTACTCCGGGAGCTATAAACTTTTCTTTAAAACAAGATGTCGAGAAAAATGATTTGATTTTATTTGAAGATCATTATGTTCTAGTTGGGTTAAGCGATATTTCAATTTCTAAAACGACTGATTTAAGTTCTGTTAAAATAGGTGTCCTAAAATCAGATCTTTTATATCTTCAAAAGTACTTACCTAATCTAAATTATGTTCCATATGACAATAATGTCGTTTTAATGGATGATTTAAAATCTAACGATGAGATATCTTATTTAATTGTTTCTAACAATATGTTTGCTAATCAAATATTAAGTAACGATTACTATATCAATTATCATTTTAGTGATATTCCAATGTATTATGTTATGTCTTTTGCTGAAGATGACATTATTTGCTCAATTATGACAAAATTTGGTCGTGTTTGGCTAGAAAAAAACTATGATGAATCATATAATAAACATAACGTTAAACTTTATTTAACAAGTCTATCAATTAGTGAAAAAGATAAAGATATTTTAACCAATAAAGTTTATAATTATGGATTAACGATGGCAAGTCCTTTTGAAGAGATACTATCAAGTAGTTATGGCGGGATAACAAGTATTTACTTAGATAGATTCACTAAGTTTAGTGGGGTCGAATTCAAATATATTAATTATAAAAGTCCAGAAAAATTATTAGAAGCAGCAACTACTGGAGAGATTGACTTATATTTTAATTATTATAATTTAGAGTCAAAATTTCAAACTATTAATACATCTTTAAATGCTAATATTGCAATTATTGCCAGAGAAGATAATTATTTAGTTGTTAATAATTTAAAGTCATTAACTGGAAAAACAGTTTATGCATTAAAAAACAGTTCAATATATTCTTATTTAGCGGGATTAGGGTATGTTAACGTTTTAACTTTTAGCGATGAAGATGAACTAATTGATTTAAGCGATGATGGTAAAATATTTGCCATTGAAGAGGCTAGTTATCTTTATTTAAAAAATGAGGAATTAGAAGATTATTCAATGCGTTATAGTGAAGAAATAAATGTCCCATATGCTTTTAAACTTAATGGTGATGCTACCTTTAATAAATTATTTTCTAAATATTTAAGATCTTTAGATCCGAATGAAATTAAATATGAGGGAATAGAGAACTATAGGGCTATTAATAAAAGCGGATCATTTATAGTTCAAATAGCAAAATATGCTTTATTTATAATAATAGCAGGGCTAGCTATTCTATTCTTTTATGTTAAATCTAAAAAAAGAGTAAGGGTAAGCAAAAAAATTAAAAAAGAAGATAAGATTCGTTTTATTGATATGCTTACTTCTCTAAAAAATCGTAATTACTTGAATGAAAATATAAGTGGGTGGAATAATAATACTATCTATCCTCAAGCGGCTGTTGTTGTTGATTTAAATAATGTTAAATATATAAATGATACATATGGGACAGCTGAAGGTGATAATCAAATTAAGTCAGCTGCTAATATTTTAATTAAAACTCAAATTGATAATACCGATATTATAAGAACTGATGGTAATGAGTTTCTAATATACATGATTGGTTTTGAAGAAAAAAGAGTAATTAGTTATATGAGAAAGCTTTATAAAGAGTTTAACAATTTGCCATATGAATATGGAGCTGCAATCGGTTATAGTATGAGAACTGATGATTTAAAAACAATTGATGATGTAATTAATGAAGCAACTTTGGATATGAGATCAAAGAAAGAAACGAGAGAGAATTAAAATGAATTTTAGGAAAAAGGTTAGAGGGTTTTGGAATAATTTTATAACTATTTTAAAACGTCCTGAAATGGCTATATTGCCTGGGCAATTAGCCTTTTTCTTTGTACTATCTGTAGTACCAATTATTACCTTAATTGGGTATGGGGCTACTTTTTTTAAAGTACCTATGACCCTTATTGGTAATTTCTTAGAAACAGTATTTTCAAAAGATGTTGTTAATTTAATTGTTCCTACAATTGGTTCTACAGAATTTAGTTTTAGCTTTATAGTTCTTATTATTATTGGATTTTATATAGCATCTAATGGGGCTAAATCGATAATCCTAACATCTAATACTATATATGGCATAGAGAATAAAAAAAAGATAAACATTCGAATTAAAGCCATTATTATGACTATTATTATTGTACTTTTGTTTTTATTCATTTTGATAGTGCCCTTATTTGGCGATAAAATTATTGAACTTATAAAATATATCCAAATAGATACCAAAGTAGTGAAAAGCATTGAAGTAATATTTTACTTTTTAAAGGGCCCTTTTAGTTGGCTATTTATGTTTATTGGAATAAAAATTATTTATACAATGGCCCCTGACAAAAAAATTCCTAGTTCTAGTGTTAATGTAGGAGCTTTATTTGCAACTATTTGTTGGATTCTTACAACAGCAATTTATTCTTATTATGTTAATCATTTTGCTAGATATGACCTTTTATTTGCTGGTCTTTCTAATATTGTGATATTAATGTTGTGGGTTTACCTTTTGGCCACTATTTTTGTTTATGGTCTGGCTCTCAATTATCGAGAAAATGAAAAATTGGAAAAAACCGGTATTATAGTTACTAAAAAGAAGTAAATAATAATAATGGATGCACCCGAGTATTACTTAGTGTATCTGTAACTTCTTAATAATATCAATCTAGTATTATTTACTAACGATATTATAAAAGTGATACTTGAGAGAAGATAAATATCTTCTCTTTTTTGTTTGGCATAGCCATTAATATGCTATAATAATAAAGGTGAGATTATGAAAATCAGAAAATTTAATTTATTCTTTTTGTATTTTATTATTGTAATTTATCTAGAGTTATTATTCAAAGGAATAACTTTTAATAACCTTTTGAATATTGGGACTTTATATTCAATATTGCTTGCTATTCCTATTGCAATATTTTTAGATGTTATAAGTCATATGTTTAAACCAAAGGCTAATAAATTTATAACCTTTATTATTGTTTTTTTATTATGTTTTTTGTTTGGTTTTCATTATATCCATTATCGTTTCTTTTCTATAATTTTTTCTTTTTATAGTTTGGGATTTGCCAATCAAGTTTTAGATTTTTTTGATGTTTTATTAGGCCAGATAATAAAATCATGGTATGTTCTTATTTTATTGTTTATGCCTTTTATATCATTAATTGTTTTTAGAAAGAAAGTGTCTTTTCAGCAAAATCCCTTTAAAAAAGAATTGTTAATATTAGGAATATTTATCTTATCTTTAGGAATAAACTTATTGCTTTTATTGCCTACTAAAAAAGTTCAATATGGGCCATATGAGATGTTTTTCCTTACTAATGATCCAACTGTAAGTGTCGAATCTTTAGGAGTGGTTACAACAACAATATTAGATTTTAAAAGAACAATATTAGGCTTTGAAGACAAGAAAATTTATGAACCAACTAATCAAGACCCTCAAATTGATGAAGAAGAGAAACAAGAATATAATATGACAAACATTGATTTTGATGCAATGATTGCTAATGAAAATGACGAATCCATTATTCAGATGCACAATTATTTTAAAAGCGAAACCCCAACCTTAAAAAATTCATATACGGGAATATACAAGGGAAAAAATTTAGTTTTCTTTATAGCTGAAGGATTTAATGAAATAGCAGTTAAAGAGAATGTAACTCCAACTTTATATAAACTAGTTCACGAAGGCTTCTTTTTTGAAAACTTTTATACTCCAATTAATTTAAGCACTACTGGTGGAGAATATCAGGCTATGAATGCAGCAATAGTTACTAATGATGGCAGAAATGCTTGGTATAAAGGTGATAAGTATTTGCCTTACAGTATTGGAAATGCCTTTGCAGCTATTGATTATAATACTTATGCCTATCATGATTGGACTTACTCTTATTATGGAAGACAAAAAACAATGCCTGAACTAGGATTTTCAAATTATTTAGCATGTGGAAACGGGCTTCAAAAATTAATGAGTTGTAATGGATGGCCTATTAGTGATTTGAAGATGGTTGATGTTACTACTGATTTCTTTTTGAATAAAGAGAATAATGATAAACCTTTTGTTACTTATTATTTTACGGTAAGTGGCCACACCCATTATAATTGGATGGGAAATAATATTGCTTATAAAAATCGCTCTTTAACTAATGGTTTAGAATATAGTGAAACAGCAAAGGCTTATTTAGCCACTCAAATAGAATTAGATAAAGCATTAGAGCTATTAATTCAAAGGCTTACTGAAGCCGGTGAATTAGAGAATACAGTTATCGCTTTAGTTGGGGATCATCATCCATATCAAATGGCTACTGGAGTATATGATATTCCTGATTTAACCGTTATTAATGAATTAAGTGATCGTGAGGAAGAAAAAGATGCTATAATTGAAATTAATAGAAGTAACTTTATTCTTTGGAATTCTGTCACTCCTTCTGTTACAATATCTAAAACAGCTAGCCAAATCGATGTTTTGCCAACTATATTAAATTTATTTGGAGTAGAGTATGATTCTAGACTTCTTATTGGTAAAGACATTTTAAGTGAAGCACAAGGATTAGCAATTTTTTCCAATCGTAGTTGGGTATCTGACAAAGGAAAATATTATTCTTCTACTAGGACTTTTGTTCCTAAAGAAGGAGTAACAGTATCAGAAACTTATGTTGAAGAAATGAATAAAATTATATCAAACAAATTTGCAATGAGTAGTAAACTAATGACAAAAGATTATTATAGGGTAGTATTAGGGAGTTAATATGTGTGGAATAACAGGTTATATTTATAAAGATAAAATTAAAGAAAAAGAACAAATATTAAAAAAAATGATGAAAAGAATAGAGCACCGAGGGCCTGATGCTGAAGGAACTTTTATTGATGATACAATAGCTTTGGGTCATAAAAGATTATCTATTATTGATTTAAAAACCGGATCTCAGCCGATGTTTAATGAAAATGAGAGACTCGTTATTATTTTTAATGGGGAAATATATAATTATATAGAATTAAAAAGAGAACTTGAAAAAAAGGATCATTATTTTAAAACGACTAGTGATACTGAAGTTTTACTTCACGGGTACGAAGAGTGGGGTTACCTTCTTCTTGAACGTTTAAGAGGAATGTTTGCTTTTGTGATATGGGATCGTGAAAAAAAAGAATTGTTTGCAGCTAGAGATCAATTTGGAATAAAACCATTTTATTATTATCAAAGTGATGAAACATTGATGTTTGCATCAGAAATAAAAGCTTTTTTAGATAATCCTTATTTTGATAAAGAACTTAATAAAGACATAATTGTTCCTTATTTATCTTTTAACTATTCACCAACTGAAGACACTTTCTTTAAAGGTGTAAAAAAACTTGAACCTGGACATTTCCTAGTATATAAAGATGGTCGTTTGATAATTAAAAGGTATTTTAAACTAATATTTGGTGAGAAATATCAAAGCAAATCAAAGTTTATTAAAGAAATAGCTGATATTATGAAAGATTCAGTTGATAAACATATGTTAGCCGATGTAGAAGTAGGATCATTTTTATCTAGTGGTATTGACTCTTCATATTTAGTGGCTCTTGCTAAACCAGATAAAACCTATACTGTAGGATATAAAATAGATAAATATAACGAAATTTCCTATGCAGAAGATTTAGCAAAAAGATTAAATATAAACAATACTAGTAAAATAATTACCAAAGAAGAGTATTTTAAAGAGCTTCCTAAGATAATGTATCATATGGATGAACCTTTAGCAGATCCTGCAGCCATTAGCTTATATTTTGTATCTAAACTAGCCAGTAAGGATGTCAAAGTAGTGCTATCTGGAGAAGGAGCTGATGAATTTTTTGGAGGATATAATTATTACCGAGAAGAAGTTGATTATCAGTTTTATAATAAAATACCTTTTTGCATTAGGCATTGTATATCAAAAGTATGTAGTATTTTTCCACCAGCTAGAGGATTAAACTTTCTGGTAAGAAGAGGTCAAAAATTAGAAGATAATTATATTGGGGTAACCAAAGTATTTACTGAAAAAGAAAGTAAAAAAATAATTAGATTTGATTCTAATCATTTAACTAATAAGGAAATAACCTCAAAAGTTTATAAAGAACACCAAAAAGATAATAATGTTATAAAAATGCAATCTATTGATATTAATTTTTGGCTAATAAAAGATATTCTTCAAAAGGCAGATAAAATGACCATGGCTAACTCAATTGAAGGAAGAGTACCATTTACTGATGTAGAGGTATTTAACGTTGCTAAGGCCCTTCCTTTTGATTTAAAAGTGACAAAAGAAACTACTAAACTAGCATTAAGAGAAGCTGCTAAAGAAGTAATACCTAATGATTCTTATAAAAAGAAAAAATTAGGATTTCCTGTTCCTTTAAGAGAATGGATTAAAGACAACGATATTTATAAAGAAATTAAAAAAACATTTAATTCAGATATTAGTAAAGAATTATTTAATAATAAAAAAATAAATAAATTATTAGATAATGAAATAAAACCAAACCATAAAGATAGATTTTCATATAAAAAGATATGGACTCTATATTGTTTCTTAGTTTGGTATCATGAATTTTTTGAAAGCTAACAAAAAATATTGAAAAAAATTAATTATATGATATAATAATCAAGTAATTAATTTTATGCGGATGTAGTTTAGTGGTAGAGCTCTAGCCTTCCAAGCTAGTAACGGGAGTTCGATTCTCC
>CAZTRF010000042.1:0-8377 GCA_964616495.1 uncultured Muribaculaceae bacterium
ATTCGTCACCGCAACTAGTTGCTGTAATCCCTGTTTTTCTTAAATTTTCAAAATTAATTACTGTCTTCATATTTTTATTATCTCTCCTTTATGTCTGCTCAGTAGATGTTTCTTGTGCGGCTTTTTGGGCAGCTTTTTGAGCTGCAATAATTTGTTCTATAGCATTTTCATATGATTTTATTAATTCTTCTTTTTTAGTTATCTCCCCCGGTATTACTCCTTGACACGAAGAAAGAGAAGAAGATATAGATTGAATATTAGATGATAAAGTTTGGATTTTTTCTCCTAACGAATTACCACCATCGATGCTCAGACCATCTCCTAAAAATGAAGCGGCATTATTAGAATTTGTAGTAACCGATGTTAAATTGCCAATTAATCCCGCTATTGCTGAAGATAATGCTTTATATGCCTTTATATCATTTTCACAAGATTGTATCAACGCTTGATATTCCCCTATTGACATTTTTTCCTCCTTATTATCTAAAAATATTAATTACTAAATAACCATTGGTATAGGTAATCGTTATTATTTCATTTTGTTTAACAAAAGTAGCTCCATCACTTTGTAATAAATAACCATTTGATTGTAAAGAATTTATATAACTTTGATATTGACTTTGAGAAGCTACCGTTCCATATGATAATACATTGTTGGTGTTTTTAAAAATAGTCATATTGCCAAAGTTAACTGGTGGTAGATTATTATAAACAGTGTTGCTTTCTAATATTTTATTAACATCGCTTTCCACACTTGTTTGATTAGGAGTTGAGGTTGAATAATTACCAGTATTTGTTGTATAGGATGAACCATTACTTTGACTATTAGCAGTATTAGAAACAGTATTTGTAGAGCCCGAATCTGAAGTGACAGTAGTGTTAGAAGCGGTATTCGCAGAGCCTGAATCCGAAGTGACATTAGTGTTAGAAGCGGTATTTGCAGAGCCTGAATCCGAAGTAACGGTAGTGTTAGAAGCGGCGTTTTTAGAGCTAGAATCTGAAGAGAAAGTATCAGTTGAAATTTCCGACGTTGATTCTGATCCTATCCCACTAGTAGCAGCTGCCACTCCTCCCGCTATACTTGCCGCAATATTGATATCACCATTATTTTCATTTATTAAATGTGCTGGAGCCCCATTACTATCATTACTAGATATGCTAAGTCCTAATAAACTATAATTAGGTTCATTAACAAAGCCATTACCACTATTTTTACTAGCAGTTGAATCAAAAACATATGAATACATATCATCCCTGCTTACATGAACAATATTACCGTTACTTCCATCTATTGTATTAAAGGTATGAACTCCATCAACATTGTTATTAGTAATTTCATTAAAGTAGGCCTCATTAAATACATAAGGAACTGTGTCATGGCTACATCCATCCATAATTACAAAATGAACATTTTTTCCGCTTGAAACTAAATAATTATAATTATTCATCATGTTTTCATTGGCACCACCTTCTCCTCCGGAACAAGTTAAATAAAAGGCAGTACCCGATGCTGCTAAACCTGCTTTTTCAGCAGCATTTAATTTATTTAATGAATATAAATTGTCCGAAATAACAGTATAGGTTGTCATAAAATCTGGATATTCAGCGGCAAACATATACCCTGAGGCACCATTAATACTATATCCGGCACCATGTATAGAATTAGTATTCACATTATATTTCTTAATTACTTCTTGTAAATTATTATAAATAGAAGCTCTTAAAGCCACTCCTATAGAGTCTCTTGTTTTAAATTGTCCTCCATTAACTCCTCCGGTTATAGAAATCATAATTGTATTATCCGGTGAGTAAGAGCTATTAATAATTTGATCAAATGCAGATGTACCATTTGTATTATGATACCCATTGCCATCTTTATCTAAAATAATTGTTTCTCCCGCTCCTGGCATATAAAAATATAAACTCGGATTGCTATTTTCAGTTAAACCTTCAGGCACTTTTACTTGCATAATATAAGAAGATTTATTACCATATTCATCAACTACCGATACCGGATAATAAAAAATCCCGGCTTCATAATTTCCATATGTTGTTTGAAATTGAATATCTTCAGAAACCGATGACAATCGATCAATAATCTCTTGCAAAGCATCTTCTTCAATTCCCTCTAAATCGCTAATATGTTGAGCACTATTTATATACATTGTAAGAGCATTGGACATATCAGTTGTACTCGTCCCTTTTAAATTATTAATAGCTGTAAGAAGTTCACCCATTTTAGGATAGTCACCTGGAATTGAAATACCGGCTACTGAACCTGCTGAACTTAAAGCACTTTCAAAAGATGCTTCGGCTTTGGTAATGGAATTATAAGATTCCATAAATTTTTCATTATCAAACTCTATTGAATTTGCCATTATATCACCTATCATTACTATGTATACTATCTTATATTTTACTATATGTTACAGTCAAAATCAAGAAATTAAAAAAACTACCAATAAGTAGTTTCTTTGTTATTTTTATCATTCATCTAAAAGTTCTTCAGCTAATTTTTCCACTTCATTATGAGCTTCAACGTATGCCTTTTGAGCATCGTCAACAAACTTTGAGTACTCAGTTATTGCCTGATAAAAGTTATTAAAATTAGATGATAAACTTGTAAACCTTTCAGCTACTTTTCTAGATGCTTTGCTATCCCAAGAATCGTTTAAAGTATTCATATTCTTTTTAGCACTATCTAATATTTCTCTGACATTATCAGCTGAAATTTTTATTTGATGAGCTTGTTCAGCAACAAGTTCTGGTTTCATTTTTTCAAAATCCATTTTTATTTCTCCTCTCTTTTCTGACTTTAATCAGTAGGAACAGAATTCTTTAAATTCTGTTGAACACCTTCTATTTTATCAGCAGCTGAATTTAAGAACAAACCATAATTATCAATAACTCTCCCTAAGGTTTCCATTGTTGACTTATATTCTAAAACTTTATCAGCTAAAGCTTTATAATCTTCACCAGCCCAATTAGCTGAAAGTTTGTCTATAATATCATATATTTTTTTGATTTCAGCGCTATAATCAGCTGATTTCTTTTTTACTTCGCCACCTAAATTTCTTAAATTTTGAAAGTTGATTGAAAAATCTGACGCCATATATTTTCCTCCTATCATATCTATAAGTTAATTATATAATTTTTTTAATTATTAATCAATATTAAATTTTCGTTACATTCACACTTAAACTATTGCCTAGATATTGTAAATTTAATTTATAGTTATTATATTTGTAACTTCCGTCTTCTGATAATAAAAACCCTTTCATAAATAAATCAACAATATATTCATTATAATCTTCAATAGTTATGTTTAGTAATTGATAAGAAAAGTTAGATGAGCTATTTGAATAAATAATATAATTCCCCGTTGTTACAGGCAAAAGACTTGTAAATTCATTAATAGGGAGTACTGTAACGGTTGAATTATTAGGAGTATTATTATTTGAATGAACAGGAGTTGACTCATAAACAGGTGTATTTGAAGACCCATTGTTATCTGCTTTTTGAGAAGAATCCGACGAATCTTTAGGTGTTTCTTTTTCATTTGGTGAATTAGTGGTATTTGGTGTTTCTTCTACACTAGGCTTATCATTATTAATTGGGGTCGTATCTGTAGTTGATGGATTAGATTCGTCCGTACTTGGTGATGCAACAGTAGACGGAGTTCCATTCGTTGAAGGAGTTTGCGCTGGCAAACCTATATTACTAATTACAGACTCTTTAGGATTGGCAATAACACTTTGATAAGATGGAACTAAATTACTGTAATTCCCCGTTTGAAGATTTTCAGTTGTAATAACTGAAGCAAGAAAATCATTTTTACTTACTTTCACAGTATTCTCCGGCATCGGATAGTTTTCTCCGAGTACCGCACTAGTCATATCATTAAGTAATTCTGGAGAAATAACTGTATGGCCTATTGAATGGCCAACTCCCTCTACGCCATAAAGTGAGATATTAACTCCTGCTTCTTTTAATTTGTTATAACATCTTTCAACCTCTCCAAAACGAACTGTTTCATCTGATACGCCACTAAACATGATGACTGAAGTCCCACTATTAGATAAGCCATTTACGACCTTACTAGTAATATTATGACCGGCTATAGGAACAAAAGTTGAAAAATAATTTGGATTTGCAGCTACCAGTCTAAAACCTTCAAAAGCTCCAGAACTATAACCCATCAAAGATATTCTACTTTTATCAACATTATATTCATTTGCGACTTTATCAATTGATGTTATTAAATTGGCTGATTGGCCGCTCCAATTACTCTTACAACTTGGAACATAGACAATAGCATTTAATTCTAATCCTTCGCTTAATAGCTTAGATATTCCAGCATTATTAACTCTATTAATACTTGTACATTCTCCACTTCCGGCTAAATAAGTAATCATTGGAAATTTTTTAGAAGAATTATATCCAGCAGGAACATAAATATAACATGGATATCCATATTCATCTGTAGATTCATACCTTTTATAGCCGCCTTCATACTCAACATAGTCCAACCAATTTATACCTGATATTGTTTCGTCCATATTATCTAGTTTACTTAAAATATCATTTTCAATATCAATTATATTTCCTATTTCTTTATTCCAACTACTAAATTGATCATTAAAAGATGTTATTTTTTGAGCTGTTTCTCCTAACAATTTACTAATTATTGCTTTCAAATCACCAGCTCTTTTAAAACCACTAGGAATTCTTGATATACCTGATATTGATTTTATAACACTTCCATAATTTCCGGCTATATTTTTCATTTCATTATAGGCATCTTCAAAGTTTGCTGTATTGTATTCTATATTATTCATATTTATACTCCACTTTTTTCTTCTCGTTCTTTTTTAGCTCTAGCTGCCGCCTCAAGACTACTGATTGCACTTTCCCATCCCGTAATTTGTTCTTTTAAAGCGGATATTTCGCCAGGAATTGATGCAGCAATCGATCCTAATTCTGATACCATATCAGACAAGGCTGTAGCATATTCTGCAAAAGAGTTTAAATCTACTGCTCCACCATCTATTAGTAAGGCTGTAGTTAACTTGTTCCCAATGCTTTTTAAATGAGAACTCGTTTCTCCTATCGATGATGATATCCCTGATATAGCTGATGATAAAACTCCATAATCGGCAATATCCGTATTTGCTTGAGCTATTAATGCTCGATATTCTGCTATTGAAGCCATTTTAATTCCTCCTTAATTTATTTATTTGACCTTGATAATTGTCATTCATTGTAATAAACGACCCCACTGCTACCATGTCTGAATCAATTAAATTTATATTTTCATCATTAATTCCACCATCTACACTTATAAGATAAGAATAATCTTTTTGCATTTCTTTTAATTTATTTATTTTAAGAATTTGATCATTTTTAAAAGCTTGTCCCCCCTTACCAGGCTCTACTGACATTACTAATACTTGATCTATATAAGGAAGAAATTCTCTTATTTTATTAATGCTAGTTTTTGGCTTAATACTTATTCCAACCTTTATTCCTCTTGATTTTATCTCATTGATTACTTCCATAGGATTAGATATTGCTTCATAATGAAAAGTTATAAAAATGGTGTTAAATGTTGCTAAATCATCTATCCATTTTAGCGGATTAGATACCATTAAATGAATATCTAAAGGCTTTGTTACTTTTGATAATAACTTTGATAATTCCCCTAACGTAAAAGTTTTATTTTTAACAAATTTACCATCCATTACATCAACATGAATAAAATCAGCATCTGTCTTTTCAATTTCTTTAATAGTTTCAATGTAAGATTTATTACTTTTAATAAATGATACCGCTATTTTCATTTTATCACTTTCCTTCAGAGCTTTCTTTTAATATTTTAACATATGAATCATATCTACTAAACATTATCTTGCCTTTTTCTAATTGTTTTAATACTTCACAACCGGCCTCTTTTAAATGCATACAATTAGTAAAACGACAATCCTTCTCTCTAAATTCAATAAAAGTCTTATCAATATCTTCTTTTTTAATGTCATCAAAAGCAAGAGAAGAAAATCCTGGAGTATCAGCAATTAAAACTTTGCCTAATTTATATAGTTCCGTATGACGAGTTGTATGAACTCCCCTACCTAAACTTTTTGATATAGGCTTAGTTTCTATATCTAAAGCCTTATCCAATTTATTTAACAAAGTTGATTTACCCGCTCCGCTTTGCCCTACTAAAACAACTGTTTTATTCTTTAAATACCTCTTAATTTTGTTTTTTTCATTATTAAAGAAAACTGGTATTCCTATTTTTTTATAATAATTTATTAATGGCCTTAATTCTCTTAATTCCTTATTATTTAGCAAGTCTTTTTTAGTAAATATTATAACTGGCTTTATTCCACTATAGGTTACTAATGAAATCATTTTATCAAGCAATAAAGTTGAAATACTAGGTTCTTTTAAACTAGTAATAATTATAGCTCGATCAACATTAGCAATAATTGGCCTTTTTAATTCATTTTTACGAGGAAGTATCTTAGTAATAAGATTATCTTTTTTATCAATAATACAATAATCTCCAACAATTGGAGTGATTTTATCATAGCGAAACTTACCTATCGTCTTACACACAAATACACCATTATCGGTAATAACGGTGTATTGATTGCTTATTTGTTTAATAATCTGCCCTTGCATTATTCTAATAGTCCTTCTATTGGATCATCTTCGCTACCCGGAGCTACTACTACTCGAATAGTTAATTTACCTCCACTTGAAGGAATAATTGAATCGACAGGACGAGACTGATAAATAATAGTTCCTTCAGAAGTGGTTTCACTTTCAATTTCTTCTACTGATAAAGCAATATTATATTCAGCACAGAATGTTTCAACATCTTCCCTGCTATATTCTCCGTTAGTAAAATCAGGGTATTTAGTTATAATATTAGGTATTTTTAAAGTAACGGTATCTCCCTCACTAACACTACTTCCTTCTTTAGGACTCTGCCCTATAATTTCTCCCTCATCATAAAGAGTTGCATCTTCAACGTCTTCTTTTTCAATAATAACATTTATTTTATATACTTCTAATTTAGCCTGAATAGCAATATAATTTTCTCCGGTATAATCCTCCAAAGTCAGAGTATTATCTCCTAAAGATTCATAAATAGTTATTTTAGTTCCTTTTGTTCTAGTACTACCTCCTACAGGAGAAGTTTTGACGACTAAACCAGCTTCCATTTCTTTATCAAATATCTGCTTTGTTTCATCAGCTATTTCAAAACCTTCGGCTTTCAACTTTTTCTCAGCTTCTAAAATAGTTAACCCCTTGACATCTGGAACTTTTATATCGGGTTCATCCATTATCCTAGGAAGAAGGATTACCAAAGCTGTAGTTATTAAAACTAACCCAGTAAATATTGCCCCTAAAATTAATAAGGTCTTATTTTGTTTTTTCAAATCTCCTTCGGTTATTTGCTTAGCAATAACCTCTTCACCTTCTTCTTCATTTTTTTCTAACTTTTTAGCAGTTTTATTTGTTTTTTCTTCAACATCCTTTTCTGCATATTGATATGTATAAATTGGTTCATTTTCTCGAGATGGATCTAAGGCTGTTTTTAAATCTTCATTCATTTCTCGAGCATCGCTATATCTATTTTTAGGATTCTTAGCCGTTGCTTTAATAATAATATTTTCAATTGACTGAGGAATATCCGGAATTTCTTCTTTTATTGGTGGAACTGGTTCTTTTAAGTGCTTCAAAGCTATTTCAACCGCATTATCTCCTTTAAATGGTAATTTCCCACATAAAAGTTCATACATTAAAATTCCCATAGAATAAATGTCACTACGAATAGTAGCACCTTTACCATTGGCTTGTTCTGGAGGAAGATAATGAACAGTCCCCATTACTGAATTGGTTTGAGTTAATTGGGTTGAATTTAAAGCCATAGCTATCCCAAAATCCGTTATTTTAACAACTCCATTATCTAAAACCATAATATTTTGAGGTTTAATATCTCTATGTATTATATAAGAATCATGAGCATGAGCCATTCCTTCAGTAATTTGAAGCATGATATCTACTACTTCGGTAACTGTTAATTTACCACGCTTTTTTAAAATGGTTTTTAAATGCTTTCCTTCAATATATTCCATTACAATGTAGTATTTACCATCATCTTCTCCAACATCGTATACTTCAACGATATTAGGATGACTTAAACTACTAGCTGATAAAGCTTCTCTTTGAAAACGTCTAACAAACTTCTCGTCATTTGCTAAATCTCCTCTTAAAACCTTTACTGCTACATTTCTATCTAAAATAGTATCGTATGCTAAATAAACATTAGCCATACCACCTTCAACAACACCATCACTTCTAAGAA
>CAZTRF010000043.1:0-8338 GCA_964616495.1 uncultured Muribaculaceae bacterium
TATTGGAGTAGGAATGTATCAACATGATTTAAAAGAAAAAGAATTAGAAGAAGAACTTGCGTATACAGTGAGTAAAGTTGTTAATAAAGTCGGTGTCAACGTAAATACTGCCAGCGAAAGCATTTTAAATTATATATCGGGTCTTACAAAAAAGGTTATTAAAGGAATTTTAGAGTATCGAAAGAAAAAAGGAAAAATAAATTCTCGGAAAGACTTGTTAGAAGTAAAATCTATGGATGATAAAACCTTTGAGCAGTGTGCAGGTTTCTTAAGGATTTTAGAAGGTAATAATCCTTTGGATAAAACTAATATTCACCCTGAAGATTATTTGATAGTAACCAACATTTTAAATGAATATCAAATTGATGTTAATTTAGTTGGTAAAGAAGAAATGGCTAGTTTATTAAATGATTTAAAAGAACGAGAAATAATTAACAAGTATAATATTTCCTTAGATAAATTTAATACTATTAAAAGCAATCTTATTAATGGGGTTATTGATCCTCGTGATGAAATAAAAAAAGTTACCTTAAAGTCTAATATCTTAACTATTGATGACTTAGAAGTTGGGACTAGTTTAGAAGGGACAGTAAGAAACGTAGCTCCTTTTGGGGCATTTGTCGACATTGGACTTCATGATGATGCCCTTATTCATATTTCTAAATTGAGTAAAACTTTTGTTAAACATCCTAGTGAAATTCTAAAAGTGGGAGATATTATCACGGCAACTGTCTGTGAAATTGATAAAGAAAAAGGAAGAGTATCATTATCGCTTATTTAAGAAGAACTGTATTTGCAATTCTTTTTATTTTGGTATAAATTATACCATAAAAAAATCTCCTTTTTTATGAGGAGATATGTCAAATTTAATAGATTATGGAATATTGTAAAAAGTAATATCATTATCAATTAATTCATCGATAGTAACCGATTCATTTAATAAAGCTTGCTGCAAAGTGTATTCTGTATCACCAATTTTTATATAATATGTATAGGCACAATCAACATAATATTTATTAGTTCCGTCACTATATACATACTGATAATTGGACACACAATTAGAACTAATTATATCTTTCTTTACAATTTCAAAAGTATTTAACTTTTTATGATCAACAAGTAATATAATAGAAATAGTTAGCATTACTAATAAAACACCTAAAATTATTAATACTTTCTTGATTAATTTACCATCATCCATAAAAGCACCTCCTATAATAAATTAATTATAACACATTATTTTTTCTTTGTGATATAATTTTAATAGTGGAGGAGTACAATATGGAAGCAATTAGAAAGAGTAAAAAAGAAATTGTAAAAATGTTACTAAAACAAGATTTAGAAGAGAGAGATGAGCAAGAATTAATTGAGAAATTAATTGATAATCCTATAGCGGTTGATGTTGATAAGCTAGAAGATGAAAATATGACTAAAAGTGACAAACTAGCTGATTTATTATGCGCTAAGGCTGGTAGTTGGAGATTTATTATTGGATTTACTTCATTTTTAGTATTATGGATTATTTTTAATTCAGTTATATTAATAACGAAGGCTTTTGATCCTTATCCTTTTATTCTCCTTAATTTGGCTTTATCTTGTGTAGCTGCCCTTCAAGCACCAATTATTATGATGAGCCAGAATAGGCAAGCAAAAAAAGACAGCTTAAGAAGTCACAATGATTATTTAACAGATTTAAAAAGTGAACTTATTTTAGAGGTCTTACATGATCAAATAAATGAACTTAATAAAAATCAAAGAAAAATTTTAAGAATTTTAGAACCGGAATCTACAGATGAAATAAAAAAGTAATAAGTTGACAAAAAAAATATAATATGTATAATAAGAGACATAAATTCAGTGAACAGAATAAGTAGTTTAATTTTAGTATTAAGAGAACTTCGTTGGGTGAGAAGAAGGATGTAAGAATTAAATGAAATGGTTTTGGGAGAAGAATAGTAAATAAATAACTATTTCGGATGATCCGTTATAATCAGACATATGATAGTATGTTAATAAGATTAAAATAGTGATATTTTAATAAAAAAGAGTGGTAACGCGATAATCGCCTCTTAAGATTTTCTTAAGAGGCTTTTTTATAGAAAGAAGGAGAAAAAATGGAAAAGTTTTATATTACAACCCCGATTTATTATCCCAGTAGTAAATTAACTTTAGGAAATTGCTATACAACAGTAGTTTGTGATGCGATAGCTAGGTTCAATCGTATGTTAGGAAAAGACGTTTTTTATTTAACTGGAACTGATGAACATGGTCAAAAAATCCAAAGAAAAGCTAAAGCGGCAGGCAAGACTGAAATGGAGTTTTTAGATGAAATCATAGATGATACTAAACAATTATGGAAATTATTAGATATTTCATATGATGATTTTATTAGAACTACTGATGAAAGACACGTGGAATCAGTAGGAAAGGCTGTTCAAAAATTGTTTGAAAAAGGGGACATTTATAAAAGTACTTATAAAGGAAAATATTGTACTCCTTGTGAAGCTTTCTGGACTGATGCTCAATTAATTGATGGTAAATGTCCTGATTGTGGCAGAGATGTTGAAGATGCTGAAGAAGAGGCTTATTTCTTTAAATTAAGCAAATATGAAAGTGATATTAAAAAGCTTTATCAAGAAAATCCTAAATTTTTAGAACCTAAATCAAGAGTTAACGAAATGTTTAGTTCGTTTTTAAACGAAGGTTTAAAAGATTTATGTATTACAAGAAGCTCAGTTGATTGGGGAATACCGGTTCCTTTTGATAAAAAGCAAACTATTTATGTATGGGTTGATGCTCTACTTAATTATGTAACAGCTTTAGGATATCTAAGTGATAATCCAACTTTATTTAATAAATATTGGCCAGCCGATGTTCATATAGTTGGTAAAGAAATAGTTAGATTCCATTCTATTATTTGGCCAGCGTTGTTAATGGCTCTAGAATTGCCTCTTCCTAAAAAAATATATGGTCACGGATGGCTTCTATTTGGTAATGATAAATTAAGTAAAAGCAAAGATTCCGGTAAAAAAGATATTATTGATCCTAGAATTTTATCAGAGAGATATTCCCCTGATGCAGTAAGATTTTATTTAATTAATGATATTCCTTTTGGAGGAGATGGCCCATATACTGAAGATCTTTTCTTAGAAAGTGTTAACACTCATTTGGCCAATAACATTGGAAACTTAGTATCTAGGACTTTAAGCATGATTGAAAAATATAATGAATGTTTAATTCCCTTACATTATACAGATAATGAATTAGATAAAACCGTAAAAGATGATGTACTAAATTATATTAATAAATCAATTATTGAAATGGAAGAATTAAATCCAACAGCATCTCTAGAAACTATTATTAGAATTTTTGATCGAGCTAATAAATATATTGATGAAACTGAACCTTGGGTATTGGGAAAAGATCCTAATAGCAAAAATAGATTAGACACGGTTTTATATAACCTATCAGAAATTATTATTAAAGGTGCAACCCTTTTATTACCTTTTTTAACTAAAAAAGCAGTTTTGATATTTGAACAATATAATATTCCAGTTCCAGAAAATTTTGATAATATTCGGGAATTTGAGATATTAAAAAGTAAAATCAAAACCAATAAGGGAGCAGCTATATTTCCAAGAATAGATATTAAAAAAGAAAAAGAACTTTTAAATCAATATCGTTAAAGAACATTTAAATGTTCTTTTTTATGTAAATTAAATGAAAATTAAAAGTAAATACAAATTGCTAATTACCTTTTTATTTGTTAATATTTACTTATTGGAGGAATAATTATGGAAGAAAACAAAAAAAATTCTAACATCATTATCGTTATATTATTGGCTATAATAATAGCTGGGTTATTAGGATTTATCGTATATGATAAATTTATTAAGAAAGAACCTGAAGAAAATTTACCAACTGAGCCCGTATTAGAAAATAATGAAAATAAATTTGAAGAAGAGAGGAAACTAGTTAATCTTTATCGTTATCAAGATTTAGATGGATCTTTATTTGATAAAAACAAATTAGATGAAGAAACAAAAATAAAAATTGCCTTTATGAATAGCACTTCTACTGAAGTAGATTGCAAGGCAATTTATGAAAATAATACAGCGGCTTCATATATTATTGAAAAAGACGAAGAAGATGATAGCATTATAGGATATGAAATACTTGATAAAAATGAAAAACGTTTGGGATTTTGTGATATATATGAAGATAATGGAATTTCATACAGTGTTAAATACGAGGATTTAAATAAAACATATAAATTATTGTTTGGAAGTGAATTGAATGCTTCTAAAACAGATTTTGGTAATATTACTTATGAAAGTAAGAATGATTTATATATTTTACTTTCTTGTCGCTGTGGAGGCGTTTCAGGTGTAGTATCTGTTTATGATGTAATAAGTTCTTCAACAAAAGATAACAAACTAATAGTTAAAGTTTGGTATACAAATTTATCTAGTGAAGATGATGAAAAATATTGTAGTAGTGATAATAAAGATTTGTGTTTCGAATTAGAAGGCATAGAAAATAATGTCACAGAATACTATAAAGGTAAAACTAATAACCTTCCTACTAGAACGTTTACTTTTGTAAAAGAAAATAATAACTATGTTTTAGAAAAATATGAGTAAAAAGAACATTTAAATGTTCTTTTTTTTACTTGTCCACATATTATTTTTTTAGGAGGACAAGTATGGAAGGGTTGAACAACAGCGAAGTAGACTTATATCGTAAAAAATATGGTAGTAATGAAATAAAAAAAGAAAAGAGTAATACCTTATTAAAACTATTTTTAGAGTCACTAGGAGATCCCATTATTAAAATATTATTAATTGCTTTGGCCATTAAAATATTATTTCTTTTTAAAGACTTTGATTGGTATGAAACTGTAGGTATAGTAATAGCCATTTTAATAGCTTCTTTAGTTAGTTCTATAACTGAATATGGAAGTGAAAAAGCTTTTGAAAAACTTCAAGAAGAATCAATTCAAAGTAAAGTAAGAGTTAAAAGAAATGGTAGAATTGATGTAATAGGTACTGATGATATCGTAAAAAATGATGTTGTTTTGTTAGACGCCGGAGAAAAAATCTCAGCTGATGGGTATTTAATTAAAGGGGCCATTACTGTAAATGAATCAAGTTTAACTGGAGAAAGCATAGAAGTTAAAAAAACAGTTTCATTAAATAAAAATGATTCTAATAAACTATTTCGAGGGACTATTGTTTATAGTGGCGAAGGAATTATGAAAGTAACGGAAGTAGGAGAAAGTACCCTTTATGGTAGCTTAGCACAAGAATTAAAAACTAGAGAACCCATAAGCCCTTTAAAATTAAGATTAAGAGGACTGGCCAATACTATTAGCAAAATAGGATATATTGGAGCTATCTTGGTTTCTATTTCTTACTTATTTTCTGTTTTAATTATTAATAATGATTTTAATCTAACCCTTATAATGGAAGATTTAACCAACTTTAAATTAATGCTTTCTTATCTTTTATATGCTCTTACACTATCGGTAACAATTATTGTAGTGGCCGTTCCGGAAGGACTTCCTATGATGATTACTTTAGTTTTATCAACTAATATGAAAAAAATGCTTAAAGAAAATGTTTTAGTTAGGAAGCTAGTAGGGATAGAAACATCGGGAAGTCTTAATGTCTTGTTAACTGATAAAACTGGGACTTTAACCAAAGGAACGATGGAAGTAATTAATATAGTAGATGGTAATTTGAAACCGTATCAAGATGTTGATAGTTTAAAAAAGAATTCTAAATACTATGATTTAGTTAATAAATCTTTTCTTTATAATAACATGAGTGTTTACGATAATAAGAATGATATTTTTGGTGGTAATAGCACTGATCGAGCATTATTAAAATACATTGGCAGAGCAGAAAAAAAGTTTTCAATATTAGATAGTATTCCTTTTGATAGTAATAATAAATATTCTTTAACAATTATAGATGATGATAAAAAAAGAGTTTTAATAAAAGGGGCCAGTGAAAAAATATTACCATATTGTACTTCTTATTATGATTCTTTTGGACGAAAATTAGAATTACACCATAAAAGTAAAATTTTAAACTATATTAATAATGAGACTAAGAAGGGAGTTAGAGTATTAATAACGGCTACTAACGAAGACTGCCAAAATAAAAATTATTTTAAAAATTTAACTTTAGTAGCCATAGTTTTAATTAAAGACGAGATAAGGCCCGAAGCCAAAGAGGGAATTAGTTTAGTTAAAGGGGCTCATATTCAAACAATTATGATTACCGGTGATGCCAAAGAAACAGCCATAACGATTGGAAGAGAGGTGGGATTGTTAGAAAATAATGATGATATAGTTTTAACTAGTGATGAGCTAAAAACCTTTAGTGATGAAGAAATAAAAATGGTATTTAAAAATATTAAAATTATTGCCAGAGCCTTACCAAGTGATAAAAGTAGGTTGGTTACTATTGGTGAAGAGCTAAACTTAGTAGTAGGTATGACAGGGGATGGAATTAATGATGCACCAGCTTTAAAAAAAGCAAATGTTGGATTTGCTATGGGAAGCGGCACTGAAGTTGCCAAAGAAGCTAGTGATATTGTTATTTTAGATGATAATATTATGTCAATTAGCAAGGCCATTTTATATGGAAGAACTACTTTTAAAAGTATTAGAAAGTTTTTGATTTTTCAGTTAACGGTTAATATGTGTGCTCTTATAATGTCTATTATTGGGCCATTTATAGGAATAGAAACCCCAATAACAATTGTTCAAATGTTATGGCTTAATATGATAATGGATACTTTTGCAGGACTGGCCTTTTCCAAAGAACCACCTCTTTTAGAGTATATGAAAGAGCCCCCTAAAAAGAAAAGTGAACCAATTATTAATAAGTATATGATTAGCGAAATTTTATTTACAGGAGCTTTTAGTGCTTTGATATGTGTGTTCTTTTTAAAGATGCCTTTTATAAAAGATACTATTCGTTACCAGAATAAATATTTTTTAACAGCTTTCTTCTCTTTATTTATTTTTATTGATATTTTTAATGCCTTTAATGCCAGGACTCATCGCCTAAATTTACTTGCCAATATTACTAAAAATAAACTTTTTATAATTATAATTTCTTTTATTATTATCATTCAAATATATCTTATTTATTTTGGAGGAACCATTTTTAGAACTTACGGGCTTACCATAAAAGAATTATTTTTAGTAGTATTAATGTCGGCACTAGTGGTTCCTATCGACTTTTTTAGAAAACTAATTTTAAGATTTAAAGGTATAAAAAAAGGAACATAATTATTTTATGAACCCATTTTGAACAGTTTTTGTTTCATTTACAACTGTAAATGCTTTAGGATCTAATTTGTTTAATACTTTAGTTAATTTATTTAGTTTAGATTTATGAAGCTGAATAAACAACATATCTTTTTTATCGTGATCTTTTTCTTCTTTTAAAGGAATAATTGAAACAGCAAAACCTCGTTCTCTAATTTCATTAACCATTAATTCAGAATTTTTAGTGGTTATTACTTGTACTCCCAGTATACTATCAATAAATTTATCACTTATAATGCCTCCGATAAATGTTCCAGTAGCATAACCCAAAGAATATGAAATAGGAATAAAAAAGCTATTTATATCTGTATTCAAAGCTTCTCTAGCTACCATAAACCAAATAAAAACTTCAAAAAATGCCACTATGGCAGCATAAAGAGACTTATTTCTAACTGTTAGAATCATTCTAACAGTTCCAATAGAAACATCTAAAATTCTTGCACAAAATATTTTTAAACATAAAAGAAATATTACCAAATTGATCACCTATTATTATTTTATCAAAATTCATAATAAATACAATACAATTATTTGACAATTATAGAAGTGAATAATATAATTAAGTTACTAAAATAGGAATATTTGAAAAGTTAAAAGGAGAAAAATATGTCATCTATAGATACTAATAAATTATATAAACAGTTAGATGTTATTGATCGAAAGATAGTTTATTTAGAAGAAAAAATTAATAAGCTTAAGTATTTTTATGACACTTTTACTAAAATGGGCGACTATAGTGACGAATTATTACGTCAATTGAGAAATCTAATTACCGACTTTAATGAGGCACTAAATAGACTTAAAAGGCTAAATCGTTTAATAAAAAATAATGCTTCAGTCGAATATATAAAATTAAATATAAAAATAAAAGATGATTTTGGTCAACTTGAAACCGATGTTCAAGCTGTCAAAAATAAAGTTGTATAAGCAATTTTAAGAGTAAAATCATTTACAAAAGAAAACCCTTACTTTATAATAAACCTATAGAGTAAG
>CAZTRF010000044.1:0-8128 GCA_964616495.1 uncultured Muribaculaceae bacterium
TAACCGGGTTCCTATCGTGTCTTCCATATAAAAAACGCGGGAATGACTTTGCGGATAAAGGCGTTTCAATTCCTCAGGGATAGCTCCGGCTTTGCCTGTAAAAACGATAACCGCCCCACAGGAGGGCATCTCCTGGCAGAGGGCGTCTGCATGAAGGAATTCCAGCGGAAAACGTTTTTCACTCATTATCTTTGTTTTGTATGATCTTCCTGCAATCCTCCAGGGTCAGGCTTTGCGGGTCTGTCCCCTTGGGTATTTTGTAATTCTTTTTGTTATGGCTGATATAGGGACCGTAACGGCCCTTGAGTACCCGTATGTCCTCTCCGGGAAATTCCAGGATGTGTTTTTTGGACTCCTGCGCCAGGGACTGTTCTATCACCTGGATACTCCTTTGGAGGGTGATTGTGTAGGGATCGTCTGTTTGTGGCAGCGAAATGAATTTTCCCTGCCATTTGACATAAGGCCCGAAACGGCCTGTTGAAGCAATAACCGGCAGGTTTTCATACAGGCCCAGTTCCCGGGGCAGGGTAAACAGGCGCAGGGCTTCTTCCAGGGTTATGGATTCCAGGAGCTGGCCTTTCTGCAGTCCGGCATAACGTCTTTCGGGATCGTCACCGGCGCCCAACTGGGCCATGGCACCATACCTTCCCAGCCTGACCATGAGCGGTTTTCCCGTAACAGGATCGTTGCCCAGCAACCTTTCTCCCCTGCCCCTAAAGCCTTCATTAAAACATTTTTCTTAGGATGAAATAAAGCCTCTTCAGGAGTTAAATCCCCAGCTGCAACTAATAAATTAACAAGAGTATGATCTTTAGTTACTTTGTGTATTTTTCCGTTTTTTATAACAAAACCAGAAGAGTCTCCTATATTTCCAAACATCAAAAATTCGCTAGTCAAAAGAGCTAAAACGACAGTCGTTCCCATTCCTTGAGAATCTTTATTGCTTTCTGCATATTTAATAATATTTTCGTTAATTTCAGTTATATTAGAATTTAACCAATTTACTGCATCTAATTTTGATCCTACTGAATGAATAGATGCAAAGCGGCTACCCAAATGAGTTACTACCATTGAACTGGCCACTTCTCCAGCCCTATGTCCTCCCATTCCGTCAGCAACAATCATTAAATATTCTCCTGAATCATTTTTTATAATTGTTACTGAGTCTTCATTATGATCTCGCACTTTTCCTTTATCTGTTAAATAAAATGTTTTCATTTTTCCACCTCATTAGCTCTCAATTGTCCACAAGCTGCATCAATCGTACCACCAAATTCTCTTCTTATGGTTACATTAATTTTATGCTGCTTTAACACATCATAGAATTTCATTATTTTATCTTTATTGCTCCTTTCAAACGGGTTTTCTTTTACCTCATTATAAGGAATAAGATTAACATAGACGTTCATTCCTTTTAAAAGCTTAGCCAATCTAATAGCCAAGGCCTCACTATCGTTAATATTATTAATCATAACATATTCGATAGTAACTCGTCTATTAGTTACCACAATATAATTTTTAATTTCTTTTATCAATTTACTTATGTTATACACCTTGTTGATAGGCATTAGTCTATCTCTAACTTCATCAACTGGAGCATGCAAACTAATTGCCAAATTTATCTGCATCTTTTCCTCTTTTAATTTTATAATTCCTGGAATTATTCCACTAGTTGAAATAGTAATATGTCGAGCTCCTATTTCCAATCCTTTTGGTTCATTTATTATTTTAACAAAATCCATAACATTATCATAATTTAGTAAAGGTTCCCCAATTCCCATAATAACTACACTATATATTTTTATTTTTTCTAACTTAATAATTGTTAAAATTTGCCCAACCATTTCGCCAGTTTCTAAATCTCTTATTTTTTTAAGCCTTCCACTAGCACAAAAAGTACAAGACATATCGCATCCTATTTGACTAGAAATACATAGGCTATTGCCGTAGTCATGTTTCATTAAAACAGCCTCTATGACATTTCCATCTTTTAATGAAAACAAATATTTATTGGCCTCATTACTAATTTGTTTATTTTTAATATTTAAATAGCCAATATAAAATTTTTCATTTAAAGTATTTCTTAGTTCATTACTTAAATTGGTCATTTCCAAAAAGGATTCACAGCCTTTTTTATAAATCCAATCATAAATAATACTTGCAACATATTTTTTTTCATTTATGTCTTCTAAATAATTCTCTAATTCAGTCAATTTTAAATTTAATATATTACTCATATCTACACCATATTCATTATATCACTTAGTTTAATAATACTGCAAGTTATGTTAAAAAATAGGCTGTAATAAATACAACTTATTTTTTAACATATAAAAGTCGTTTTAAAGGCATATCTCTATTTTGAAGATAAAACTCATGATCAAATAATAGCTCTTTTAATTCTTTAAATGTTGTTATTTTTTTAAGATCCTCAGGAATAACCTCTTCTCTAAATTTCGGTTTTTTAAATACCCCTATAATATAAGAACCCAAAGCTATAAACTGGCTGACTATTAAAGTAGAATTTAATAATTCAATTGCTTCTACTTGAGAATTAGCTATGTCTGCTCCTTTAGTAAAAGACAATATTCCAAAAGAAATAATGATTGTCATAGAAAGTATCCACATTTTAATTTTACCATAAATACTTACTTGAACATCATATCCTTCTTTGTATTTAATAATGTTGACAAAGAATATAATCGCTTCTAGTACTAAAGGAATATAAACAATAGGCATTAAACTTGCCAGTATAAATAGAGACACTATCCCTAATGATTTATCACATATAGTATCTAAAAGAGCTCCAAAAAAGGTGGAACAATTTAATTTTCTAGCTAAAGATCCGTCAATAAAGTCAGTAATAAAAAGAAAAAAAGCTACTATAGACATTCCACTTATTCCAAATAAATAATACATAAATGGTAATATTATAGCCCCAATAAGCCTTATAAAAGTAATACCATTCACTAGAACAAGATATAAATTATATTTTTTATTAATCATTAGATATCACCATATTTTCTTCTAAAATGCTACCTATGTTTTTATATATTAACTTATAATTTATTTTTAAATAATCGACATCTATTTTAACTATTTCAGTAGCACTATAAAAAATAGAAATTGTAATTGGGTTGTCTTCTAATATAAAATCATATTTATTTATTCTTAAGTCACTTTCATAACTTTTAACTGTTTTCTCTAATTTTATTAGATTAAATAAATACTCAGCTTCCAAAAAGTTAGAATCAACTTCATAAAGACTATTAAAGGGTTGTTTTACTCCCAAAACCAACTTATAAAAAGTATTATTTTCTTTATAATATTTTAAGTAAACATCTTTAGTTTCTTTATATCCTAGTTCTTTATCTTTTAATCTTTGACCATTATATCTAGTTATTTCGTTGTTGCTGGTAACTTGGTATATAAAACTATAATTGTTTTCTAATAAAGTATTTTGTAATTCAACTAGGCTTTTTTCTTCAATAGGTATTGGTTCTTCTTTTGGAGAAGAAACCGGACTATTTAAACCAATAATTAAAGCTACAATGATTAAAAATATAGAATAAAAGCCCATTTTAATAAGTGCTTTATATCGAGGGACTTTCCAATATTCCTTAAATCTTTCCTTAAACTTCTTTTTTTTCATGTAACTTTCCTCCCCTATTTCTCATAGGTTATTTTTATATTATCTTTATTTTTTAAACCATTCAAATAATCTTTAGCAGTCATTATCTTTTTACCAAATGGTTTTAACTTAGTAATTATTACCTTGCCATCTAGAGTTTTAATACTAAAATTATTTTTATTAATGTCAATAACTGTTCCAGGAAGTTCTTTGCCTTTATAATCATCTATTAAACATTCTAATATTTTCGTTTCTTCACCATTAATCATGATATAGGCCATCGGCCATGGATTTAAACCCCTTACTTTATTAAAAACATTTAAAGAACTATCATTAAAATTAATTAATTCTTCTTCTCTTTTTATATTAAAACCAAAAGTAACTTCACTTTCATTTTGTTTAATTCTCTTATTAGTTTTATTTATTATTAAAGGTAAAGTTTCTAATAATAAATCTTTTCCCATTTCACTTAAGATATCATGAAGAATCCCAACATTATCTTGCTTTTTTATAACATATTCTTTTTGGCTAATAATATCGCCATTATCCATTTTTTCATCCATATACATAATAGTAATACCGGTTTTATCATAACCATCAATTAAAGCATGATGAATAGGAGCTCCACCCCTTAATTTAGGAAGTAATGATGCATGGACATTAATACATCCTAGTTTGGGACAATCCAATATTTGTTTAGGAATAATTTGACCATAAGCGCAAGTAATAATAATATCTGGATTTAAAGATATAATTGATTCATAGTCATTTTTTATTTTTACTGGACTAAAAGTTTTGATATTATTATTTAAAGCAACTTCTTTAATAGGACATTTTTTTAATTCTTTTTTGCGGCCTATAAAAGCATCTGGTTGAGTAACAACCATTATGACGTTAGTTTCTTTAATTAGCATTTCTAAAATCGGAACACTAAATTCTGGAGTACCCATAAATACGACTTTTAAATTTTTCATGATATCACCTTTTTTATTATAACATTTTTATTTTATATTCGACTAGGATTTATATCAATTTCTAAGTATAAATCTTTTCTCAAAACATACATTTCATTTAAATGAGTTAAAACTTTTAGCAAAGCATCCTCATTTTTATACTTAACAATTATTTGAAAGCGATACTTATTTTGAAATTTAAATACCGAAGCCGTCGTTGGCCCTAAAACTATTTCATTATTTGATAAATTCTTTTTTAGATAATCTCTTGCTTTAATAGATTCTTTACTAGCTATATCATAATTTGAAGAAATTACTTTAATACCAATTAAATAAACATAAGGAGGATATTTCAAAGTTTTTCTAATATTCATTTCATAATTGTAAAATTTTTGATAGTCATTATCTTTAACACAAATAAGCGTATAGTTTTCTGGATTAAAGGTTTGAATAATAACTTCACCTTTTTTATCACTTCTTCCGCTTCTTCCTGCTACTTGATTGAGTAAGGAAAAAGTGGTTTCATTACTTTTATAATCAGGGATATTTAAAGAGGCATCAGCATTAATGACTCCGACTAAGGTAACTAAAGAAAAATCAAGCCCCTTACTAATCATTTGAGTTCCTAATAAAACATCATATTTATAATCGCCAAACTCTTTTATAATTCGCTCATGACTACCTTTTCTAGTAGTAGTATCGGCATCCATTCTAACAATTCTAATTTCTGGTATTTGTTTTTTTAGCTCATTTTCTAATTTTTCTGTGCCTAATCCAAAGTAATCTAATCCTTCACTACCACATTCAGGACATGTATCACTTTTCGTAATAGTATAACCACAATAATGACATCTTAAATTATTAGAGGTTTTATGATAAGTAAGAGAAATATCACAATGAGGACATTTATAAGTATAACCACAATTACGACAAGTAATAAAAGTAGAAAATCCTCTTCTATTTAAAAGCAAAATAATTTGTTCTTTCTTTGATACTTTGTCTTTAATATTAGTAATTAATTCTTGACTAAAAATAAAATTTCTTTGTTTCATTTCTTCATGCATATCAATTATTTTTACTGTTGGTAAAGGATGCTTATTAACCCTTTCATCCATTTTAACAAGTTTATATATTCCCTTTAAAGCTCTCGCCATACTTTCCAATGAAGGAGTAGCACTACCAAGTAATAATGGACATTTATTAAATTTACTGCGCCATAAAGCCATATCCCTCGCATGATATCTTGGAGTGTTATCTTGCTTATAAGAATCCGAATGCTCTTCGTCAATAATAATAATTCCTAAATTGATTAAAGGTGCAAATACGGCACTTCTAGTTCCCACTACTACTTTGACTTCTTTTTTTAATATTTTTAAATATTCATCATAGCGTTCTCCTGCCGATAGGCCACTATGAAAGATGGCTACATCACTACCAAAATAATTATAAAATTTTTCAATTAATTGAGTGGTTAAACTAATTTCAGGAACTAATATTAAAGCTGTTTTATCTAATTTTAAAACCTCTTTAATAAGATTTATATATACTAGGGTTTTCCCACTACCAGTTACTCCTTTTAACAAAAAAGTTTCATCATTATTCAAAAAATCTTTAATTTTTGTAAAAGCACTTTTTTGAGAAGAAGTCATTCTTAATTCCTTTATCTCATAATCATTACCTTTATTTATTCTATATGATTGTTTTTTTATTACTTTTATAATTCTTTTTTTAATTAGGGTATTAACACTAGACTGATTATAATCTTTTTTTAAAACCTCTTCGCTAACACATAAAGCTTCTAAAAGAATTGTTTGATTCAAATAACGACTGTTATTACTTATATATTTGTTAGCCTCTTCTAATGAAACATTTAAAGAAAGATAATTTTCATATTTTGAATAATCAGTTTTTAAACTTCGAACTTTTATACCTTTGGGAAGCATTGTTTCATAAGCCGTAATTAGAGGACATAAGGTCTTCTTTTTAAGAAATTCACCTAATAAAAGTTGTTCTTTAATAAGAATAGTATTATCATCAACAATTTCCGCTATCTCTTTTAAATCATAATTATTATCAATAGAATTAGTTATTTCTAGAACAAAGCCATTAATCTTCCGATTGTTAAATGGTACTTTTACTTTCATTCCTATCTTTAAATTTAAATGTTTGGGAACTATATATGTAAATGTTTTATCTAAAGATTTTACTTCATAGCTAATTAATACTTTTGCATACATAATAGTCACCTCATCATAATTATAACAAAAAAAATCCAAAAAGTATTTTATTTGGATTTATTCCAGAACTAATCGTTTTATTTTATTGGGATCATCGTCTATTCTTGACTTATTAAGTTTTAAAACCTCATTAGGGGTATTACCAAACATATTAGTATGTGTAGTTCTTTCAATCTCTAATATTTTCTTATCTATTAATGGTAATAGCATAGTTTCGTATATTTCTTGAACTTTTTTTCGATCATTATGATAGTTAAAAAAGGTTGCAAAATCACAAACAGTTTTTATTTGGTTATGCATCGTTAAGTAATATAAAATAGTTTGATAATCGGTAGCTGATAGTTTTTCAGGTGTAGTACTAGCAATGCTTTGCATAACTGATTCTTTTTCAAGCTCTAGTTTAACAGTTTTCATCATATAATTAACAAAAAAAGTAAAATCGCTAAAAGTTCTAGCATCTTCAATTACTCGATCATACTCTCCACGATGGAAATTAATTCCTCTATTAAAAATAATATAAGGAAATGCCCTATTATTTAATAAATACCACATAGCTGTTGTTCTTGATGTTCTTCCATTAGCATTGTAATAAGGATGAATATAAACTAAATACAAATGCAGAATTTGACTCTTTATATAATAATCAGTAGAACTTTCAAAAGTTTCTCTACTATTTAAATAATCTAAATAGCAGTCCATAAAAACATCTAATTCAGAAGACGGCATTCCTTCAATAGGATCCAAATCTAAACGAGGGCCCACTATAAATACTTTATCTTGACGATAATATTTGCCCATTGTTTCTATTTCTTCTTGAGTTAATATTCCGGCACTTAATAAATCATATAATTCTTTTAAAGTATCTTTATTAATTGGATAATTTTTTAAAATATAACGATAACCATTATACAAATTTAAAATTCTTTGCCTTCTTTCTGCATCGGAAATATTCATAGTAGTTTTAGTAATTTGTTTAATAAGTTCAATATCGTCGTTGTATCCTTCTACACTATTATTGGCTTTTATTTCTTGAGAAAATAAAACTCTTTTAGCAAAATTCAGGTTATTTAAAAGAGGCTCTCTATCTAAAAAGTCATTTAATTCATCTTTCATAATTGAAAGATGATCAGGAGTTATAAAAAATCGTTTATTATTTTCAGTTTTAAAATCAAAATATTTTCTAGATACATTAGCCATTAAGATTCC
Organism: uncultured Muribaculaceae bacterium; assembly: GCA_964616495.1. GTDB lineage: Bacteria > Bacillota_I > Bacilli_A > RF39 > UBA660 > DAOSVX01. The sequence continues at coordinate 8,028 of CAZTRF010000044.1, forward strand.
CTCTTTTTGGAAAGTATAATATCACAATAATAAAAGAAGAACAATAAATTTATTCTTCTTCCTCTTCAGCATATTCATCTTCTGATTCTTCGTCTGTACTA
>CAZTRF010000045.1:0-7748 GCA_964616495.1 uncultured Muribaculaceae bacterium
TTAGTTTGTGATTAAAGATTACTTCTGTAATCTTTTTTTATTAGAAAAATAATTGATGATATAAAAGTAAAAAATAGTAATTATAAAGTAGTTAATAATATAGTTTCATTTGAAGAAATGGGAGAGTATGAATTAGTATATGCAATTGGAAATAATAGTTATACTAGAAAAGTAAAAGTATTAAGCGTAGAAGATGTTTATTATACTGAGGTCGGAGAATATACACATACTATAACTGCTAGTGGAAATTATAAGATAACAGTTAGTGGTGCACAAGGAGTAAAAGGTGGTAAAGGTGGAACAATTATTGGAAAAATAACATTAACAAAAGGAACAATTTTAAATTTAGTTGTAGGTGGACAAAATGCATTATATGGTGGGGGAGTAGGAGAAAGTAACGGAGGAGATTCAAGTAGAGTTAGTTTAAATGGAGAAGTCATAATGATTGGTGCTGGTGGCGGTGGTGGAGCAAGTGGAACCGCTGGTGGAAGTGGTAATGGCGGTGGCGGCGCTGATCAAGGAAACGGAGCAGGTAATTCAGGTACAACTGGTGGCGGTGGCGGGGCCAGTTATAATTATACTTATCTTAATGAATGCTATACCGGTTCTCCTAATGAATGTGTAGGAGGATATAAAAACGGTAGTTGTCAAACATATAACAGCTGTGTTAATAATAGTTGTTCATGTAAAACACGTAATTCATGCGCTAGTTCAAGTTGTGGTTGCAAAACATATAGAAGCTGTGTTAATTCTAACTGTTCATGTGATGTCATGTTTCCCCGTCCTTCAACAAAATGCAAAACATATGATTCATGTAGGCACAAAGTATGTGGTTGTCAAACATATAATAGTTGTGCTAATGATAGCTGTTCATGTAAGACACGTAATTCATGTGCTAATTCAAGTTGTGGTTGCAAAACATATAATCAAGTTTGGGATAGCTGTAAAAGTACCCAAAATACATGTGAAAGTAAAACTATTACAACTAATGGCAAATCGGGAAATGGTGGCACTAATCTAATATCAGCATTATTAACTAATGTTAACAATACTGCCGGAAATAATTCTCAAAATGGCAAAATAATTATTGAATATATAAAATAAACTTTGTTAAAAAATAATGCTTTTGACTACTTTGTTGGCCAAATTACAAAAGAAACTAAAGGAAAAGCAAATCCTATTCTTACAAAAGATTTATTAATGGAAAATTTAAAAAAAAAGATAATAAAAATTATCTTTTTTTGTGATATATCAGAAGTAATATAAAGAATGATAAAAAGGAAAAAAGGAAAAAGAAAAAGAGTGGAATCAAACACTTAATAAAATAACTAGTGCTACCGATTCATATTTAGAAAGTAATTTCAATCTTAAATTAGAAATATATGAAACTGGAGTAGTGAAATATGAATTAATTTCTGACAAAGAGAAAGAAAAATACCAAGAAGTAAAAGTAATATTTGTATTAATAATTTTATTGTTGACAGGATGTAATAAAGAAGAATGTTTATCATGTCAAGAATGCAAAGAATGGACAGTAAAAGAAGCATATGATTTTTATTTAAAAAATAAATTAATTGAATATGGCAAATTAATTTATACACCTGATGATTGGCAAAATAAAGAGATTGATATAGGAACTCATTATATGGACTTAGGTATGATGGAAGATAATAATTGATATGATATATCAATGTTTTTTAACGAAGAAACCGGAAATTTATATGATTTAGAAAAGACTAAAATAGAGTTAATTGTAAAAGAAATATTATCAAATGATAAAATAATATATAAATTTAATCCTATTTTAGTGTGCGATAACTGAACAAAAAAGATTTTAATATTATAAATATTATGATATAATTAAATTGCCTAGATAATTGGTGGTTTTACATAAAACCGACTATGTGATATTATTGGGAATCTAATTTGTTACTGGTGTTGAATACTAAAATTTATTTTAGGATCCTAAAAGTAATAATGTGATACCCCCCTCTCTAGAGAGCGGATTTTATCGCACTCCACTAATATCCGGGCTTTTTTATTAAAAAAATTTATTTTTTATTTATTAAAAATTCAATTAATAGTTCTGGTTTCTCATTATGCATTACGATTCTATCCATTAAATCAATAACTGGTATTTTTATTTTTTTCTTTTTAATTAATTGATATACCGATTTTAAGGTGTAATATCCTTCCACTGTAGTTTTAGCTAAATATTCTTTAGCTGCTTCAAAGTTTTTTTCTCCTAATAGTTTTCCATAACTAAAGTTTCGGCTTTTAATACTGGTACAAGTTAACAACAAATCGCCAATACCTGAGTAGGAAAGAATAGTTTTACGATCTCCTCCTAAACTGGTTATTATTTCTTTCATATCATGAGCGGCTTCGGTTATCAAAAAAGCTCTAGTTGAATCACTATAACCCAGTCCTGAAATAATCCCTGATGCAATGGCAATTATATTCTTAATACTTCCACAAGTTTGAACTCCAATATAATCATTAGTTTCTCTTAATTTTAGAGTGCTATTACACATAACTCCTTTAATAGCCTTAATAGTTTTTTTATTAGAACTAGCTAAAGTTAGAGCAACTGGCTCACCATTCATAATATCAATTGCAAAGCTAGGTCCAGAAATAACAGCTAATCTTCTTGTTTTAATATATTTTCTAAAGACATCCGAAACAAAACTACAGGTATCTTGCTCTATTCCTTTACTACAAATACAAACATGAGTATTTTTGTTTAGAAATGGTTTCATAGACAAGGCTACACTATCTACATACTGAGCCGCCACAACAATAAAGACAATGTCTTTATCTTTAATTGCTTCTTCCATGCTAAGAGTGTATTTTAAGCTTTTAGGTAATAGTTTATCTTTAAAAGCCACCTGTAACATATTTGTTTTATTTACTTCTTCAATTTTTTCTTTTGATTCACTCCATACCATAATTTCATTATTTTGGGTTTTAGTTAATAAATTAGCAATAGCTAATCCGTAAGCTCCCATTCCAATAACTGATAATTTCAATCTTTCTTCATCTCCTCATTAATTTTATATAAATTATATTCATATTTATTCTTTTTAGGGTGATAATATTTACGGTCTTTAATTAAATCTGGCAAATATTGCTGCTTAACATAATACTTAGGATAATCATGGGGATATTTATACGTTGTGGAACCACTTTTTATATGATCAGGAACATTACCAGTGCTCCCTTTACGAATATCATTTTGAGCGGCATCGATAGCTAAATAAGCACTATTGCTTTTAGGACTTAAAGCCAGTTCACAAACTACTACTGATAGTGGTAATCTTGCTTCTGGAAAGCCAATTCTTTCAGCTGTTTCAATAGCAGCAATCACTTTAGGACCCATTCCAGGATTTGCTAAGCCAATATCTTCGTAACAAATAGCTAGTAATCTTCTGCCAATACTATCCAAATCCTCAGCTTCAATAAGTCTTGCCAAATAATGAATGGCAGCATCAACATCACTACCTCTAATTGATTTTTGAAAAGCACTTAAAACATCATAATAACCATCTGCATTTTTATCATGAAAAAAAACTTTTTTAGTATGAATGCCGTTTAATACATCTAAATTAATTTCATGTGTAGGGGTAGAGTAGTATGCCAATTCCAATAAATTAATAGCACTTCTGAAATCTCCACTAGCACTATTAGCTATAAAATCCAACGATTTATTATCTATTTTTAAATTATCTAATTTAGGAACTATTTTTTTAAGTCCCTTTTTAATATTTTCAACTGTTAATTCATGAAGTTCAAATATTTGGCATCTACTTCTAATAGCTGGATTAATTGAATGATATGGATTAGCGGTAGTTAAACCAATCAAAATAATTAAACCATTTTCAACATATGGTAATAATAAATCTTGTTTATCTTTATTCATCCGGTGAATTTCATCAATAATAAGTAACATTTGGCCTTCCATTTTGGCCTCTTCAACAACTATATCAAAATCTTTTTTATTATTAATTACCGCATTTAAAAAGCGATAAGGAATATTTAATTCATTAGTTAAAGCCTTGGCAATACTAGTTTTACCAATTCCTGGTTTACCGTAAAATATCATGGAAAAACATTTGTTTTCTTTAACCAAATTAGTGAGTATTTTACCTTTGCCAATTAAATGATCTTGTCCAATAACATCATTTAATTTTTGAGGTTTTAGTTTATCTGCAAGTAATTCCACATCATCACTTCCCAATATAATTATAGCTTAATTTATTGATAATATCTATAAATAATGATAAAATAACCAATCAAGAGGGAAGAATATGTCCAAAATAGATTTGGAAAATAGTTTATTTCACGCAATAAGACCATATTACATGTCTCAAGGCTATGTATCCCATTTTAATGTGGTTTCAAGTAAACTAGAAAAAGTCTTAAAAAGGGGGCTTATTGTTTCCAGAGAATGTTTAAAAAGAGAACTACCTTCTGAAGATTATGATAAATTATTAAATGAGCGATATAATGAGTGGCAAAGTCAAAATTCTGTTTCTATCTGTTGTCATCCATCTAATATAGAAATAGTTCCTTTCTACTATAGTGATATGGGAGAAGGGGGTACTACCGCCTATGAAACCTTTATAATGAATCCTAATAGTTTAAGCATTGTTTTAGATATAAATTTAATCGATGAATTACTTCATTGTTATAATGGACTAAGAATGATTGATGAATTTCAAATATTAGATCAAATTCCATTATCTTATATGAAAGCAATTGGAATATGGGTTCCTTTATTTAAAGAAAATAGTAGTGAATATGTTAAAAGAAAATTACAAATAAGTTTAAATAATAACCATAGTGCAACAATAAGAAGAGATATTGAAAAAATATATTATCAAATTCAAATTATTGAGTGTCTTTTAAGTGCCTATGGCTATGATAAGCCAGTAATTAATATTTGTAATGGAGAATCTTTTAAAGATAAAGAAGAACAAATAGCTATTTTAGCAAAAAAGATGAATTTTTAGAATTTAAATGGTACAATTAAGATGAGGTATCATATGAATAGTATATTAATTGAAAAATATCTTGATTATCTAAAATATGAATGCAAATATTCTTTCAATACTATTTTAAGTTATTCAGAAGAACTTAAACTTTTTGATTTATATTTAAATAAAAAGGATATTTTAAAGGTTGAAGATATCCTTATTAAAGAATATGTAAAAGAATGCTTTTTAAATAATGAAAAGACTTCCACTATTGCCCATAAAATAACCGTTTTAAAATCATTTTATAATTTTCTACTATCTAATGGAGAAACAAATGAAAACCCCTGTATGGCTTTAAAAATGCCCAAAAAAGATAAATTATTGCCTAATTATCTAACTATTGAAGAAATAGATAAATTATTAGAGGTAGAATTAAATACTCCATATGATTATCGTAATAAGGCTATGTTAGAACTTTTATATGCTACAGGAGTTAGAATTAGTGAATTAGTTAACCTTAAAATAAGCAATCTAGATTTAGAAAATGATTTTATTAGAGTAATGGGGAAGGGGAGTAAAGAAAGAATTGTTCCTTATGAAGATATATCTAAAAAATATCTTTTATTGTATTTAAACTCTTATCGTCCTATTATTCTTAATAATAAAGCAAGTGAATATTTATTTATCAATCGTTATGGTAATCCCCTTAGTAGACAATCTTTTTTTAAATTTATTAAACTAGAATGTCAAAAGAAAAACATCAAAAAAGATATATCTCCTCATACAATTAGACACTCTTTTGCTACTCATTTATTAGAAAATGGAGCCGATTTAAGAGTGATTCAAGAACTACTAGGGCATAGTGATATTTCAACTACCCAAATATATGCTCATTTAATTAATGAAAAGTTAAAAAAAGACTATACGGAATATCATCCTCATAGTCATAAAGAAAACTAAAAAAGTACCTTTTAAAGGTACTTTTTAAATAATTATCTAGTATTAGTATTACTTCTAGCACAATTACGGCCATTTGAACGAGCATTATTAGTATTGCTTCGACTACGCGCTTTAGATCTACTATTACAATTTGAATTAGAATTATTAGTTCTTGCCATTTATATACCTCCTGTTATTATTATGGCTTAAAGTAGGGCAGTAATGCATAAAATATAAAGATATATATGGAAATAATTGGACCTATATTAATATCTTCTATAGCAGGATTATCAACTGTCTTGGGAGGATTAATAATATTTTTAAAAATTAAAAAAGAAAATATTAATAAATTTATTCCTTTAGCTTTAAGTTTTTCTTTTTCGGTAATGATTTTTATCTCAATTTTAGATTTAATTCCCTCTTCTAGTTATAAAATAATTAATGAGATAGGGCTTTTTAAAGGAGTTTTAATAATAAGTGTATCTTTTATTATCGGTATACACTCCATTAAAGTAATCAATAAACAAATTGATAAACACTCCTCTTCTTCAAATTTATGGAAAGTAGGGGTTTTATCAATGATTGCCCTAATGATTCATAATTTCCCTGAAGGAATCGCTACATTCATGACTTCTATTAAAGATATTAACTTAGGAATAAGTTTGGCTATAGCTATAATGATGCATAATATTCCCGAAGGAATTGCCATTGCTGTCCCTATTTACTATGCTACTAAAAAGAGGGGAGTTGCACTTTTAGTCCTAAGTCAATATATAACAGACTTACTAATAAGTATTATTTTAATAAATGTTTCAGGTATTATGATTTCAATTTCCATTAATAACTTATTACCAGAAAGTCTATCATATAAAAAGCCTAAGTTTATTTACTTAGGATTACTATTAGGTATTATCTTATCTATAACAAATCACTTTTTGTTTGGTTAACATAATATACATTATGTTTTCTTGTTAAACTTTCCTTTTTCTATTACCCACTACTCTAAAAATGTAGTTTTTTAATATAATAATTTGCTAATGTAAAAAGCTTCTAATTATTAGAAGCTTTTTATATTTAGACTTTACGAGACTGTATTTCAGCAATCTTTTCAAATACTTCAGCAGCATTTGATTCATTAATTTCTGTATAATTTAATTCTTTTAAAGCTTGAACTTTAATAGTGTTTAATTGTTGAGTACGAGATAGCTTTTCTTCATTACGATGTTCTATTTCTTGAACAAATCTTTTATGACTATCAATTAACCTACTCTTACTAGTCCCTCCACTATTATATAAAGTTAAAGCACTATATAATATTCCTTCAAAAATAAATTGTTTATCTTCATCAAATTTAAAGTCTGTTGGATTAGTAAAACCTGTTGCTTTACTCATATATCCAAAAATATATTTAATTTCCGGAACATTATCAAAAGATTGTAATAAGTGATATAAATAAGTAAAAGCATAAAAGTTTTCTGATCTTTTACTTTCATCTAACAGTTTTTCTTTTAATAAATAGGTTATATCGCCTATCAACTGTTGTTCTTCTTTTTTAAGGCCTTTAAAATCAAAATAATTATCTAAATCGCTTAAATCTTTAACTCCTTGATTGAGTCTAGTTTCTACTTCCATCAAGTAATCAGTATTAACTTTAATAGCATTAATAGTTTCTATATCACCATCAGGAATATCTAATAGTCTAAAAAATAATAATTTTTTTTCTTTAGGCCACTTATTAATACTATCCATTTCTAAATAATTATATACCATTTGTCTAGATACTCCTAAATATTTAGCCAATCTAACTTTTGATATTCCTAATTCTTGTAATAA
>CAZTRF010000046.1:0-2129 GCA_964616495.1 uncultured Muribaculaceae bacterium
TAGACTTTTACCTATATTTTTTTAAAAATTGAGGTAACTCAGTTCTTTTTGTTATGTCTATAATATCACAATTATTGCTATTTGACAAAACTTAGATAATCATAAAAACAGTTATCCTAAGATAACTATTTTTGAAAAGTATTTAAAAGTTTTTGGTATATCCCCTGCTCTACAATATTAATAGCATTAATTGCACTTTCTAAAGAGCTTTTAAAATTTCCTTTAAGGAAAGCGTTTTCTGCTCTAGCCAACCCCAAAGAAATATCTTTGTTAGTAGGACGATATCGATTACCATACACAATCGCTACTTCGGCCATTTTAGCCGTTTTAATAGTTTCATTAGTTGTATTATATAATTTTAAAACAAGATCTCTAGCGGTATCAACTCTAATATTTAAAGTTTTTATAGATATTGGCTTTTTATCTAATTCTTTTATTATTTCTTTAATAGCTTCATAGGCTTCTGATAATTGAACAAAATATATTTTTGGAACAACCGGCAATTTAAAAGCCTTCATTTTATTTTTTGAATCTTTTAGTATTTCTTTTATTTCATCTAATTGTTCATGAGCTCTTAATTCATCTTCTTTTAAACTACCTAAAGTTCTAAGAGCTATTTCTAGTCTTTGCTCAACATTTGATACTCTAACATTAATATATTCTATTTCTTTGGTTAATTTTGAATAGGCGAACGTTTTAGATCGATGAGATTCTATAATTAAATCATAGTCTTTTAAAATTGATTCTAATTCTTTATTTATTTCATCAATTATAATGACATCATTTTCATTTAGGTCATAGCTATATTTTATATCTTCAATCTTTCCATACATATTTTTAGCTATTTTAGATAAACGTGAAATTTTAACAATTAAAGTGCGAGAATATTCTTCAAATAATTTTTTGGAAATTTTCTCTTTATCAAAATCATTATAAATACTATCAAAATAATCAGATATTGTTTTTAGTTCTAATATTGAATCTTCTACATTTAAAACATTTAAACGTGACAAAACATCCTCTATTTTTTTGTTACTCTCTTGAACATTATATTCTAGATTAAGAAAATCTAAAACATAACCGTCTTTTTTCATTTTAGAAAGTATTTTTAAAAGATCGGACATTTTACGAGGAATAATAGCAGTTCCTAGCAAAAGTATCATAGGTGATTCTTCAATAATAACTCTCATATTGCCTATAGTATCTCCCATGGCTTTAACAATTTTCCCTACTTCGTTATATGAATTATTTTCCATTGCTAATTCAAAAGCAGAAAATAACTTATCAATATTTTCAAATTGAAGTTCAATTGGACCAGATATTGCTTTATAGTCATTAGGGTTATTATGATATTTTTGAATAATTTCACGATATTCGGTTTTTAATTTAGTAACGGTTTCTCGGTTTCTTTCTTCACTTAACGTAATTTCTCTAATTTCCCTTAAAAGAAATTGTGATCTCATTTTTATATAATAGATTTTTAATTCTATCTCAGCAATTTTCTTTTCAATTTCTTTTTCATTATGAGTTATAAAATATTCCTCTAAATCATTTATTTCTTCAGATATTTCAGGAACTTCTTTATCTTTTATCTCTTTAAAACGATATTTCCAGTCTTCCCACATCATTTTTAGAGTATCATTATTTATAAGACTTTCAACTTTATTTAATTCTGATAAAATAGAAGCCGATATAATTAAATTTTTTTCTCGTTCTAAAGTACTTAATTCTTCATCATATTTTTGATGGCGTTTTTTATTTGAAAGGACAAAAACCAAAATAATGCCAACTATTGATAATATAATACAACTAATAATAACTAAAGTAATTGTTCCATTCATGTAAACACTCCCTATAATCATATTATTATTGTACCATATTATTATTTTTTTTAAAGTGCTAATTTATTATAAATTATTTGACTTAATCATTAATTATGAGTATAATTAATATCGCTAATTCATTTGGCAGCATTATGTTAGTTATGTAATGTGTTTGTTACCAACGGGTTATGAGTATTTTAAGGCTGCCTTAAAAGAAAAATCTGAACAAACTCCCTACATTAATTATTATAATAATCCTTTGTTTTAGAAAAAAAGGAGGTGTACTTATGTCAAGATATACAGGCC
>CAZTRF010000046.1:2139-7731 GCA_964616495.1 uncultured Muribaculaceae bacterium
CCCATCATTTAAAAAAGCTAGAGGTTTAGGTTTTTCAATTTTAGAAAACGGAAAAGATTTAGCAAAACGTCCTTTTCCACCAGGATCTCATGGTCGCGATAGACGTCGTAAATTAAGTGAATATGGTGTTCAGTTACAAGAAAAGCAAAAAATCAGATTTATGTATGGTTTAACTGAAAAACAATTTCATAAAACTTATGATCGTGCCGATAAAATGGCTGGTATTACTGGTGAAAATTTATTAAAGTTACTAGAGAGCCGCTTAGATAATTTAGTTTATCGTATAGGTTTTGCTAAAACTCGTAGGGGAGCTCGTCAATTAGTTAACCATGGCCACATTTGTGTAAATGGTAATAAAGTTGATATCCCTTCATATGAAGTTAAGATTAATGATGTAATTTCTATTAAAACCCAATCAGTTGATCATCCAGCAGTTAAGGATGCATTAGAAAACACGCTTAATCGTCCGGGATTTATTTCATTTGATGATAAAAAGATTACTGGTACTTATGTTAGATATCCAGAAAGAACTGAGCTAAATCAAGAAATAAATGAACAGTTAATTGTTGAATATTATAACAGATAATTAAAAAAGTCTCACATTATTGAGGCTTTTTATTTGGTAAAATAACATAAGTAGAATAATTTTTAAACTCTAATAAAGAGACTACTTCTTTAAATTTAGTTAATGAAATATTATTTAATATATTATAAATAGAGTAATTTATTTTATCTTCAATAAATAACTGATATTGAAGATATTCATTAACGGCATATATATCATCAAAACGTAAAATAAAGTCACTTATTTCTACTTTAGATTTACGAAACAAATCCAAAGTAGAAAAATCAAGCTTTTTAAATTCATTTTTAATCATTGACTCAATTTCATTAGGATAAAGGGTATCCGTAGTAAGAGATATTGCAACTATACCATCATTTATTGAGCAATAATATTCTATTCCTTCTACTATTAAATTATTTTTCATTAGCTCTTCAGTAAATAAACTGGTTTCACTATATTTTAGGCTTAAATACAAATTTAAATACAATAATAGTTCTGATTTTGATAGTCCTTTATGTAAAAGATTATTTATAGGTAATTTGAAGCTAATGGTTAACTTTGGGATTTCAACATTCATTATTTTTTCTTCATAATCTTTATTAACGGTCAAAGGCTCAACAATTTTATGACGAATAATAGAGTTTTGATAGCGGTTCTTTTTGCTTTGATTTTCTTTGATAATAGTCCTTGCTTCTAAAGGATTAAAATTACCAGTAATTATTATAAACATATTTGATGGTTGGTAAAAGGTATCATAACAAAGTTGAAGGTCTTCAACTTTAATTTTTTCGATATCTTCTTTTTCTCCTGTAACTAAATATTTAAGATTACTTTTTTGATACAGATTTTTCTTATTACCAAAAAATAATTCATGATAAGGGCTACTCTTGCCCATATTTATTTCTTCAATTATAATTCCTTTTTCATTTTTGGTGTTTTCTTTAGTAAAATATGGTTGATCAACATAATCAATTAAATATTCTAAATTTTCTTTAAACTTTTTTACTCCCGAAACTTCATAATAAGTAGTATAAAAAGAGGTGGCGGCATTGCAAGACGATCCAAGCTGATCAAACTTTTCATGTGCAGTAGTTCCATCCGGTTCGCAAAACATTAAATGCTCTAAAAAGTGAGCAATACCGTTAGGTACTTTATGAAACTTCTTTTCTCCTTTTACTTTAAATTCGGTATCGGTAGAACCAAATTTAACATTATAAGTAATAAAAAAGCTTTTAATATTTTTATTTGGACATAAAAAGATTTCTAAACCGCTAACCAATTTGTCATAGTATAAAGATTCATCAACTCCAGCAAACTTATATTCTTTCATCATCTACTCCTTCTAACATGAAAATAGTGTCTATTTTTATTTTATTAGCAATCTTTATTATATCGTTTTTAGTAACATTTTCAATTAAAGGAATACGATCCTCATACAAAGGCAAGTCATCTATATTTTTAAACAGATAATTGTTCACTATTGAACTTTGAGTATCTTCCATTCTTTTTAAAATATTAGTTATACTTTTCTTGGCATTTTTTAATTCTTTTTCATTAAAGTCACCTTTTTGCATTTCTTTTAAGGCTTTTTTTATTAATTTTATAGCTATATTTTTATTTTTTTTATTAATACCGGCATGAATCAAAAGAATGTGATCATATTTAAAATAATAAGAAGCCGTAGAATAACAAAAAGCATTTTGTTGTCTTAAATATTTGGCTAATTTTGTATCTAAAGAGTTCCCTCCAAAAATAGTGTTAAATATAGGAAAAGCACTAAGTTCTTCTATTTTAGTTAATTTTAATACTTGGCAAGCTATCACTAAATTGGATTGTTTATAGTTTTCTTTGCTAGCAAATTTTTTAACTCGTGATTTAGGTAAAAAATCGGTTCTTAAAATTATTGGAAAGTTTTTAATACTTCTCAAATTAAAAGATTCTTTAATAATGCTACTAGTTTCTTTAAATGGTAAATCACCTACTATAAAAATATCGCAATAATTGTGATTCATAAAATATTTATAAAAATTAAACAAATCCTTTACAGATAATTTATTAAGAGATTCTATATTACCATTTATTTCATAACTTATTGGTTGATTAGGACACATTTTTTTAAATGCTTGCAAAAAGGCATATTTCTTAGGATTATCTTTAATTGATAAAATTTCAGCTTTCAATCGATTTTTAATAATATTAAAATCTAATTCATCAAATCTATCATTTTGAATATGGGGGTTTTGAATAGCCTCAAATGGAAAAGAAAGAAATTCTTTTAAAGTTATATTTTTTATATATTTAGGATTAATAAATTCAAAACATATACTGCTAATTAATGAATTACCAAGTTTGGAATTTATACTATAAAATGAACTATTATATAAGTTTTCTAAAGCAATGCTCATTTCACGCTGAGTCGGATATTTATTTGATGAAAACGTTAGTAAATCTAGTAACATTGATCTTTTAGTTAGCTCATCGACATTAAAGTTGCTTCGAAAAACAATTTCTATTCTGCAAGTTTTAAAACGATTAGTCTTAATAATATTTAAAGTATAAGAACTCTCGTTAAATTTTTTGTATTTCATTGTGCACCTCTTTATTATTATTGATTTGTCTTAATAAAATATGTTAGTGATTGGCCATTATTTTTAATATTTCATCAAAGTCATCATCTTTGGCTACTATATTTTTTCTTATTTGGTTACATTTTTCACATTTATAAACAATTTTCAAATTATCGCCCTTAAATTTTTCTACATTAATTGGTATTAATTTGCCATGACAAGTTTCTAATCTATCTCCAGGGTTAATATCTATATGTTTTGATACTAAACAAAAAGGGCAATGATCTCGAGCGGTATATTCTAGTTTATGGACAGTTTTTCCACAAGATTCACATATAAAATCTTCATCAATCATTTTAAATTTTTTAGGCATTACTTTTCACTTCCTAACTTTTTTATTCTTAAATACTCTGAATGAAAAAAGTGATCAGTCATACCCGCAATATAATCTATCACTTTTCTTTCTGGGCTATTGTTTTCTAAATAAGATTGTTTTTTATAGTTTAAAAATACTGTAAATATTTTTTCGCTCGTAATGTTTTCTTTAATAAAAAATAAGTTTTTATCAAAAAGCAGTTCAAACATCTTAGTATATTTCATAATATCTTTTGATGAATTGGCTTTATTATAAATGTGTTCATAATTAAATTGTTTTAATTTTTTCATTGAGTTAAAGACTGACTCAGACATTGAAATATAGTCTTTTTGATAACTGTTTTCAATTACATCCATTATTAATGTATTAATTATTGAACGATTATTATTTCCTAAAACTTTTGTTATTTCTAAAGGAATATCTTTTATTTTTAATAGTCCTAGTCTTATGGCATCTTCTATATCTCTGCCTAAATATGCAATTATATCACTAATTCTTACAACGCACCCCTCTAAAGTCATTGGAATTAAATGTTTTAAAGTGTTTAAATCTTTATAAGCCATGTTTATCTGATTTAAGAAGAATTCTTTTGTTTTGGGAATAGGCTTGTAACGTAACGCTTCTAATTCTCCGTTATGACATAAAATAGCATCCAAGGTTTGAATGCAAAGGTTTCTTTCTTCTAATACCATTAAAATTCTAACACTCTGAACATTATGATTAAAGTATCCTTCTTTATGTTTTAAACTAATGTTATTTAAAATTTTTTCACCTACATGTCCATAAGGAACGTGGCCTAAATCATGGCCTAAAGCGGCTGCTTCAATTAAATCTTCGTTTAATAATAATGCTCTTCCAATCGTTCTTGCTATCTTGCTTACTTGATTAACATGCGTCATTCTTTTGCTAATATTATCATTTTCGTTAAAACTAAATACTTGGGTTTTATCTATATATCTAGTATATGATAAAGAATGAATGATTCGATCAGCATCTCTAGAAAATTTACCACGAATGTCATCTTTTTGAGGTCTTAATCTTATTCCATCTATACTTTTCGTTGCATATTTTGAAAAAAGCTCTTCGCTTTTAATTAAATTATTTTTTATTTCTTCATACATATTATCACCAATTTAATATTAACATATTTAAGACTTAAAAACAAAAAATAAAGGAAATGCTCAGTATAAAGAGAATATATATAATAGGAGGACTTATATGGAAAAAAATATCAGTCTATTATTTAAAAAATTTAATGAAATAAAAAAAATGGGATATATAAAGGGAGTTAATAATAGCCTGGCGGCGATGGGCATGACTTTAGAAAAAGCTATAGGTGCTAATGCTGGAGCTTTTCAAATTCCTGATTTTCATGGAATTGAATTAAAAACTAGAAGAGCATATTCTAAAAGTGATATTATTTTATTTTCTCTTACTCCCGAAGGAATTTTTCAAACTGAAAGAATTAAGGAAAAATATGGATATCCAGATAAAGATATAAAAAATGTTAAAGTCTTTAAAGGCAGTATTTGTGGCAACCAATATACCAAAATTGGTCAGGACTTTTTATTTAAAATAAATGCAGAGTACAAAACTCAAAGATTATATCTAGAGGTGTACAATAAAAATTTTGAACTAATAGATAAAGAAACTTTTTGGGACTTTAAAGCTCTAGAAGAAGTTCTTTATAGAAAACTTAAATATTTAGCCTTAGTTGATGTATGGCCATCGAAGAAAAAAGGAGAAATGTTTTATTGTTATTATAAAATGCGTTTATTTAAACTAAAAGATTTTGAAAGGTTTGTTTTTCTTATTAATAGTGGAGTTATAAACATTTTGGTAAATATTGGAGTTTATAAAAGTGAGAAGCGCTACGGACATACTTATAATCATGGTTGGGGCTTTAGAATAAATGAAAAAAATTTACTGTTTTTATTTTATAGAACAGGTTAATTTAGTAAATCAAGGGGCAAAATAAAAATCCTTATTTACTAAGGATTAATATTCAATGGTCGGGAAGACAGGATTCGAACCTGCGACCCCTTGATCCCAAATCAAGTGCACTACCAAGCTGTGCTACATCC
>CAZTRF010000047.1:0-7638 GCA_964616495.1 uncultured Muribaculaceae bacterium
AAAAATAAAAGCATACACTTTTTTTGTGTACACTTTTATCTTACAACTTCATTATAAAATCACTTTTTTATTTTAATATTATTTTTGTAATAAACAAATTGTTTACCACTTCTGTGTCTATTTTTATTTTTTTGCTTTTATACTTTCTAATAAAAAATAAACCGATGCCTCTGTTTTTACCTTTAGTGGAATATCCTGCATTTCCCATGTCATTAATATCTATACTATTTTTAAAAGGGTTTATTATTTTAATAACCGATTGAGGATTATCTTCAATGCTAATCAAAATATACTTTTTTCGGCACTTTGAAGCGGCTTCTATGGCATTATTGATAATAATGTTTATTATATCACAAACTTCTACAAACCTTTTCATGCCCATATTATTGCAAAAGTTTTTCTTTGTATTACTTTCAATCAAGCATTGAATATTCATTTCACGAGCTTGTTGAATTTTCATTGAAATTACTCCTCTTAGTCCATTTGGAATATCTGAAAGTTTGCTTACCCAAGAATAAGATTTTTCATAAAATTCCATTTTCAAATCTATTACTTCTTGAGCTTCTTTATTAGCAACACTTTTAATTGTTATTAGATCAGATAAAATATTATGTTTAAACACACGATAGTTTTCAGCTGACTTTTCATATATTTCGATGTTCTGTTGTAAAAATTCGTTTCTTGCTTTCAATAAATCTTCAGTCTTTTGGTGCTTTGAAAAAACACTAATTATAATAATCGCACAAACAATAATTAAAATTATTGCAATTAGATTTGGAATAGCCGATATATCATTATAATATTTTCCTAGAAAAAGGCTTAAAATTGCAATAAATATTATTGATATTATTTCAATGCCTATAAATCCGTTAAAAAATACTTTTGCCTGTTCAACAGCTTTTCTTAACAATGGTATCTTTTTTAATAACATCCACGTCATAATCCAAATAATTTCATATATGATTGTTATAAAAAATTGAGTTATAATCGGCATATTAAAAATATCTATATCGCTGATTATCCGTAAAATAAACAGTACTCCTAATTCTACTAAAAGTCCATAAATAGTAAAGATTATAAAATTTAAAATTCTTTCTTTAAAGTTGCTTGGAAAAGATACTAGTACCATTAAAACAAGCACTGCATAACTAAATAAAGTCTTTAGTGGAAATTCATAAAAGCATCCTATGCACAATAATATCCATGTTATTAAAAAGATTGTTATTCGTTTTGGAGTAAATATTTCTTTTCTTGATAACCCTGACGAATTCAAATAAAAATAAAACGCAGTATTTATTAACATTGTAAAACCAAAAGTGAGATATTTCATTTTTCTACCTCATCTCTATAATTTTTTGATAAAAGATAAACTCGTTCGTTTGTATCCAATAAAAATGAGCCTTTAGCCCACTCGTATTTTAATACTCTATTGGTATTTACTATACAGGCTCTATGCACCATTTTAAATCGTGCATCTAGTTTTTTGATCATTTCACTCATTGTCATAGAAAGCGCAAAAGTATTAGTCGAGGTATGAATAAATAATTTCCTTTCTTCTTTTTCTCTCGTAATGTGAGTAATATCCTTATAGTAAAGCTGAAGAGTTATTTTTCGATTTTTAAATTTGAACATGGAGGTGTCATAGTCTCTGCTTAAAATTATTTTTAAATCTTTTTCTAAACGTTTTTCAAAATTATGAAACTTTTCAATAAAATTAAAAACTTTGTATAAGCTTCTATAAGCCTGTTCATACATATTATCATGTGTTGTAATAAAAATAATATCACTTTCCCAATCGGTATCTCTGATTATTTGGGCTATTTTAATACCAGATATACTATTTGCCAATTCAATATCAACTATATATACTTTTTTACTTGAAGTATCATCGATTATGCGTCTTAGATCTTTATCGTATTTTACAAACATATCAATTTTAGCGTCTTGATCACAAGCAAATAAAACCTTTCTAATTATGTTTTTAATAATATCTTGATATTTTAAAGTATCTTCTATAACAACGATATTCACAACTTTGCCTCCTCTACGTTAACTATTAGCAATTATAATATATCATATTTTAAAAAGAAAAAGCACATAAAATTATGCGCTTTTCATTAATTGAAATAAGTCTTCTTGATAAAGGGTTAATATCGTTGTCTTTTTTTCGATTTTTTTAGCAATTAAGTCTAAATCTTTTTTGTCTCCACATACTAATATTTTATAATTTGAAGATAACTTTAAGGAATTAACTACATCTTTAAAAGTATCTTTTACTTGATAACTTTTTTTATTATTAATAGGATAAATTAAGTAGAAGCAATCAGATGTTGAAAAAATAAGTAAACTATTGGGAGTACGAGCAAAAAGCGGTTTAAAAGATATCTTTTTTGCTAGTTGTTCCTTGAATAGTTGTTCCAAAAACTCGGTTTCTAATAATGAAGTATCTGGATAAGTAAAAATTGTAATGCTTTTCATAAATATGGATAATTTTTTGGATAATATCCATTCAACAAATAATTTATGATTATAAATATGGTTTTTATTTGCCATTTTCTTTTTACTTTTTTTCTCAAAGGCATAATAAGAATTAATACCATTTTCTATTATATATAGGCCCTTAGTAGTATATAAAATTTTCATTTCACTTTTTATAGTCATCACTTCTTTAATAGTTTATATTTTTTTCTAGTAGATTCGCCGCCTTTTAAATGACGTGTTTGTAAATGCTCATTTAATATTTGTTTGGCTTTTTCATACTTAGATAATGATAATAAGGGCAATCTTTCAATCAAATCCTTATGAACATTGCTTTTACTATTTTTAAAAATTCCCCCTATTTCTCTAATTGTTTTATTAGTTTCAACTAAACATTCATATTCTTGTTCAATTCTATTCTTTATTTTTTTATTCAAAATAATCCCCCTATAAATATATATAGAAAGGATATATTTTATAACTATGAATTTAGTAATTCGTTAATATTCATACTATAGAAGCTTTCAGGATTTATATTTTTCCCTTGAAAAGCAACTTCAAATAATAGATTGTTTGATGAATCAGCATTTAATGCTGTATGCCCGCTTATTCCTACAATATCTCCTTGTTTAATTTCCGCTCCTAAAATCACTTTAATTTCTCCCAAAGCATGATAGGAAGTAATCAACTGAGAATTATGCTCAATTTCTACAACATTTCCTAGGATTTCATCTTCTTTAATATTTATTACTTTTCCATCTAAAACACTAACTATATCAAAAATATTGGGACCACTATATAGAACTCCGGAGTTTTGCATATAGGTGTTTTGATAATATATTAAAGAACTTTGCTGATTTTTTTCTTCATCATCTTTGCTATAAAAACCTTTTGCTATAGTAACGGTTGTATCATAATATGGTTTTATTATTTCTACCGTTTCTTCCCTTACTACAGGCTTTACATTATCAACAAGCGGGTTCATAACATGTATAATATTTTCTGGTATTGAAAAGCTTTTTAATGCGCTAGTTAAAAGAAGAACACTAGCAAATATTGCGCAAACTGCTATCGAATATGCCATAGGAATTACATATCCTTTTAATTTTCTTTTTTTCATATTTCACCATCCTATTAATAGAATGGAAGTAATTGTTCAATTTATACTATTAAATTTTTTCTAAATAGGTATTTTGATAATAGTGTTTTAAAATTTCTTCAGCTTTATACCCCTTTTTAGCTAGTTCATTGGCCCCATATTGACTCATTCCCACTCCATGGCCATATCCTTTGGTAGTTATTTCTATATTATTATTATTTATTTCAATATAAAAATCTGTTGATTTTAAATTCAACTTTTTTCTTATTTCGGTTCCTTTATATGTTTGACTACATATCTCAATACTATCTATCCTATTACTATTGGTTTTAGTAATTTTAGATATTTTAACATTATTACAGTTTAAGTTTAATTTTTCAATAAATTCTTTGATAGAGTAAGAACACGAATATTCATAGGCCTTTTCTTCGCTAATTACTGACAATAAATATTCTTTTTCTTCTCCAAAAACGTTTTTAACATTTTCAGTAAGACCATTACTTCGAGAAAAATAATATGCTTTTACTATCTCATTATTATATTTTAATACTTGATTTTTAGTTTCTTCAACAACTATTTTTATTTTATCATAATATTTTGGAAAGTCAGTTGACCACTTTTTTTTCATTTCTTCTTTAGTTATAAAAGATTGAAATGAAATTGTTGCATCAAAAACTTTATCAGGATTTTTTTCGTAGCTATATAATAAAAAACTTCGAGCGGCTATAGCCTGAGCTTTTAATGCTTCTTCTTCAAATGATGCAGGCATTTCGGCAGCTACTACTCCAATAATATAATCATCTAAATTTATTTTAATTATTTCGTTATTTTTATTAATGATTATTTCTTTTTCATTAAAAAGAAAGTTAGTTTTACTTTTGGTAAAACTAACTACTACAATCGGTATTAAAAAAATTATAATAACAATTAATGTTTTATTTTTCATGGTTTCCTTTTACATTATTTTACTTACAATTAGAAAATCATTAATAAAATTAGTAAGTAAATAAGCCATACTTAAACTTAAAATTATTACTAGCACTCGTGCTTCTATTTCTTTTTTGATTTTAAATATTCCATTAAAATTAACACCACTTAAGGCATAAACCGATAACATGGATGTAACAATATATAATATTAATTTAATATTCATTATATTCTCCATTTTCATAAGAAATTATTTTATTAATTCTTCGATTATGCCTTTCGTCTCGTATCTCATTATAATTTAAATAAGTTTCAATAAGTTCGACAACTTTATCTAACCCCAAGTTGTAACCTATGGCTAAAACATTAGAATCATTATCTAATTTAGTAAGTTCAACATCTTCTTTATTAACTACTCGAGCACATCTAATTCCTTTTACTTTATTAGCAGCTATAGACATTCCAATTCCAGTACGGCATATTAGAACTCCTAAGTCATATTTGTTTTTTAATAATTCATCACACAATTTAAAAGCAAAATCAGGATAATCATCTGTATCATAGTTTTCTTTATCAACCATAATTGCTTCATATCCCTTTTCCTTTAATTTTATACATAATTCTTTTACTATCTCTGTTCCTCTGTGATCTGTTCCTAAAATTATTTTCATTTTATTCTTCCTTTCTGTATGCTAGAGCTTCTTTTATTTTGGGTAAACATCCTTCTTTTTTACCATTTGGATAAGGCATTTGAGTTATTTGACTACCAGGAAGAGGATTTGCTTCTATTAAAACGGGTCCATTATTAGTTATGGCTATATCCCACCCAATATATTTTATGGTTGGAACTAATAAACTCATCTTGTTAATCATTTTAATAGTTTCTTTATAATATGGAAACTTAAATCCTACTATTTCTTGCTTAGAAACCGGATGTTTATAATAAATGTTTTCTTTTTTATCCACTGCCGGACTTAAAACTATCCCTTTATCAACATTAACTTTTGCAGTCATTCCGCCACTTTCAAAATTATCTACAAAATTATTATTTCCAATTCTAAAACAGGCCCCTATTAAAAATAATTTGTCATTATAAATAGTAACTATTCTTATAGTATTAACCGATGAAGAATTTATCTTATCTATGCTTTTGTGTTGTTTTACTATTTCTTCTAAAAGGTCTAGATTATTCTTTTTTAGATGCTGTTTTAAAGCGGTTAAGTCTTTAAATTTATTAACTTCTATAATTTCTATTCCCTTACCACATTGACCATCACTAGGTTTAGCAATAAACTTTGAATGTTTTTTTAAAAACTTATCAATGTCTTTATCATCCAAATAACTCCAATCTCTTTTTAAATAATCTTTTAAAAGTTTGTTAGTTTCTATCTTATTGTTTAAAAGATGGATATCTTCTTTCTTATTCAAAGTTTTTACTAGTTTACTATTTAGCCCCCTTACCAAATATGTTGCTTTCTCTTTATTAGTCATTTCATACATTTTTAAAAGAAAATAATCCATATATCCCGCTTTAAAACGAATCCCAGTATAAACAATATCCATGAAAATAGTTATTTTAGATTTATCGGTTTCCAAATGTATTAAATTTATTTTTTCAAAAAGATTTTTATAATTCATTTTAAATACACGTTCTATAAGATATTTCATTAATATCACCATTAAAATTATATCATAAAAAAACTACTATTAAGTAGTTTATTTATCTAAACCGTATTTACGATTAAATTTCTCTACTGATCCAGTTTTTTTATGTCTTCCTTGTGCACCTGTATAATATGGATGACATTCATTACATACTTCTAATAAAACTTCTCCTTTAGATGTTGATAGGGCTTCGAATGAAGCTCCACATACACATTTAAATGTTGCTTTTTCAGATGCTGGATGAATTCCCTTTTTCATAATATTCTCCTTCCGCCATGATTATTTTTAATCATAGTAATTCGTTTCCTTCGTATTATATCATAAGTTTGCCTAATATCAAGTCAATTTTTCTTTTTTAAAGAAAAAAAGTTTTTTATTTTGCCTACCATAAAAATAATATCATCGCATTTTTTAGCTGCTATTGATTTGCCAATGGCTTTTCCTCCAACTGTTAGTGAAGAAATAATGGCCGTAATAATTAAAGTAGTAACAGTTAAATTCATTGCTGTTTTTTCAGATATCATAATAGCAATAACTACTGCCAACCCTCCACTTACTATTCCACAAATATCCCCAATAATATCATTACAAATATTTGATACTCTAGGCGAATTTTTTATTAGTTGAATTGTCTCTTTGGCTCCAGGTATCTTTTTAGTTGCCTTAGCATGAAAAAAAGATTCTTTGGAAGTTAACACTGCCACTCCCACCATATCAAATATTATTCCTATAATAATTATAATAATAACTATTAAAATTAAAATAGGTAAACTTTTTAAATAATTAGCCAAAACATTTGATACACCACTAAACAGAACAGATAATAAAAAAGTCCATAAAAAAACTTTATATATCCAGTTGTTTTTCTTCATTTTAAACTCCCCTTTATATAAAGTGCTTTTTGCATGGAATACTATAAATTAATTTTACGGCTTTGGTCGAGTTGAATTTCTCTATATTCTACCTTTAGTTACCTTAGGGTGATTTCTCTTTAAAGAATATAATTGCTTCTCACAACTACTCGATTGCCACTTAGTCCGCACCTCAAACCTTATAATATAAACATTCTAGAAGTTTTCCTAAACTTTCATGACCTAGTATTATTCGCTTTTGCAACTACACTTTCAAATTATATCCCGCATAGTCACTCACGACATGTACACTCATCAAACTGTATGACTTAGTAAAAGGATTTATTTATATGCCATTATAACATATCCTCAAACTTAGAATTACATATTCACCCCAACCTGGGCGGAAAAAGCAAATATATAAAGCGTCTCTGGTACAATGAATGGATTTTTAGCCCCATCTTCCACTAGGATGAAAGACTAGAATAATGCTCCATACAAGTTGGGATTATATCATACTTTCTGTTTTTTGTCAAAGTTGATGTCAACTTGAACTATTTTGCTATGTTTATCTTATGATAATGTCTTAAGTGTTATCTTTGGAAAATGTCTCACTTG
>CAZTRF010000048.1:0-7501 GCA_964616495.1 uncultured Muribaculaceae bacterium
ATAAAAGTAATAGGTTTGCACCAGCTGGTCAAAGTACTCAAATGATTATTGGAGCTACTTCAGATAGCGATTATCAAATTATGAATTTAAGCAGTAGAATGTATGATAAGTTTAGTTTAAAAAGGGTCTTTTATAGTGCGTATGTTCCAGTTAATAAAGATAAGTTATTGCCGGTTATTAAGAATCCTCCTTTAGTAAGAGAAAATAGACTTTATCAAGCAGATTGGCTATTGAGATTCTATAACTTTAAGGTTAGTGACTTACTTACTGAAGATAATCCTAATTTTAATGTTTTATTAGATCCAAAGGCCGATTGGGCCCTTCGCCATTTAGAATTTTTTCCGATTGAGATTAACAAAGCTAGTTATAATGATTTATTAAAGGTTCCAGGGATTGGCGTTTTAACAGCTAAAAGGATTATTAATAATCGTAAATTTACAAAGTTGGATTTTGATAGTGTTAAGAAAATGGGAATAGTAATGAAAAGAGCTAAATATTTTATTACTTGTAATGGAAAGCCTTATATATCTCCAGATTTCTTTAAAAAGGGAGTTATAGAAACTTGCTTAATTACTGAAGAAAAGAAGTTGTTGATAGGGCCTGCAGCTGAGCAATTGAGGTTATTTCAATGAAAAGGATTGAAGAAGGGCTTCTGTATAATGGGACTTTTGAAGGGTTAATGGGCACTGTTTATCATTGTCTTTCCCATAAAATAATTCCTTATGATATTAAACCTAGTAATAATTATGAAATAAATTTATTTACCAATTACTTGACTTTAAAAAATAATGAAATTAAAAGTTCTAAATTAATTGAAATGATTACTAAAAAGGTTTCGCCTTTAGCATTATATATCGTTTGTAATGTTTATTTATCTAATGATCCTAAAAAAGAAATGATTATTCTATACTTTTTGCTAAATGGATTTAAATATGGTGAAAAAATAGTGAATTTAAGAAATTTGAATTGTGTTAGCAAGGCCTTAAAAATAAGTCGATATGTGAGAAGAGAAGCCCACCGGCTTAAGGGGTTTCTTCGTTTTGAAGAATTAAATAATGGAATTTTATATGCTGAAATGGCTCCTGAAAATAATATTTTATTATTGGTTAGCAAACATTTTAAGAATCGGCTTAAAAATGAATACTTTATTATTAGAGATGAAAAGCGGCATTTGATAAGTTTCTATGATAAAAAGAATATTACTATTATTGATGATAGAGATTTTGATAATGATAAATTGGTAAAGGGCAAAAAAGAAGATGAGATAATTAGTATGTGGAAATGTTTTATTAAAAAAGTGGCAATTAGCGAAAGAAAAAATCTTCGCTGTCAAATGAATTTTATGCCAAAAAAATATTGGAAATATATGGTCGAAGTAAAGGATGATTTAAATGGGTAAGAAAATAATAAGTGGTAAAATAGTTCAAGATAAAATGGAAGAGGCCGTCAACTTGCTGGCTAATGCTGTAAAAATAACTTTAGGTCCTAAAGGAAAGAATGTCGTTATTGGACCTAATTATATGACTCCTTATATTACTAACGATGGGGTTACAATTGCTAAAGAGGTTGAAAGCGAAGATACCTTTGCTGAGGCTATTTTAGATATTGCTAAAGAGGCTTCTATTAAAACTAATGAAGAAGTAGGGGATGGAACAACAACGTCTTTAGTACTACTTCAAAGCATTTTTAATAAGGGATTAAAGTTATTAAATGAAGGGGTTAATCCCATTATTTTAAGAAATGAACTAAATGAGGCTTTAAAAGAAATAATTAGCAAGTTAAAAAACGAAAGAATTAAAATTAGATTAAAAGACATTCCTTTAGTTGCGAGTATTTCATCAGGAGATGATAATGTTGGTAAACTTATTTATGAAGCTTATTTGGATGTGGGATTAAAAGGTTTAATCAATATAGAAGAATCGCTAAATGGGGAAACCTATTATAAGGTTTCCAAAGGACTATCTTTTGATAGTAATTTAATTTCTAATTATATGCTAAAGAATAGAATGGGAGATGAATTAAGAGACTGTTTTGTCTTAATAAGTAATTTTAATATAGAAAAGATAACAGAAATAAGTTCTTTATTAAATGAGACTATTGATTCTCATAAGGGTTTATTAGTAATTTGTGATCAAATGAGTGATGAAGTTATGGAAACCTTAACTCTTAATCGTCACCAAAATATTCTTGATGTAATGGCCATTTCTCTTTTAAATTATGGTGACAACAAAGATCGTCTACTTGCAGATATTGCGATTATGACGGGAGGCAAGTATTATAATGTCCTTCATGGAGATCAAATTTCTGATGTTAATATTTCTAATTTGGGAATAGTTAATAAAATTAAGATAGATAAAGAAAAGACTACTTTAATAGAGGGTATGAGCATTAAGGAACAAGTAAATAATCGAGTTAAAGAAATAAAAGAAGATATTCTTTTATCAGATAACTTTAATAAAGAATTCCATCAAAAAAGATTGGCTAGTTTTAATAAAGGGGTAGCTACCATTTATGTTGGAGGAAATAGCAAAACAGAGATGATTGAAAAAAAGATGAGAATCGTTGATGCTCTAGAAGCGGTTAAAAATGCTTTAAGTGATGGGATAATCGAAGGGGGTGGAATAGCTTTATTAAGAATAGCAAATCATTTAAAAAATAAAAATAATTCTTTGGGTAAGAGAGTTATTTTGGAATCCCTGGAAAAACCATTTGAAGAAATTATTAATAATATAGGTCAAAATTGGGAAGAGGTTATTCTTCCGATTAAAAAGGCTAATTATAATATGGGGTTTAATGCTTTAACTAATAAGTATGGGAATATGTTTGAAATGGGTATTGTTGATCCCTTTAGAGTGGCCGAAAAAGCCCTAATTAATGCTACTTCAATTGGGGGAATGCTTTTAACAACGGAATGTATTATAGTTGATGATTCAGTTAAAGAAAAGCATCATGAAGAACTAGATCAAGTTTATTAATGACAAATTCTGCACAAGCATTTAGCTCAGCTAATAAAACATTATAATCATTGGGAATGCTTCTTGTACTATAAGGATGGTTAAAAAGATATTCAATTGATGCTTGAAGCGCTTCTTTATCAACTTCTGGAATATTTGGTACTAAAGAAAGCTCTTCTTTTGATAAAAGGGGAATACTATAAATATCTAATTCATCAATTAATTTTTTATAACTTTCAACATTATTAGAACTTGCACCCAAGTGATGATATCTAAAATAATAGTCGGTTAACAAGTGGATGTAATAGCCACAAAAGAAAGGGCTACGAAGATCTTTAGAATATTTTTTTAAAAATAGTTCAACGTTTTCTTCTCCACAATCAACAAAATGAGATTTTTGACGAGTGATGTTCTTTGTATGACGCCAAGAATCGGCAGCGATACTGCCTATTTCTAATAAAAGTGAATCTTCTTTTTGATAGTTTAAATAATTGGTATTAACAATTTTAGCAATAGCTCGATGAACGGTAGCACAGGGCATATTATCACTCCTTATAACTATTATACCAAATATTTCACTATTTTAAGAATAATGATATAATAATTATAGGAGAAGTTATGAAAAAGATTTTAGTAATTTTAAGTTTATTATTATTGACTGTTGGATGTGAAAAAACCAGTCAGCTAAAGTGTAGCTCTGAAACGGTTGATGGGGATATGTCTGATTACGTAGAAATATTCCTCAATATTGATAAGAATGACTATGTGGTAGCGGCTACTTTTCTTCGGAAAATCACTTTTTTATCTGAAAATGATGCTCAGACTTATTATGATTTGGCCAAAGAAGATGGTGGCGAATCAGACATAGCTATAGATGGGAAGATGGTTAAATATTATTTAGAATCGGTTTATAAAGATGATGAAAAGCAACTTCTAGATGATGTTAAAAAAGAACTAAATGACAATAATTACACCTGCAAATAAAAAATAACAAAAATTTAAAAAAGTCAACATTTTTTTAAAAAATAAAAATAAAAAAGGTCAAAAAAAATATTGACTTTTTTATTTTTATGTAAAACGTAAAATGTTTGAACAGTCTAATATAATTAACTTTACTATGTAAAGAAAACCTTATAAAGGAATAAAAGAATGTAAAATGATTATGAATTTTTATTTTTAATTAAGTCTTTTACGGAAATTAAAGGTAAATACAATGAAAATGTTTTTTTTGTTAAAAAATGTTTTTTTTGACAAAAAAGCAAAAAGCAAAAAATGTAAAACTGTAAAAAAAAATATTGCATTATTATTATTACAATGCTATGATGATATTACAGTAGCAAGAGTACTGTGGGGAGTAAATTTATGAATAGTGAGAGCATTAGCGAATTAGTCGTTGTCAAAAGAAGTGGGCAAAGAGTCGGCTTTAATGGCCTTAAGATTGCCATTGCTATTAAGCACGCCTTTGATAGTGTTTATGCTACTACTGATGAAAAAGAAGTAAATAAGGTTTATGAAGACGTTTTAAAATATATTGAATTTAATTACAAAGGACGTAAAACTATTCAAGTTGAAGATATTCAAGATATTATTGAAGAAGAATTAAGAAAAAATAAGTATTCTAAGGTTTATGAATCATTTTCTATTTATCGTAAAAAAAGAGCGGAATCTAGAAAAGCATTTGCTTTGAAGCAACAGCATAAATTTGTTAAGGCTATTGAAAAAATAGCTAACGATAATAATTTACAAAGTAATAGCTATTTAAAATCAAAGGATACCTTATTGATGTTTGGCAAAACGGTTTCTACCGAGTATACTAAATCTTATATTTTGGATAATAAATTTATTAGGGCTCATGAAGAAGGAAGTATCTATATTCATAATTTAGATCATTATGCTTTAGGAGCGTTTTCCAAAGCCCATTTAAAAATGAACAATTCAAATTTTAATATTGATGATATTTCTAATTCTAATTATGAATTGAGCGAAGAAGTATCTATTCCCCAGGTTGATTTTGTTTTTGAAAAAATGTTAATAGAATACTTTAAGAAAACTTTCAAAAGCCAAATAAGAAAATATTTAAAAATAAAGGGCATTTTGGAATATATCAATGATAAAAAAATAGCTGATATGATTGATGAACTAGATGATTTGAGCAATGGTTTAAATCAAAATCCGTATGTTCTTAATGAAGAGGTAAAAAATATTTTTGAGGTAGCCTATCAAGACGCTTTAAGAGAAAGCAAAGAATATTTAACTGAGACTATTGAAAAACTACTAATTAGAATAAACACTAAAGGAAAATATAGTATTAGCTTAGGAACCAATCAAACTGGTGCTGGTCAAATGATTATTAAAACCATAATAAAAATAATAAATAAATTAGAGCCTTTAAAAAATATTTTATGCATTTTTAAAATTAAGAAAAAGCATCAAGATGATTATCTTAATGAGATAGCAGAGTTAATTCTTTCGTCTAAAAATGTTGCTCTATCTTTTGTGGATAGTAAGAGTAACAAAGGGCCAAACGAAATTGAGTATTTTAGCAATGGAGATCGTATTTATGAAAATATCACATCTTTAGATAAAAGCTCAGTGGGCAGAATAAAAATAGCTAGTACATCAATTAATATGGCTAGACTAGGAATTAAGTATCCTAATCAAAAGAAAGAGTTTTATAAAGAATTAGATGAGATATTAGAATTGGTTAAAAATGAGCTTTTATCGACATTTGAATATTTAGGAGATAAGTATAAAGAAAACTATCAGCTTTTATTTAAAGGAAATGTTTTAGATGATGAAAAGTTTGATGGCAATCAAAAAATTCGTAAAGTTATCAAAAATGGAACCTTAGGAATTGGATTAGTGGGATTAAAAGAATGTGTTATTGCTTTAAAGGGAACTTTTGATGATAATTTGATACTAGAAATTTTAAAATATATAACTAAATATAGTGAAAAAATAAGCAATGAAAATAAACTAAACTTTGTGGTATCTGAAACCAATGATAAAAATATTTTAAAAGAGTTAATGGCTTTAGATAAAACAATCTTTGGTATTAAAAAAGGAATAACCGATCATGAAAGATACCAAATTTTAACTGAAGAAGAACCAATAAATAAATTAAAAGATTATGAAAATATCTATACAGGTGGAATGTTAATTAGTTTGATAAGCTGTAAAAAGGCTAAAACTATCGTTCTTCTAATAAAAGACCTTATTGATTGTGATATTGGGTTTTCCTATATATGTTTAGAAAGAAGGAAACTATGACTATAAATGGGCTTCAAAAAGTAACTTTACTAGACTATCCAGACAATATAGCGTGTTTAATCTTTACTCAAGGGTGTAATTTTAAATGTCCATTTTGTCATAATTCTAGTCTTTTAGATTTAAATCACGATGGCGAAATATCTGAAAATGAAGTAATGGCCTATCTTGAAAAAAGAAAAAAGATTTTAGATGGAGTTTGTATAAGCGGGGGAGAACCTCTTATGCAAAAAGATATTAAAGGTTTTATTAAGAAAGTTAAAGCAAAAGGTTTAAAAGTAAAACTGGATACCAATGGTAGTAGTCCTAAAGAACTTAAACAATTAATTGATGAAGGTCTAATTGATTATGTGGCCATGGATATCAAAAACGACTTTTCTGAGTATGAAAAAACTTCAGGGATTATGAAAATTAATACTGAAAAAATTAAAGAAAGTATTGCAGTCTTAGAAAAATCAAATATTAAATACGAATTTAGAACAACAGTTGTTAAAGAGCTACATTCAATTGATTGTCTAAAGCATATATGTGAGTATATTGGGCCAAATGCTAAATATTACTTGCAAAATTACCAAGATAGTGAAAACGTTTTACAAAAAGGATTACATAGTTTTAGCGAAGTTGAATTACAAGAAATGCTTACTACTTTAAAACTTGAATTTCCTAATGTAAGCGTTAGATGACTATAAAATTTATACAAAAAAAGGGAGGAAATGTTAAATGTATAAAGTAAGAAAAAGAGATGGAAAAATTATAGCTTTTGATATATCAAAAATATCAGATGCTATTACAAAGGCTTTTGAAGCCGAAGAAAAGAAATATGATGAAAGTGTAATCGATTTCTTAGCCTTAAAGGTTACGGCTGAATTTGAACCGAAAATAGTCGATAACATTGTTAATGTTGAAGATATTCAAGATGCTGTTGAAGCAACATTAATTAAAGGTGGGTATGCTGAGGTAGCTAAGGCTTACATTTTGTATCGTCGTTTACACGATAAAATGCGTAGCATGAAATCAACCATTTTGGATTATAAAGATGTTGTTAATAGTTATGTTAATGTTACTGATTGGCGAGTTAAAGAAAATTCGACTGTTACCTATTCTGTAGGAGGACTAATTCTAAGTAACTCAGGAGCAATAACTGCTAATTACTGGTTAAGCGAAGTTTATGATGATGAAATAGCTGATGCCCATCGAAGTGCTTCTCTTCATTTGCACGATTTATCTATGTTAACTGGATATTGTGCTGGTTGGAGTTTAAAACAATTAATTCAAGAGGG
>CAZTRF010000049.1:0-7091 GCA_964616495.1 uncultured Muribaculaceae bacterium
CAGTTCTAAAGGTTGGTCCAAAAGTATATATGTCTTTAAAAGCCAAAGCAAAGGCCTCTCCGTGCAATTGCCCGCTTCCTGTAACAAATGCCTTCTTACCAAATAAATCTTTGCTATAGTCAACTAAACCATCTTTTAAAGGAAGTTTATCCATGTTTAAGGTAGTTAATTTAAACATTTGGTCAGATCCTTCACAGTCAGCCGTAGTTATAATTGGAGTATGAACATAAACAAAGTTTTTTTCTTGAAAATAACTATGAATAGCCATAGCTGCCACACTTCTTATTCTAAAGATAGCACTAAATAAATTAGTACGAGGGCGAAGATAAGCCTCTTCCCTTAAAAATTCTCTAGTATGTCTTTTTGGCTGAATAGGATAGTCATCTGGACAATCTCCTAATAATATTACTCCGCTAGCTTTTATTTCAATATCTTGGCCTTTGCCTTCAGATTTAATAACGGTCCCTTTTACTAAAACAGAGCTTCCTACATGATAAGAAGATATTTCTTCAAAACTTTTTAGATTGTTGTCATAAACAACCTGTATTGATTTAAAATAAGTTCCGTCATTAAAATCAATAAAACCAAATTCTTTTTGCTTACGATGATTTCGAATCCAACCCTTTATTTCAATACACTTATCTAAATAATCCTTCTTAGTTTCAAATATTTCCCTAACACTCATAACAACATCTCCTTACCTATTTTTTTAATAAATTCATATTCAAAATCTTGACCTTTAAAATTTTTGTTAATAAACTTTATTATACTATTAATTTTATAAACTTCAAATATTTCCATTTCTTCTTTTTTTAATATTCTTTCAATCGCTTTAATAATGGCTTCCTTACTATTTTTAGCCAATAACCTTATAATGGTTTTATCTAAATATTTAGAATCTAGATTCTTTACTAATCTATTATAATAAGAAAGAGGTTTCCCTTTAAAATAGTAATTCTTTCCATCAAGATTGTCTAAAACTTTTAGGGCATCATAGTAGCCCAATTTAATATTCCTACTTATAATTTTATTATCTAAAGTAAGTTGACTACCTAAGCTTATTCTTGGTCTTATATTAATAATTTCTATTCCTTTATTCTTAATTGGTCTTTCATGTCCAAAACCATTTAAATGAATAGCGTAAATCTTAGTGCATCCAACAGTTTCTAACATTGCTGCAGATAAAGCATCATAAAACCCACCATCCATATAATAATTATCATCAATTAGTTTTTCCTTTTTAAATATTGGTAAAAAACAACTGGCCAATATATAGTCAGCAACCTTTCCTTTTGCCATATCTTTAACAAAAACTAAAAGTGGTTTAGAATCTTTTCCTCTAACTGTACAACATCCATAATCAACTTTGCTATTTCTCAATTTTTCTTCATCTAGTAATTCATTTAAACGATTCCTTAAAGGAGCTATATTAAAACCTTTATTATTTATTTTATTCTTAGCCGTTTCAAACAACAATTTCATTTTTTTTAAAGTTAGTACTGAATCTTTGAAAGACTCATCAACTTCAAAAAAGTTTGCAACATCTATTGTTTCCCAAAATTCTAAAAGTTCTTTATCTTTACCACTGGCAATCATTGCCCCATTAAAAGATCCAATCGAAGTCCCTGTAACTACATTAACTTTAATATTGTGTTCTTTCATGGCTTTATAGGCTCCTATTTGATAAGACCCTCTAAGTCCTCCACCAGCTAAAGCTAAACCTATTTTTTCTTTACTCATAAACTCACCTTTTATTAAAAAATCTATTTATTAATCCTTTATCTTTCTTATCCAATGCCTTTTTAGGATCTGACTTTTTATTTAAGAAATATACTATCGGTCTTGATAGTAACTTAGCAAAAAACCTATTTATTTTTTTAGTACCCATATCCACTCTTTTAAAATAAGTTTCTAGCGTGTCACCCCTAAATAACAAAATGTGTTCTAAGTCATCACCATCTTCATAATAACCACAATGAAAGTTCTTTTCAGCAAATACCATAGACTCCAAAAACTTAATATTTATCCCATATATTTTAAACATTCTAATTAAGAATTCTCGATAAGTCGTACGACATCTTTTGCCACCACCTAAATTAAATGTTTTTCCTTTTAATTCATTTTTATGTTCCACGGCTTTCGCAAAAGCTCTAGCTGTATCAATATCTGAGCAAATTTCTAACTTGGTATTTAAAGGCATATGAAACATTAATGGATCCATATCCGGTCTTCCCATAATGGCTGTTAATCTTAATATAGTATAGTTTTCTAATTCTTTCCTAATTAAATTCTCGGTTTTTATTTTATAATTAGCATAAATATCAAAATCATTTACCCCCACTTTATCTGTAACCTTTATATAAGGGCTAGCCAATCTATCACCATACACACTTATAGAAGAAGCAAATATTAAAAAACACTTGGGATTATAATTATTAATAGCATTAACAATATTTTTAGTTCCTTCATAATTAACTTGTTTAGTTAATTCAGGCTTTAAATCAGCAAGTGGTGGAAGAACAGCAGCTAAATGAATCACATAATCATGAGTCTTAATTAAAGAATTAATTAAAACCTCATCATTAATATCGCCATATACAATATTTATTTTATCTTTATATTTTTTAAACTTTTTTTGAGCATTTTTAGAATTGAGATCAAGAGCTGTTATTTCATAGCATTTCTCCTTAATCAGAAACTCAACAGTATGAAATCCAACCATTCCTCCAGCGCCCGTTACTAATATTTTTTTCATAAAGCCTCCTATAGAAATAGACTTATTACTACAATAACTAGTCCAACTATAAGTCCTAAGATAGTTGGCTTTTCTTTTATGTCTCTCATTACCTCTTTTAATAATTCAAATACTAAAATATAGGTAACCATCCCCATAGTAATACTAATTAAAATAGTTAATATTAATGGAGAAAAGGTTACATTTAAAACTAACATTATCAAAGCCCCAAACATTGTAGATAAGGTAATTAATAATAAAGGAATTATTTTTTTAGATGTTTTACTTTTTGATAAATCTAAAGCTCCACTTATTTCCATTCCCAAAGGAATATTATGAAGCCCTACTCCTAAAGCAATCATCAAACCAGCTTTAATATCAGTTAAACTGGTAATATAAATTGCTCCTCCTTCAATAATATTATGTAATACTAAGGCAATACTTGTAACCAATCCAATATGATATAAATTACTATTATGTTCCTTATGATTATGTTCTCCTTCTTGATGATCATGATGATGATCCGGAACCAACTTATCTAATAGCATTAAGATTACTATACCCAATCCAAAAGGAATCATAAAAGTAATAATTCTTAAAAACAAACTGTCTTCACTAACATTTTCAATTACTTCTGGTAAAAGATCAAAACAAATTAAACCAATCATTATCATAAAAGCCAATGCAATTGAAAATTTCAAAAAATCTTTTTTATTTTTTGTAATTTTATTTAATACATAGCCGATTAAAAAAAATAAACCAGCTCCTAAAGTTACTAACAATGCTTTTATTTCCATGAAAATCACCAGTATTATTATATCTCATTAATGAAAAAGAGTAAATAAAATTACTCCTTTATTAAATGACCTGTACTTTCAGGACTAAAATCATAATCTGCAAATTCTTTTTTTAAGTACAATGGATAAGCAGCAGCCCCTATCATAGCAGCATTATCAGTACAATAGAGCATTCTAGGTACTAATAACTTTACTTTTCTTCTATCACATGCTTTTCCTAGCTCTTCTTTTAAGTAACTATTAGCAGATACTCCACCGGCTACTACCATATTTTTAATATTAGAATTGTTTTTTAGTGCTAAATCTACTTTATTAATTATTTGCCTAATAGCTACATCTTGAAAACTTCTAGCTAAATCGGGTTTATTAATTTCTTTCCCTTTTTGTTTGCTATTATGGACCAAATTTATAACACTACTTTTAAGACCACTAAAGCTAAAATTATAGGTGTTATTTTTCATTGGAATTGGTAAGTCATAAATTGGATCTCCTTCTTTAGCTATTTTTTCGACATTAGGTCCTCCTGGATATTTAAGTCCCAATACTCGAGCCACTTTATCATAACACTCTCCAATGGCATCATCTAAAGTACTTCCTAGCATTTTAAACTGATAATCGCCTTCCATAATAGCCAAATCTGTATGTCCTCCACTAACTACTAATGCTAGTAAAGGGAATTCCATTTTATTTTCTAAGTTATTAGCATAAATATGGCCAATTAAATGGTTAACCTTTATTAAAGGTTTATTATAAACTAAAGCTAAGGTCTTTGCACATTCGACTCCTACTAATAAACTACCCATAAGTCCTGGTGCATAAGTAACGGCAATCGCATCAATATCTTTCATTTTGAAATTACCTTTCTTTAAAGTTTCATCTAATACTAAGGTAATATTTTCACTATGAAGTCTTGAAGCTATTTCGGGAACTACTCCTCCATAATTGGCATGAATATCCATTTGTGAAAGAATAGTCAAAGAAATACATTCACAGCCATTTTTAATAATGGCCATACTAGTCTCATCACATGATGATTCGATTGCCAATATATAAACATCTTTCATTTTATCTTTCCTTTCCCCATTAAATAAGCCGTTTCAGTTCCATAATAATTTTTGCGCTTATTAATTATTTCAAAACCAAATTTTTCGTATAACTCAACAGCCTCTTTATTATTTTCATTAACTTCTAAAGTAATAATTGAAGCGGTAAGACCAACATCACTTAAAAGATAATCTAATAATAGACTAGCTATTCCTTTTCTTCTTTCTTCTATTGATACTACTATATGAATAATATCGGTCGTTTCATATAAAATGGTAACGTGTAAAAAAGCCACTACTTTTCCGTCTTTTTCATAAACATAAACTTTAGAAATGGCCTCTTTCAATATTTCTTTCATATTAAAAAGTCGATCAAATTTAGGATTTAATAAAAGTCCCAATTCATTAATGGACTTTATATCTTTGCTTTGAGCCAATCTAATCATTTTCAACCTCTATTTTTTTAATATATAAAGCTTTTACTGAATGACAAATTATTGGCTTAAGATCTTTTATTTTTTTATAAACCTTATTATAATCAATATCGACTTCTTCTGCTAATGAATATTTTATTTTATTTAAATCATCATTATTTAAATAAAACATATCTTCTTTAAAATTATTATCATTATCAAATAAACCAATGTATTTACCATTAATATCGCTTAAACAAACGTTTTTATTATCTGAATTAATTGCTTTTACCATTAAACTAGAAATGGTTTTAATAGGTATATTTATGGTATAGGCTAAGCTCTTAGCGATGGTGACTCCAATTCTTACTCCAGTAAAGCTTCCTGGACCGTTAACACAAATTATTTCTTTTAAATCATTAACCACTATCTTATTATTACGAGTTATTTTAGCAATCATTGAAACTATATGATTACTATGATGACGAGATTCTTCTTCCATTATTTCTAGTACTAAGCCATCTTTATATAAAACTAATATAGCCTTATCAGTACAAGTATCAATTAATAAACTATACATATTATCACTTCCAAGCAAGTTATATTATATCACGTATAATGTTGAACATAAAGATTTTGCTTTTTAAAAGTTTATAATCTTTATGTTTTTTGCTATTATAAATGGCAATCGGTAAAGACGGATTATATCAGGTACTTCGAGTACGTTTTTATGAATGTCTGCCATATAATTATTTATTAATTCGGTTGAAGATAATGGAACGTTAGAGTTCGGATGATAAAGCGTGTAGGAATATAGGTAATTCAATACGGTATAAACCGAAATATTATGAAAGGAAAAATTTTATGAAATATGTTTTAAGTTTTGATATTGCTAAAGGTAAAAGTGTTTATTGTTTAGTTGATAAGGATAGAAATATTATTATTAAACCAACATCTATAAACCATATTAAAAATGAATTTGATAATTTATTATCAAGAATTAAAAAGTATAAAGATTTAAATGTTGTTATGGAATCTACTTCTATTTATCATTTACCAGTTGAAAATTATTTTAGATCAAAGGAACTAGAAACTGTTGTTATAAATCCTAAGTTAGTGAAACAATTTAAAGATACTTTAAATAAGTCTAAAACTGATAAACTAGATTGTTTTAAAATAGCTAGATGTTATTTAGGTACTATTGATAATTTTTATTATAAAAACGATGAGTATTTTATGTATAATCCTTTAGCAAGACAATATTGGTCTTTAATCGAAGGACAAACTAGATTAAAAAACAGATATAAGCAATTAATAGAAATAGTGTTTCCTGAATTTAATCTTATATTTGATGACTTATATAGTGATTTAGCATTGAATTTCATTCACGATTTCCCACACCCGCGCTTATTCACTGAAAGAAGAATAGATTACCTAATGAATTATTTAAAAGAAAAAAATGGAACTACTAAAGCTTATAGATTTAAAAATAAGGTATTAAAAATGAAAAGTATCGCTTCAAATTCGCTATGTTATATTGCATTCGATTCTTATCAAGTTCAAAATCTAGTTCAAACAATTGAAATGATTCAATATCATAAAGCAGAAATAAATATAATTAAAGAACAATTAATAAAAAAATTAAAAAATACTAAATTATTTAAAATTATTAATTCTATACCTGGATTTGGTGAATTTAGCACTGCATTATTCTTAGCTGAAATTGGAGATATAACTAGATTTGATAATAAGTATCAGTTTATATCATTCATTGGAATTGACTCTGTTACTTCACAATCTGGTGTATCTGCTTATCATGGTCCTATTTCAAAAACCGGATGTAAATTTGGAAGAACTGTATTATTTAATGTTATTACAACAATTATTCAAATATCAGCACATGCAAATCAATCAAATCCTATTTATTTGTTTTTTAGAAAAAAACAATCAGAAAGAAAACATTATTATAAATGCATAATCGCATGTGAAACGAAATTATGTAAAATCATTTATAAATTATGCTCTTCAGATTGTCTATACCAAAACAAATAGACTTTTACCTATATTTTTTTAAAAATTGAGGTAACTCAGTTCTTTTTGTTAT
>CAZTRF010000050.1:0-6919 GCA_964616495.1 uncultured Muribaculaceae bacterium
ATGCTTAACGCTCATTATTTAATTTTTTTGAGACATTTTCAAAAGTTATTGACACAAAAGGCTTATTCTTCTATCAAATCACTTAAATAAGTAATTTCTAAATCTCGATAATTTATTTCACTAAGTAATATTTTTATATCTTTTAAAGAGGTGTTTTCATTTATTAAATATATATCTCCCGCCTTAACATTATTTTTAATACTAAAAATATTATTACTATCAATAATAATTCCTGGTTGCACCTTTATTTTATTTGAAGAACAAATATCATAACAAATAGACGTTTTTAAATTATATTTTTCTAAAAGTAGATCTAAATTTAATTCTTTATTAGGGTCATTATTAATTTGTTCTAAAAATGATGACTTATCAAATAAATTTATGGTTATTAAAATAGAGCCTTTAATTTTATAATTGATAAAATATGATTTGATGGTTTCATTGTCTTTAATAATAAAAACTACTTTTCTTTTACAGCTATTTCCTCTAACAATAATTTTATCTTTATTATTAGAAATACTAATATCAGGTAAAGTATAATCAAAAATTAAATACATTGGATCATAATATCCTAGTTTTTTCATATTTAAAAAAGAAGCATCAACATTTACCGCTTTACCAGATATTCCAGGAATAATAGTATTTTCATTAATAATGGCATTATTACTAGCTATTAAATAATTATCTTTCTCAATTACTATTTTTTCCATAATAGGATGCTTATTTTTAACATAAAGGCCTACTTTTTCAGTAATATAAAAACTAATTAAGATAAATATAAAAAGCCAAAAGTATTTTTTCATAGAATCACCTAAAAAATTATATGAAAATAACTAGTAATATTTACTAGTTATCCAACTTTTCTTTTTATTATTTCTACTCCCCTTTTAGGGTCTTCTAACAAGATATCATAAATCATCTTTTCTTTACGAAGTAATTTTAGAAATTGTACTTCTTCATTAGTTAAAGCTATATTAAAAGGCTCTCCATCTTCTTTAACTGCCATTTTATCAATACCAAATAAATATTCTATACTTGCTCCAAAAAGCTCAGAATATTTAAAGAGAGTTTCATAATTTGGTCGACGTTGATTAATTTCATATGCACAGATAGTTGATTTATCAAGTCCCATGATAGCAGCAACTTCTTTTTGAGTCATACTTTTATCACATCTAAGTTTTCTAAGTCTTTCACCTTTTATCATAATTATCTCCTTGATTGATTATATAATTATTAAAAATCAAATTGTTGAAAGTATACTCTAAGTAAACTTGATGTTGCTTTTAACAGAGTTTTCCATTATAATAACAATATGAAGAAGTTAAAAGATTTAAGAACTAGCCACCATTATTCTTGTGATTATATGGCAAAAGAATTAGGAATGAGTAAAGCTTATTACTGGCAAATAGAAAATAATAAAAGAGGGCTTTATTATAAGACCGCTGTTAAAGTTGCGGCTTTATTTAAGATGCGCCCTGATGACCTATTTTATGATGAAATTAAAAAGGATAATTAATATCCTTTTTAAGAAACCGGTTCTTCGGTTTCTTTTTTATTGCTTAAAAAAGTTACTTTTTCGGCTATTACTTCAGTTGTATAATGTTTAACATTATTTTCATCTTCGTAATTAGAAGTTTGAATTCTTCCTTTTATCCCAACTACATCTCCTTTTTTACAATAGTTAGCAGTATTTTCAGCTATTCCGTTCCATAAAACACATCTTATAAAGTCTGTTTCATAGATTCCATCAACATTTTTATAGCTTCTACCAACGGCTATACAAATAGATGTTACTACTTTACCATTTTCTTTTGTTTTTAAATCAATATCGTCAGTTAATCTTCCGACCAAAACCACCTGATTCAACATTTTATTCCTCCTTTCAAATGCAGTTTATCAAATGAAAAAAAGTTATTCAAATGAGAGAAAAGGCTTTTTTGAGAAATAAAAAATACTAAAGTTATAATCTTTAGTATTGATAATTAAATTTTAATATATTTTATCTTTTTTTATAGGTCTTTTAGTAATCTATTAAGTTCTACAGCATATTCCATTGGTAATTCTTTTTTAAATTCGTCTATAAAGCCCATAATAAGTAATTCTTTAGCAGTTTTCTCACTTATTCCTTTAGATTGAAGATAAAGCATTTTATCACTACTAAACTTAGAAACTGTAGCTTCGTGTTCAATGGTACTCGTTTTATTACCTATAATATTTTTAGGATAGGTATCACTTTTAGATTTATTATCTAAAATAATGGTATCACATTTTACTTTGCTGACACTATTCAGGGACTTAGCAGAAATATTTACAGTCCCTCGATAATTAGATATTCCTCCTTCAGAAGCAATTGATTTAGAAACAATATTACTTTTAGTATTTTTACCAATATGAATCATTTTAGCTCCGGCATCTAAATATTGTCCTTTTTTAGCATAGGCAATGCTGATAGAGTTGCCCCTACTATTATTTCCTTTTAAAATACATGAAGGATATTTCATTGTCACTTTGCTGCCAATATTTCCATCTACCCATTCCATGCTTCCATTTTCTTCTACAATAGCTCTTTTGGTTACTAAATTATAAACATCAGTAGACCAATTTTGAATGGTAGTATATCGACATTTAGAATTTTTACCAACATAAATTTCTACAACTCCGGCATGTAGAGAGTTCTTCGAATAGGTCATCGCTGTACAACCCTCTATATAAGAAAGCTCACTATCATGATCTACAATAATAATTGTTCTTTCAAATTGGCCTAAAGATTCTGTTTCTATTCTAAAATAACTTTGAAGTGGACGATCCAACTTTGTATAGGGAGGAATATAAATAAAACTACCTCCACTCCACATGCTTCCATTTAAAGCGGTATATTTATTTTCGTTATATTTAACCAAATTGTTAAAATATTTTTTGAATAATTGGGGGTGTTTTTGAAGGGCTTCATCACTACTACAAAAAATGATGTTTTTATTACTCAATTCATTTTTTAGATTATGATAAATAACTTCACTTTCATACTGATTAGTAACTCCTCCTAAATATTTTTCTTCGGCTTTAACGACTCCTAAATTTTTAAAGGTATTATAGATATTTTCATCTACTTCTTCCCATTTTTTACTATTTTTTCCAGAATTATTTTTATAATAAACAATATCATCAAAATTAAAATTTAATTCGGGTCCAAAAGAAGGATTAGAAGCATTTAAAAATTCCTTAAATGATTTTAAACGAAATTCTTTCATCCACTCTGGTTCACTTTTTAATGTTGATAATTTAACAACAAATTCTTCTGTTAATTTTTCTTTCATACAAATCACTAAAAAGATTATACACTAATTTAACAAAATTAAAAAGTAACTTATGTTACTTTAAATTTTAGAAACTCGTTCTCTTTTAAAAGCCTGTCCTTCTAAAATATGGGTTTTGTTAATAACTATCAATAGTTCTTTAGGATTAGAAGCATTTACTAATTTAATTAATCTGATCATATCATTTTTAGTAAGACCATATTTAGAAGCCATCATACCTAAATCAACTATTGAATAGGCTTCCGCCAATTGGTAAGCAAATGATAAATATTTCATAGCCGTTTTGCTTAAATATAATGGATTAAGAGCTGATGGAGATTTTCTAGAAAATCGAACCCTATCTAGAGCATCTCCGTCTCTCACTGCGGTTACCACCTTATAAATTTCTTCTTTCAAAGAGTCATATGACAAATATTGTGAGTTATTTAAAGAAAAAGCTTTTTTTAATTCCTCTTCAGTATAAGTAATTTCTTTATTAGGTTTTTCTCCTTCAGATATATTTATTAAAGCTTTAGCAAATACTTCAAAACTGGCTTTTTTTAGTAATTCATTAAACTCTTCTATGCTGGCAGTATTCCCTTCAAACTCATGATTAACTATTGCTGTATAAATAATAGCTAATTCAACTTTGTTAAAGCCCTTAATAGTTTTTAAAAGTTCATAAGCTTTTAATGCTCCCGGTAAGGCATGATTAGGAGAATGATCATCTATTCTTCCACAATCGTGATATTTAGCTCCTTCAATAGCTAATCTTAATAAATTTTCATCTAAGGTTTCAAGCCCTATTAAAATAGCAAATAGCATAACATCATCCACATGTCTTTTACCATGACCTTTTGATTCAAAAGTAGAAACTATTTCACCCCGATTAGGATCATTTATATTACCCAAAATCAGCTCTATATATTGGTCAACATTATTCATTACTCTAGCAGTTTCATACTGCCCTGAAAGATTATGCTGATTTTTTTCCATGCAACACTTTTTTCCATCTAAAAGTCCTAAAACCATTAAAAGATTTAAATAGTCTTTACAAGAACTATCAAAAATATCATCAATTGTTCTTTCCCAACCATAATCTAAAGTTTCCATTAATCTGCCTCCAAACATTATATTTTAATTATATATTTTATCATCCTTAAATGCAAATAATTTAAAAAGATTGGCCTATTATAGGGACAATCTTTTAATTGTAAAATTTTTAAAAAATGTAATTAAATCTACTTTTATTTTGCTTCAACGATTAATTTAATTGCGGTTTTTTGAACTCCCTCTAAGAAAATATCATTAAAGGAAGGAATTACTACTAGATTTTCTCCACTAGGGGCTACAAATCCTCTAGCA
Source organism: uncultured Muribaculaceae bacterium (assembly GCA_964616495.1). Lineage (GTDB taxonomy): Bacteria > Bacillota_I > Bacilli_A > RF39 > UBA660 > DAOSVX01. Next base: position 4,659 of record CAZTRF010000050.1, read on the forward strand.
ATGGCCACAGCCTTTATTGCTTGATTTAAACTACCCGCTCCTATAGTTTGAAGTTCCACTCTTTTTTGTTCTCTAAAAATATTGGCTATAGCTCCAGCCACTTTACTAGGATTTGATTTTGACGATACTTTTAAAATTTCCATATATTCACCTTTCTAATAAAACATTATGTCAGAAATTATAAAAATATTATTAAAATAAAAAACGAAGTTTTTATCCTTCGTTTTATAGTAATACTAACTCTGATCCATTTTTAACAATCGAATCTCTTACAAAGGCCGCACTATCAACCTTTTCTCCGCTATATCGATCATAAAGGGCAGTTTTAGAATTAGGAATATAATAATGGTCAGTAATTTCTAAAATTGCTTTTTCTAATAAGGAAATTATCAAATTTATCTTTTTGTTAATTGGAATAAAAACCTCATATTTTTCCTCAACTTTAGGAACATATAAAATTATTAAATATTTATCCATTTTATTCCTCCTCTTCTCCTCTAGCTCCGAGCAGTTTAACCTTTATGCATCTACCATTTTTTATTAAATAGCCAAAGCCCTTCTCAACAGGAGCAGTCATTAACTTGTAATCAGCTTTTGTTGTAAACACACTTGATGAACCAAGCCCCTCGCCAATCCATAAACCATTTTTAGGATTAACATTCTTTTTGTACCATGATTCATAAGTGAAATCCCTAATAGTAGCAGTTGGCTCCAATAGCACGATTCTAGAATTTGTCGTTTCAGCCATTTTTTCAACTAAACTCTCAAATGATTTTGAGGAGTCAGTAATTGCTTTTTGCAAATTAGCTAATCCGGTTATGAATAAGATAACATTCATACTATTTTGTTTAGATAATAAGTCATATACTTTTGGGTAAGTTTCTTCAAGGTTTTCAGAATAATAGTAAATGTTTTTTTCTTGAGATTGAAACATTTCTTTCTCAAATATTTTATCAGCATCAATAATCATTGCTGCTGTATCACCCTGTGAAACAAATAATTTCATTAAATTTGGAATAAACTTTAAATATAAGTCGGTATCTTCAGTTGAAATAACCATAACTGCTTTCTTCTTGAAATCAAGAGTTCCAATATTAAGACTATCTGTTTCTATTCCAACTGGAACATTTTCTAAGGTAAATTGTTCAGATCTTACAAAATCAATATCAACAATATCCGGCAATATTGGAATATTTTTAGCAAAACTTTTAGCGTTATTTCTCAATTGAATACATAAGTTTTTAATTATTTCATTAGTTTTTGTTTCTTCAAATAAACTAGCTGTTTGATATTCATATACCTTATCTAACCTAACTAGTCCACGACCTTTTTCTTTAGATGGAGTAATTACTCTAGATCCGAAAATACCAATATAATCATCTGTATTATTCATTTGAAGAGTAAACATTTGCTGAAAATTTTGTCTTATATTATATCTAACTCCATTTTCACTTGAAGCACTAACTATGAATACCACTCCGTATTTATGACCATCACGAGTAATTCTTTGAATATCTGGTAATAGTGGTTCATATGATTCTGTAAATACTTCAAATCCATTAATAATTACTATAATAATTGGAACTGTATTACCACTAGATTCACAATAAAATTTATAACTACCATTATAATCAGAAAACATTTTTTGTCTTCTTTTAATTTCATCGCTTAAAAATCTGAATAAATTGTTAACTTTTTCCGTTTCGTTTTGAAATACAACGTCTCCAATTTGAGGAGCATTTTTAAACATTTTCAAAACTTCAGTATCAAAGTCTAAAACATACATATTAACTTCATCGGCAGTATGAGTAGTAATTGTTGAATAAATAACTGCACTTGCAAACATATCTTTAGCACTAGTTCCATAGACAAGAGCATTTCCTCCGTCAGTAAGAGGTAAAGTTAATATATTTTGTTGTTGGGCTTCAGGATTATCGTATTCTCCAATAATCGGATTTAAATTCCATTTTTGAATTTTATAATTATATTTCTTTGCTAAATTATCAGAATATATTATAGCCGGTATTTTATCAAGCCATAATTTTCTAACATTAATATTTTCTTGCTTTGCAATGCCACATAAATATTTTACTATATTTGGTAGTTGCTCTCCCAGTGAAGGTCCTTTATTTGCTTTATTATTAGAAATGGTTTTAATTGATGAACCAACATTATTAACAAAGTTAATTGAATCATCTATTTTTTTGACCATTTTTTCAGTAGGAACATATTGAGCTCCACACCAAGCAGATTGTCCTAAA
>CAZTRF010000051.1:0-1439 GCA_964616495.1 uncultured Muribaculaceae bacterium
CTTACTTTTATTGTTTTTTGGTAAAGGAATGCTTAAAAATAGTAAAAAAACAAGACCTGCTACTATAATTCCTCCACCTAAATCTGGCTGGAAAACAATTAAAAGAACTATAATAGCACTTACTAATAAGGGCCTTAAAAAACTATAAGGATTCCCATCTTTTTGATGCTTACTAAAATAAAAAGCAAAATAAACAATAATAACGGTTTTAGCAAATTCAGTTGGTTGAATAGAAACAAATCCAAGGTTATACCAACTTTGAGCACTATTAATAATAGTTCCATATAAAAATAATCCTGCTAAAGCGGCAATGATTCCAGCTACTGCTAAAGAAATTAATTTTTTGTAATTTCGTAAAGGAAATCTTAAAATAAAAAGGCCAAATAAATAAGAAACAACATAAAATGCAGTTTGTTTAAAAAAATAATAATATGGGCTTTTATGATATCTTAAAATGGCTGCTACATTTGATGACGAAAAAATCATAATTAAACCTAATATTGTATAAATTATGGTCATAAATAAAAGAGGTTTATCCAATCTACTTATTATTTTTTTCATAGTTTCACCTTACTTAAATGATAACATAACTTCCTAATTAATTAAACTTTTTTAACAAAATAGACGAAATCATTGTCAAATGACCACCATTACTAATAAATTATAATAGATACAAATAAAGGAGGTATAATAATGTATTATTATGGAAATAACGCCTATTATGGTGGCGGTGCTGGATACGGATGCAATGCTTCACCATGCCAAGGATATGCTGGTTACACCCAAGGATATGGCATTGGTGCTGCAATATGGATAGTATTATTCATTTTATTAGTGATAATTATCGGTGCTGGATGGTTCGGCAACTATCAAACAAATTAAGGAAGCCAATACTTCCTTTTTTTATGTATTAATTGATAAAAACGACTTTTTATGCTAAAATTACCATCAGGTGATGTAAATGAATGTACCTAAAATTAAAATTTTGGATGAGAAAGACAAAAGATTAAGGTTAATTAGTAAAGATGTGGTTTTTCCTCTTCCAGATAAAGAAAAGAAATTAATTGAAGATATGCAAACTTATTTAGAGATGAGTCAAATTGATGAATATATGGAAAAGTATCATTTAAGAGCCGGAATGGGATTAGCATATATTCAATTAGGGATTCCAAAAAGAATCTTTGTTATAGTGAATGAATTGGATGATGGATCATTTCAAAAACATGTAGTCATTAATCCCAAAATAATTAGTAAAAGCGAAGAATTAATATATGTTGGTGAAGGTGAAGGATGTTTAAGCGTGTCTAGACCAGTTGAAGGAATAGTTCCTCGTAATGCCAGAATGACCATTGAAGGTTATGATATTGTGGGAAATAAATTTCAAATTAGAGTTCGAGAAGAGCTATCAGTTGCTTATCAACATGAAATTGACCATTTGA
>CAZTRF010000051.1:1449-6901 GCA_964616495.1 uncultured Muribaculaceae bacterium
TTTGAATGGAATAATGTTTACCGATTATATTGACCCTAAAAATCCTTATAAAAATAAAGAAAAGATGAGAGAACTATGATAATAGATAAAATATTTGAACAAATAATTAATGATTCAGAGTTAGAAGTTGCCAAAGCTGAAGTTAGCTCTGCAAAAAGGCTTCTTGAAAATGCTTTTGATGAAGCCATTAAAGTTCTTTCAAATCTCGAATTTTATACTAAAGGATTAGAAGATTATCAAAACTCTCTTCCTCAAGATACTATTATTAAACTAAAAGGTTCTGTTAGTGAAGGAGAAAGAGCTATTTTTGAAGCCTATTTAGAAAACTTTAAACTTTTAGATCAAATGAAAGGATATTGTTCATCTTATGCAGCAAAAATTAATGCCCATCAAAAAAGATTGGAAGACGGATATAAATTAATTGAAGAATCAAAAGACGAACAAAGAACAAAAGCAATTGATAATCTGTGGGCATTAATGCAAATTACTCCTCTTAATTTAACGGCCCTTCAAGTTGAAGGAATTACTTATTTGAACTCTTTTCAAAATAAAAAAAGTAGCTCAACCAAAAAAGGAATTAAATAATTCCTTTTTTAAATGCTTTCTAGTTTAACACTTACTATTTTACTTACTCCACTTTCTTGCATTGTTATACCATATAACATATCGGCATATTCCATGGTTCTTTTTTTATGAGTAATTATAATAAATTGAGTTTTTTCCTTAATATTGTTTAAGTATTTTCCAAATACATCAACATTAGCATCATCCAAAGCATCTTCGACTTCATCTAAGATACAGAAAGGGGCCGGTTTAACATTTAAAATAGCAAATAATAGTGCTAATGAAGTAAGGGCTTTTTCTCCTCCTGATAGTAAGCCAATAGAATTCAATTTTTTACCTGGTGGCGAAGCTTTTATTTCAATTCCCGTTTCTAATATATTATCAGGCTCGGATAATTGTAGCACTCCTTCTCCTCCTCTAAATAATAATTTATATACTTTTTTAAATTCTTCTTTTATCTTTTCAAAAGTATCTTTAAAACGCTCAATCATAATTTGATCCATTTCAGTAATTATTTCTTCTAAATTATTTAAAGCCATTTCTAAATCGTGAGATTGATTTGTTAAAAATTCATAACGGGTATTAACTCTCTCAAATTCAGCAATACTTCCAGTATTAACTTCTCCCAGTAGTTTAATTTCCGCTTTAAGGCTATTAACTTTTAATCTGGCAATACTAGGTTCAATGTTTAATAGATATTTACCTTTTATACTTTCATAGGTCATCTGATAATTATCACTCAAATTAATTAGCAGGTTATCGAGTTTAACTTCCATTTTTCCAATCTTTACTTCTAATTCATTAATAACTTTTTGGTTTTCATTATAGGTGGCATTATATTCACGATATTCTTTTTCTTCATTAGAAATGTTTTCTAGAAGTTCTCTTTTTTCAGTTTTAGCCATTTCTAAGTCTTTACTTATTATTTCTTTTTCTTTTTCTTTGGCATAATATTCTTCTAAAATACTTTCAATATCTTTATCTAATTTATTTCCTTTAACATTTTTAGTTCCTTCTAATTCTTCTTTTCTTTTTAAGTATTTTTGCTCATCGGTTTGAAGTAGTTCTTTTTTAACAGAAATTTTTTCTTCAATGGTAACAATTTCTCCTATCAACTGACTTTTCTTTTCATCTAAAGCAGAAATTTCATTATTAATTTCTTTAATACTTTCTTCTAGCTCTTTTAATTTATTCTTTTTAATACTTAAATCTTTTTCATAAGTAATCAAATTGGTTCTATCTTCTAAAAGACCATTAGTTTGACGATATTTACCCCCTGTAATACTTCCTCCAGTATGGAGAATCTCTCCATCTAACGATACTATTCGATAACGATAATCAACAAATTTGCCTATTTCATTTAAAGAATCTACATCTTTAACAACTATTACATTCCCTAACTGATTTTCAATAATAGCCTTATATTTATTGTCGTAGTTCACTAAATTAGAAGCAACTCCTATAAAGCCTCGATAATTGTCTAATTTTGATAATAAATTACTTTCCACATATTTTGATTTAATAACATTTAGTGGAAAAAAAGTAGCTCTTCCCAGTGAATTTTCTTTTAAATAATTAATAGCTTCTTTAGCGGCTATTTCATTATCTACTATAATAACATTCTGATTGGCCCCCAAAACAGTATCAATAGCTATGCTATATTCTTTACTGACCTTTATTAATTTTCCTAATGCATCATGAATACCCCTTAATCTAGGATTATTTAATATATTTCTAGCTGCATATGATAAATTGGAATCATTTTCTAAGTTTTGCTCTAATAATTTTATTTTATTTTCTAAATTATTTATTTTTATATTTTCTTCATTATAACTATTAATAAAAGCGGCTCTTCGATCATTAAAGGCATTTAGATCATTATTTAGAATATCTGACTTGGTTAATAATTTATTATAATTACTAGTCAAATTGTCAATTTCCACTTTGTTCAAATCAATATTATTTTTTAAAATAAGTCTTTCTTCTTTTAAAAGAGTTATATTATTTTCTAATTTAATATCTTCTACTTGATATTTTTTTCGTTCAATAGCAATTTGTTTATCACTTTCTAATTTAGATAATTCATCGCTAACTTTTATTAATTTTTCATTTAATATAGCCACTTTTTCTTCTAATTTTAAATTAGTTAGTTTTAATTTTTCTATTTTAGAAGTATCTTTCTTATTAATGGTTTCAATTAATAATATTTTATTTTCTAATTCGGATTTTTTATCATTTAATTTTTCATATTCTTCATGAGTAACGGTTATATCATTATTAATTAAACCTATTTCAATACTTTCCAATTCCTTTTTATATTCCAAGTATTTTTTTGCTACTTCACTTTGAATTTTTAAAGGCTCAACATTTATTTTTAATTCATTAGTAATTAAATTAATTCTAGTTAGATTCTCATTAGTTTTCTCTAATTTTCTTAATGATTCTTCTTTTCTTTTTTTATATTTTAATACTCCAGCTGCCTCTTCAAAGATTGCTCTTCTTTCGCATGAATTCATATTAATAATATCTTGAACCGTTCCTTGACTAATTATATTAAAGGTTTCTTTAGAAGCTCCACTATCCATAAATAAATCAGTAATATCTTTTAATCTTACTCGACTATTATTTAAAAAATATTCATTTTCACCATTATTATATAAAGCTCTTTTTATTTCAATTTCAACAAAATCACAATTTAAATAATGATCATCATTATTAAAAACCAATGTTACACTGGCTTTCGTTTGAGGAGTTCTCGATTTTGATCCAGAAAAAATAACATCTGTCATTTTACCATTTGCTCTTAAATTTTTAGTAGATTGTTCTCCTAAAACCCATTTAACAGCATCTACGATATTACTTTTTCCACTTCCATTAGGTCCTACTATTCCGATTATTCCTTTATTAAAATCTAATTCGGTTTTATCAGCAAACGACTTAAAGCCGAATGCCTTAATACTTTTTAAAAACATAATTCACCTACTATTTTGCTTGTTTGTTAATGGCATCCAAAGCTGCATTTTGCTCTGCTTCTTTTTTACTTTTCCCACTACCCTTACCAAAAACTATTCCATCTATTACTACTTCTATTTCAAAACATTTGTCATGAGCAGGTCCCGTTTCACTAATCAAAATATATTCTAAAGACTTTTTGGTAGTTTGAATAAGTTCTTGCAATTCAGATTTATAATCTCCAAAAAAGCTAGTATTGTCTTTGATGTATGGGATTATTGTTTGATAAATAAAATCTTTAGCTTTATTTATTCCACTATCCAAATAAATAGCCGCTACCACACTTTCAAAAACATCTGCAATAATGGCATTGTTAACTTTACCCTCTTGGCCTTTACCAACTTTGATATATTTAATTAAGTTCATATCCAAAGCATATTTAGCTAAAGCTTGCTCACAAACATAGCTGGCACGTAATTTACTTAGGCCACCTTCTTCCAATAAGGTGCTCTTATAGATATAATCACTAACTATTAACTCTACAACAGCATCTCCCAAAAATTCTAATCTTTCATAACTCAAAGTATTATTTTCGTTAGCATATGAACTATGTGTTAAAGCTTGTATAAATATTTCTTCATTATGAATTTGAATATTGTATTTGTTTAAAAAATCCATATTATTTCACCATTACCATTATAACAAATAATAATATATTTTGTAAAAAATATTTAATTATGTTAAAATACTTATGGAGTGAAAATGAAAAAAATATTAATTAAATTAATAAAGTGTTATCAAAAAATGCCTTTAAGGTCTCATAGCATGTGTCGGCACATCCCAACTTGTTCTAATTATGCTATTGACGCTATTAACGAATATGGCTCTGTAAAAGGTTTATGGTTAGGGTTTAAAAGAATTTTAAAATGTAATCCAATGGGAACTTATGGTTATGATCCCGTTATAAAAAAAGGAGATTTAAAATGAAAAAAATAAAATATATAGGAATATTAGTAATAGGTTTGATGGTTTTAAGTGGCTGTTTAAAAAGGGACGATTTAGAAGATGTTACTATTTACACTACCGTATACCCTATCGAATATTTAACGACCGAACTTTATGGCTATAATTCGGATATAAAAAGTATTTATCCAGACGGAATTAATGTTGAAGATTATTCTTTAACTGAAAAGCAACTTAATGATTATAGTAAATCAGCATTATTTGTATATAATGGTTTATCAGATGAAAAGAAAATAGCTGCCGAATTTATTAATCGAAACAAAAATATTAAAATTATTGATGTTTCTCAAGGAATTAATATTAATTATAATATTGAAGAATTATGGCTTTCTCCTGCTAATTACCTGATGTTAGCTCAAAACATTAAGAATAGTCTAAAAGAATATATTTCTAATAAATACATTGAAGAAGAAATTGATGGAAATTATGATAAATTAAAAATTGATATATCTGAAATAGATGCAGAATTAAAAATAATTGCTCAAAACGCTGAAAGCAAAATTATTATAGTTAGTCATGATATGTTTAAATTTTTAGAAAAATATGGTTATGAGGTTATTTCTTTAGAACAAGAAAAAGATATTTCAAATACAACTATGAATAAAATAAAAAGTTATTTTAATGATAATAAGGTATCTTATATTTTTATAAAAGAAAATGAAGAAATAAATGAAACTATCCTAAATCTTCAAAATAATTATAGTGCCAAATTAGTTAAAATAAAGACCATTACTAACCTAAGCGATGATGAAAGAAATAATAGTGAGAATTATTTAACATTGATGAAAAAGAATATTGACGCTATTAAAGACGAAATGTATGAATAATAAAAGCTTATAATTGACTTATGAGATCTTTTATTTTATAATCAATTTGTGGTCTTTTGGAGCAGTACTCAAGCGGCTGAAGAGGC
>CAZTRF010000052.1:0-6884 GCA_964616495.1 uncultured Muribaculaceae bacterium
TGCTGGAACTGTGATAACTGCTTTGGTAACTTTTTCTCCTAAATAACTCTCAGCATCAGCTTTTAATTTAGCCAAAATCTTAGCACTAATTTCTTCAGGCGTATATTTCTTATCATTAGCTTCCACCTTCTCACTAGTACCCATTTTTCTCTTAATTGAAGAAATTGTATTATCTACATTGGTAATGGCCTGACGTTTTGCAACATCTCCAACCATTTCTTCATCACCTTTGAAAGCAACTACTGAAGGAGTAGTTCTATTGCCTTCAGCATTAGGAATAACTTTTGCTTCCCCACCTTCTAATACTGCAACACAACTATTTGTTGTGCCTAAATCTATACCTATAATTTTACTCATTTTAATCACCTTTCTTAATTATTAACTTTAACCATTGCTGGTCTTATAACTTTATCTTTATAAATATAACCTTTTGTAAATACCTCTAAAACTACTCCTGCTGGCTTAGTTTCATCATGGTCAGTAACAATTGCTTCCATTATATTTGGATCAAATTCTAACCCTAAGGCATTTATTTCTTTTATTTCATGACTTGTAAGAATGTCACACAAATTTCCATAAATTATCTTAAATCCTGCTAAAAACTTACTAACTTCATCTGATAAATCATTGTCATCCAATTTAATAGCTCTTTCAAAATTATCAACTACTGGAAGCAACTTTTTAATAAAATCAATTCCTTCATATCTAAGCATATCACTTATCTCATTGGCCGTTCTATTTCGATAATTTGCATATTCAGCCTGTACTCTAAGACATCTATCATTTAATTCATTTATCTTATTATGTAGTTCTAACTCCTTGTTTTCTTTCTTGGCTTCTTTTTTATTATTTTTTGGTTTTTCCACTATATTCCTCCTATATTTTTATTTATATAATCAAGTAAAGATACAACCTTATCATATTCCATCCTTTTAGGACCAATAATAGCAATTGTTTCTTCAACTCCATTAATAACTATTTTAGTTTTAATAACTGTTACATTGGGATCTATCTCTGAATCTGAGCCAATATAAATATTAATTCCATCTTTTTCTTCTTCAATATGGTTTATTAGTGATTCATCTTCAAACTTATTAATAATTTTCTTTATTTCCTCAACGTTATTATATTCTGGTTGTTTTAATAAATTGATTTTCCCGCTAAAATGAACATTACTTTTAGTAAAATCACTGAAAGCATCATAGAAAATATTATAAATTGCCTCATATTGTTTCATTTTCTTTTCAATAATCGGCTTAACTTCAAACTCTAAACGCTCCGACACCTCATCAATTGGAGTGCCTGTTAGCATTTTATTAACTATTTCCGAAGTTTTAACTACTTCATCAATATCAGTTTCTCCATATAAATTAAACTGCTTATTGATAACCATGCCTTTATCAGTGCAAACAAGAGCTACAAGTCTTTTATCATCTAAAGGAATAATACTAACCTGTTTTAAAGCATTATCTTTACTGCTTTTTCCCAAAACCACTGAAGTATAATTAGTAATATCGCTTATTATTTCCATACATTTAGTAATTGTATCCGACAAAGCCAACTCTCGATTAGAAAAAATAGTTTGAAGCTTTAAAACATCTTCTCCTGATAACTCTTTTGGTTTCATCAAGTTTTCCACATAATAACGATAACCTTTTTCACTGGGAATTCTTCCCGATGAAATATGAGCCTTCTCAATGTATCCCATATTTTCCAAAGTGGCCATTTCATTTCTAATAGTTGCACTAGAACATCTTAATTTCTTGCATAGTAACTTTGAACCTATTGGTCTAACATTTTTAATATAACGCTCAACAATTTCTTTTAAAATTTCTTTCTGTCTTTCTTCCACCACTTTCACCTCATTTGGCAGCACTAACTTCCAAGTGCTAAATACATTATAATCTTATGCTTAGCACTTGTCAATATATGAGTGCTAATTTTTTTAAAAAATTAAAGGCTTTTTAAAAAGCCTTTATTTCAATCTATTCTAATGGATAATTATAAGTTAATTTGCTGCCATACAATTGACTAGTATAAATATCAAGAGCAAGATTATTATCATTTATTGTAACTGTATAAGGAGGATATAAAGCCGTTTCACTAAAGTCAGTACCATATAAATTCATTATTGATGAAAGCATTTTTCGGTTTTTAAAATCATAAATAAATAACTTGTTAGTTGTTGTTATAAATTCCATATAATTTCTATCAAACAATATTAATTTATATCTATATTCATCATTAAAAGCAACACCTTCATAATCATATAAATTAAATTCACCATTGCTTAAAGTTTCTATTGCCCATTCATTATAATTATGAATCTGTTCCGAAATATATTTTGATAATAGAACCTCCTCATTAGATATTATTGCCCATTTATCTTCATTTTTAACTACAAAAGTATCCGCCATTAATTGTTCATTTTCTTTTTTATTTAAAAGGCCAATATATTCATACTGCAATTTTATTAAAACACTTACCTTATCATTAATATTTAATGCCCCCCAAAGTCCATTTACACTTTTCACAAAATAAATATTATTAGTAATAGAAGTTTGATATTCTTTTTTAGCAGTATACGTTGCTAAAAGTTTATTTTCTTTTAAATCATATAAAATAGCATTTTTTTCTTCTTCTGATGAAGTGTCACTAACAAATATATAGCGATTATTAATTAAGGAATTTCCCTTAATATACTCACTATTATCATAGTTTAAAGAATAACTATTATCATCAATAGTATTTTCGGCATTATCGCAATAAGAATATTGGCAAGGATAAACACCAACCAATATATCTTTTTCATCATAAAAATATAATTTATTATCAAAATAAAATTCATGATTAGGATTAGGCTTTATTTCAATGGTAGAAATACTATTCTGATTATTATTATCTGCCACTTTAAAATTTTTATAATATACGCCAACAAAAGTAGCTGATCCAAATAAAACCAGTAATATTATTATCGAAACGAATAACCCCTTTTTGTCTTCTTTCATTAACTAGCCTCCAAATCTCCTGTAGCAATTAAATATTTATAAGTAACATCATTAACAATAAATGTATAAAATTTAGCAGTATATGAAAAACTATATGAAGATGTTGTTATATTATCAACAAGCTCTATTGGCGTATTAATTAATTCTTTTTTCTCATAATTATATAAATGCAACATATCATCATTATCAACAGCTATTATATATCCAGTATAAGATAAATCAAATAATTGATAATTACCATCTACTACCGGAACTCCTTCATAATTAAATAAAGACCATGAACCCGAAGATTTACCCATTAAACATTCTTTTTCTTCTTTAATATCATCATAAATAAATGATACTGCTTTACTTGCTTCAGTTTTCTCTAACTTTAAAACCCCATATTTACCTTCTTTATTAACTGCTATTACATATGAAGTTTCAGCATTTTCTAAATACATGCCTTCCTCTTTAGAATAACTATAAACCCTTAAGTATTTGCCTAAAGTCTCTTTAGATAAAATATTATAAAGCATTATTTTTACTGTTTCTTCTCCTACCAACGATGGTGCATCATAGATAAATGCATACTTTTCTAAATAAATAGGAATACTTAAATTTTTACTATCATCTACACTATCAGTCCCTACCCTACAATTATTAAATGTTGTGGAACTTTCAGTTAAATTATTTTTGTTAATACAGGTATAAACTCCAATAAGTTCATTTTTTTCTAAATCTTTATAAAAATAAATGTTACCATTCTCATAGCTATAATAATCATAATTAAAACTAACCAATCCATCTAATAGATTATAAGTAGATTCAAATTTATCTTCTCCGGCCATAATATTAACATATAAGGTATTACCCAATGATGAAATTTCATATGCTCTAGCAGTTTTAATTAAACTACCTTTCTCATCGAATATATTTTTAGGCACATAATAATCATTTTTAACAGTTTTTGGTTCAGCCATTAATCTCATCATATCATTATTATAAACATGTAAATATTTATTATTAGTAATTGTCGCAATATAATCTTCTAAACAATCAATGTATGTAAATCCCTCTTTTACCAAAGTTCCATCATATAAATAAAGATTGTATAGTTTGTTGCCATCAATAGTTTTAACATATTTATCATTGTATCCTTTAATTTCAAGATCTAGAGACGCTAATATTTTGTTTTTGAAAGAAATAAGTCCCCACTTTGCTTCGTTATGATAAACTAACTTATTATTATTCTCATATACTCGACTTTTCATTACTCCTAAGTAATCATATTCAAAAGGAATAATTTCTTCGGGAATATCTTTTTCTAAATTTAAAACCCCATATTTATTATTCTCATTTTTAACAATTATATAATTATTTTCAACACTATCGATATATTGATTATAATAGGATTTTATCAACAAATAATTATTAATTTTTGTTTCATTTTTAAAATCATATAGAAGAATTTTTTCATCGTCTTTAGTAATATTATCATAGATAAATGCATAACGCCCATAATAGAACTTGCTTCTTCTTTGTAATTCATAGTTATTATTATCATAGTTTTTTATTTCATCAAAATTATCTTCATTTGATTCATAAGCAACATAACACTTATTCTCATTCTTATTTGCACATTCATATGTCCCAATTGCATTATCTTCTTCATCTAAAAAAGTTAAAATACCATTAGAATAAGAATAATTATCTTTTGTAATTATTTCATAAATGGGTTTTTCAGGTTTAGGAGATTCCTTTTTATATACAAAATAATAACTTAAAAGAGCTACACCTAATAAAATAAAAGAGCCAATTAATATTAAAAATGCTTTTCTAGGTTTGCTTAAACCCTTTAAAAAGTTTTTTAACTTGCCTTGTTTCTTATTCATATCACACCTACACTATTATTAGTATATAATATTTTTTAATATTTTTAAAGAGTTTTTCCTATAAAAGTTATAAAAGCCTTTCTAATAAAATATAAAAATAATTTTATCCAAAAAAAAGAAAAAAAACATTTTTTTAAAATAAGAAACAAAAAATAGATAAAACAATAGAATTTTATTAACTCCCAACTTGGTTTGATGCTAAATCTGAGGGGTATAATATAACAAATATGCTAATCTTTCATTATTGTAATAACATATATATTCATTTATAGATTGTTCAAAAAATCATGACTATTAATATTCGATTATTAATGCTTAATCTTTGATTTATCAACTAATATATAACATTTTTGAATTGTCTAATGCTCTTAGTTTTAATTTTAGATATAATCATTTTTATAATTAATTTCATCAAAAAAGTAGACTACATTTTTTTGTATCTACTTTGATTTTATTGTTTTAAAAACTTTTAAAATAATTCTTTGTTATTGTCTAAAAAGCTGCCTTGATCAGTCTCATTCCTTATAGTAGGACTTTGCGGAGACTTTGATCCTCCTGCAATTTGATCACGAACGGATGATGATGCTTTATCTCCTTCAGTACCTGTAAGGCGATTTGGGTTAATAGTAGAATTATTATCTTTACTATATGTTGAAGCATTTTGTCCACTTTCACTTTTTATAGTAGGACTTTGCGGAGACTTTGATCCTCCTGCAATTTGATCACGAACGGATGATGATGCTTTATCTCCTTCAGTACCTGTAAGACGATTTGGGTTAATAGTAGAATTATTATCTTCATCTTTTATCATTGCATTAGTCAAAGTCTTCGACTTTTCATTTTCGATAAAACCGCTTTCTTTATCATAAGTCGAACCAGCCGTTCCTCTAGAGTAGCCACCGCCACCCGACATAGGTTCATCATTTTTATTATTTGAGGAAGGCTTTCCCGTAGAGTAGGCATCACAACTACCAGGGCTAGGAGTATTATTCTCATAATTTGAGCCTGAATCTCCTGCTGCTATGTTTGCTTCTCCGGAAGCTGCTACAGCAGCTCCTGAAGCTCCCGTTAAAAGCCCTTTGGCTATCTTATCCGTTGATAACCCTTTTTTTAATTTTTCAACTATATTAGTCAAATTTGATGTAAGCGGTATTCCTGCCGTTGTTGCTGCTACAGCTCCTGATAAAAGTCCTTTAGCTACCTTATCCGTTGATAATTGTTCTTTCGCTTGCTCAATCACGTTAGATAAAGTCTTTGGATTTTCGCCTTTCTTATTTCCTCCGGCATATGATTCTGTTTCTATTGAATAGTATAAAGCTTTATTAATTGTGAAAGTAATAGAGTTGATGATTCTGTTAATTTCCATTTGAACACTTTCGGCTTGTTTGATAACATCTTTAACTCTTGAAGTTTCAGTAATATCACCTGCGTTGCGAGCACTAGTAACCATTCTCAATCCTTGATTAACTTTATCTAACATATTATTAATTACTGGAATTATCGATTTTAATGATGAAATTGTATCACCTAAAATATCAGGATCACAGCGAAATGAAAAATCACCGTTCATTAATTACCACCATCTCTTCTATTTTCAAGCTTCTCTTTCATCTTAGCAAGCATTTCCATATATGAATTATATTCATCCATCTGTTTCTTGTATATTCTTTCCGCCTGACTTGCTATTGCATCTGCTAGTCCATTAGAAAAATTACCAATGAACCGAAGACTATTCTCTAACTCTGCTATCATTGTACTATAAGCTTCAGTTCCGGGAACTGAACATACATTAGGCCCAGAAGTAGAAATTGCTTCAGCAATGTATTGTTTAGCGGCTGAAAGCTCATCTTTAGCATTTAGTATTACTGTACATCCAGCTTTTACAGCACCAATATCTATAACTTGATCTAGACTTGTTATTGCCATGATTTTAACATCTCAACTTTCTATTGCATATTACTATATGCTTCGGCTGCTTCTACTGCCATTTGAATATTACTTG
>CAZTRF010000053.1:0-6204 GCA_964616495.1 uncultured Muribaculaceae bacterium
AGATTTAGATGGTGGATCTATAACTGGCAATACTCAAATAGATGTTTTAAGTGGTAATACTGTTACACTACCGGTACCTACAAAAACAGGATATGCTTTTTCTAATTGGGTTATCACTTCAGGTGGAATTGATAGTGCTGTCAGTGGAAACAATTTTACAATGGGAACTGAAAATACCACGATAAAAGCAATATGGCGGTATAAGCCAACTTTGAGCTTTGTATGGAATAATGGAAGCTCTAGTCAAACTTTTGATGAACGTTATGTTACGGGGAGTCAAGTGACGTTAATCGCTCCAACCCGCAATAATTATGTATTTGCTTATTGGACCGTATCTGGGACAGGATCTACAGTATCTGGGAACCAATTTACAATGGGTACTGCGGATACTACTTTAACTGCAAATTGGGTTGTTAATCAGTCGTTTACTGTTGCCGGAGGCCCATTTATATATACAGTCGAATCGGATGGTTGGTATAGTGTAGCTTTATGGGGCGAAAGTGGAGTAGCCAACGGAGGAAAAGCCGGCGGAGCCGGAGCTTATACTTATGGAGAAATTCAAATGTACAAAAATGAAGAATATTATATATACGTAATGACGGGAAGAGTCGGAGGTGGAATGTATGCATCAAGAGGTGGCGGATCCACTGATATAAGATTTGGGGGTACAACAACATATGATCGAATAATGGTATCTGCCGGTGGCGGTGGTGCTAGTTATGGAAGCAAATCAAACTATGGAATTGGTGGACCTGGCGGTGGATTAAGTGGCTATAAAGGGACAGCAGTAGGAGGCAGTGCCGGAGCAATAGGAACTCAAACTTCAGGAACATGGGGAACCGGTTCATCTGGAAAAGCTGTTGGTGGAGGTTCTGGATATTGGGGCGGTGGCGGAGATACTGGATCATACTATGGTGCTGGTAGTGGCGGATCGTCATATATTAGCGGTCACACTGGTTGTGTAGCAATAGCTGCAAGTGGCGCAACTACTAAAAGAACAGGAACGGGAGGAGCCACTTGTACTGAGGGAGGTGTTGATAATCTTTGTAGCGTGCATTATAGAAATAAAGTTTTTCAATATACAGTTATGATTGATGGAAAAAATTTAAGTTGGAGCAATGTAGTTGGAGCAGCTACTACCAAGCCATCAGGATCTGGAGCCATTATTACTTATATATCACAATATCCTAGACAAACCTAAAAAGTTATCCATTGATAACTTTTTTCTATGTATTTTTATCTATTTAATGATATACTTTTGTTAGTAGGATGTGCATGGTATGAAAACAGAATTGGATAGATTTTTTGATAGTATTTCTTATAAAGATGAAGAGAATAATTTTAAAGAAACGATAGTTGATAAAGTAGTAGTGCATAAAAAAGAAAAAACTTTTGAAGTTTTTTTGAAAGCTAAAAATCCTATTAATCCTGAAGCCTTATTTGCTTTATATAAAAAATGCAAAAAGGGCATTAATAAAACTTCACCAGTTAAAGTAAAAATTGTATATGAAAATTATAATGATGAAGCTGTTATTGAATGTTTTTCATATTTATTAAATGAGTTAGTCAAAAGAAGACCTTCTTTAAGTGGTATTGTTGAAAATAAAGTTTTAATAGAAGATAAAAAAATAATTATTGAGGTAAATTCCAAAATTGAAGAAAAATTAATTTCTGAAGAAAAGGCAAATTTACTTAATATTTTAGATAGTTTTGGTTATGAAGAAAATGATATTATGTCTAATAAAGTTGATAATCCAACTTTGTTAGAACGTAAAGAAGATGTTGTTATAGTTCAATCTCCTAAAAAAGAAGAACCAGAAACTAATGTTATTTATGGGCAAAATATTAGAAATGATAAAGAAATTACTACTTTAAATAATATTATGGGTGAAGTGGGAAATTTAGTTTGTGAGATATTTGTCTTTGGAGCTGAATATATTGTTCGCGAAAAGATTCATTTAATTAATATAAAAATTAGTGATTTAACGGATAGTTTAAATGCTAAAATAAAGTTCTTTCAAAAGGATTTCAACAATTCAAAAGGGGTATCTAAAAAGGTAAAAGAAGGATCTTGGTATAGGGTAGAAGGTAAAGTAGAATACGACCAATATATGAAAGATTTGGTTTTAGATATTAAAAATATGGAAGCAATTGACTCAAAATTTTCTAAAAGAAGTGATAATGCCACTAGTAAAAGAATTGAATTACATGCTCATACTTGTATGAGTCAAATGGATGCTGTTGTATCAGCTAAAGCATTAGTAAAACAAGCTAAAGCTTTTGGGCATAAAGCTGTTGCTATAACTGATCATAACTGTTTACAGGCTTATCCTGAAGCTTATGGCGAACGTGAAGGAATAAAGGTTATTTATGGGGTTGAGCTAAACGTTATTGACGATGAAGTCAATATTATTTATAATCGCAAAAATTATCACTTACTAAATGATTGTTATGTAGTTTTTGATACTGAAACAACGGGATTTAATGCTACTGGTGGAGATCAAATGATTGAAATAGGAGCCGTGAAAATAACTAATGGTGAAATAACTGACCGTTTTGATGAATTAATTGATCCTAAAAGAGAATTACCTAAAAAGATAACTGAATTAACAGCTATAACTGATTCTATGTTAAAAGGCAAAAGAAGCGAAGAAGAAGTTTTAAAAGATTTTATGAAATGGGTAGGAAACCTACCAATGGTTGCTCATAATGCTAAATTTGATATTTCTTTTGTTGAAAGTGGTTTTAGAAAATTTAATTTAGGAGACTTTAATAATACAGTTATTGATACTTTAGAGTTAAGCAGAATATTAAGTCCTGATCAAAGTAAGCACAACTTATCGATTTTAACTAAAAGATATGATATTACGTTTGACGAACAAGGGCATCATCGTGCTGATTATGATGCTGAAGCTACAGCTAAAGTATTTTATAAAATGGGCCGTATTTTTGATAGTAAAAATATTGAAACTCTTGATGATTTAATTGAAAATGTAGATATTAATGAATTATTAAAATTTAATAGACCATATCACATGACTATTTATGCTAAAGATCATAATGGCTTAAAGAATTTATTTAAAATAGTTAGTATGGCCAATACAACTTATTTATTTAAAACTCCTAGAATTCCTCGTAGTGAAATAGTTAAGAATAAAGAAGGATTAATAATAGGCAGTGCCTGTGTTAATGGGGAAATATTTAATGCTGCTAAAAGCAAAAGCGAAGAAGAGTTAAGAGAATTAATGAGACTCTATGATTTTATAGAGGTCAATCCTCCTAGTATTTGTGAATATTTGGTAAGTACGGGAGAATTTTCTAACAAAGAAGAACTATTTAATAATATTCGTAAAATTATTGAAATGGCTAAAATAACTAATAAAATGGTTTGTGCTACCGGCGATGTTCATCAATTAAATAAAGAAGATACCATTTATCGAGAGATAATAGTTAATCAAAAAACTCCCAATGTAGGAATGCATCCTTTATATAAACCAGGTGTAATAACTGTCCCGGCAATGTATTTTATGACTACTAATGAAATGAAAGAAGAATTTTCCTTTCTAAATGATGATGATTTAGTTGAAGAAATAGTTGTTAATAACCCTAATACAATTGCCGATATGTTTGAAGAACAAGAAATAATTAAAGACAAATTGTATACTCCTAAAATGGAAAATTCTGATGAAATTACAAGAGAGATGGTTTGGAATAAGGCTCATGAAATGTATGGAGAAGTTTTACCACCTTTAATTGAAGATCGTCTAGAAAAAGAATTAAACGGTATTATTAACAATGGATATTCAGTTTTATATTTGATTGCTCAAAAACTAGTTAAAAAAAGTAATGATGCTGGATATTTTGTTGGATCTCGTGGTTCGGTAGGATCAAGTTTTGTAGCTACAATGATGGATATTACCGAAGTTAATGCTCTTCCAGCACATTATTTGTGTCCTAAATGTAAAAAAAGTATTTTTGAAGTTGATGGCAAAATGTTAGCTATGGATTATAAAAGTGGGTATGATTTACCTGATAGGCTATGTGGAGAGTGTCACATTAAAATGCAAAAAGAAGGGCAAGATATGCCATTTGCAACATTTTTGGGATTTGAAGCAGAAAAGGTTCCTGACATAGACTTAAACTTTTCAGGAGAAAATCAAGCAGATGCTCATAATTATACTAAAGAATTATTTGGAGAACACAATGTTTTTAGAGCAGGAACCATTGGCACAGTAGCCTTTAAAACAGCTTATGGGTATATAAAAGGTTATATGGAAGCAAAGGGAATGTCTTTAAGAAATATTGAAGTGGAAAGACTTGCTAATGGATTATTAGGAGTAAAAAGAACTACTGGTCAACATCCAGGAGGAATTATTGTTATTCCTGATTATATGGATGTCTTTGATTTCACTCCATATCAGTATCCAGCTGATGATCCTAATAACACTTGGTATACCACTCATTTTGATTTCCATGCTATTCATGATAATATTTTAAAACTTGACATACTAGGTCATGATGATCCAACTATGTTAAAATATTTAAAAGATACTACGGGAGTAGATTTTATGACTATTCCTTTTGACGATAAAAAGGTTTTATCTTTATTCACGTCTCCTAAAGCCTTAGGGGTTACTAAAGAACAAATAAATTGTAGTACTGGTACCTTAGGTATTCCTGAATTTGGGACTAATTTTGTTATTAAAATGTTAGAAGAAACCAAACCAAAAACATTTGCTGAATTGGTTAAAATATCAGGATTATCACATGGTACTGATGTTTGGAATGGCAATGCCCGTGATTTAATAGTTAATAACGTTATTCCATTTAAAGAAGTAATTGGTTGCCGTGATGATATTATGGTTAGTTTGATAGATTATGGAATGGCTCCTAGTCAATCTTTCAAAATATCAGAGTTTGTGCGTAAAGGTAAAGCCAGTAAAGATCCGGATAAATGGGCAGAGATGGTTTCTCAAATGAAAGAAGCTAAGATTCCTGATTGGTTTATTGGTTCTTGTGGAAAGATAAAATATATGTTCCCTAAGGCTCATGCTACTGCTTATGTTATGATGGGATTTAGAGTGGCTTGGTATAAGGTTTATTATCCAATTTATTATTATGCTAACTTTTTTGGAATTAGATGTAGCGACTTTGATGTAGAGGATATGATTAAAGGAGAAGCTGCTGTTAAAAAGAAAATATTTGAATTAAAAGAAAAGGGCTTTGCCATAGCCAATAAAGAAAAAGATTTACTAGATGTTTTAAACATTGTATTAGAAATGTTTGCTCGAGGTTTTAGTTTTAAAAATATTGATATTGAAAAATCTCATGGAACTAGGTTTATAGTTTCTGAAGATGAAAAAAGTATCTATTTACCATTTAGAGCTTTAGATGGTTTAGGAGATACTGTTGCCAATAAAATAATCGAAGAAAGCAATATAAAAGAATTTTCTAGCATTGAAGACTTTCAAGAAAGATGTAAAATTAGTAATACTACTATTGAAAAGCTAAGAAGTCTTGGAGTATTAGATGGACTACCAGAGTCTAACCAATTAAGTTTATTTTAAAAAAAGCAATAAATACTTATATTAAACATTATCCGTGATATAATTGACTAAAGGGATGAGTATATGCTAGTAAGTAGAGAATGGAAAGATTATATTTTATTAGATGCCGGTAATGGAGAAAAGCTAGAAAGTTGGAATGGGATTGTTCTAAGAAGGCCAGATCCACAAGCTATTTGGAATGCAGAAAATACTGGTTTATGGAATAAACCTGATGGATATTATCATCGTAGTGGTGAAGGTGGTGGTTATTGGGAATTTAATAAAAAATTAAAAGAATCTTGGATAGTTAGTTATAAAGATTTAACTTTTAAAGTAAGTCCGACTAATTTTAAACATACTGGTTTATTCCCAGAACAGGCCGTTAATTGGGATTTTATGATGAATAAAATAAAACAATCAAAAAGAGATATTAAAGTTCTTAACTTATTTGCTTATACTGGAGGAGCAACAGTTGCATGTTCCAAAGCCGGAGCTAAAGAAGTTGTTCATGTCGATGCCTCTAAAGGAATGACTGAGTGGGCAAAAGAAAATATGAAATTATCAGAAATAGCCGATAATAAAGTCCGCTTTTTAGTAGATGATTGTTTTAAATTTGTTGAAAGAGAAATTAGAAGGGGTAATAAATATGATGCTATTA
>CAZTRF010000053.1:6214-6613 GCA_964616495.1 uncultured Muribaculaceae bacterium
GGAAGAGGCCCTAATAAGGAATTATGGAAATTTGAAAATGATATTACCAAATTTATAAATGAAACTATAAAATTATTAAGTGATAAGCCTCTATTTCTTTTAATTAACTCTTATACAACAGGTATATCTAGTGTGGTATTAGAAAACATTTTAAAGAGTATAGATTTACCAAAAGGCACCATATCATCGGGAGAAGTTGGATTACCAATATCCGATACGTATTTAATATTACCTTGTGGAATATATGCCAAATGGGAAGAGTAAAGATAATGACAGTTATCTTTTTTTATGTTATAATTTAGTAATAAAAATAAAGTGAGGGGAAACATGTGAAAAAAAAGGGTTTTACCTTAATTGAAATGATTGCAACAATAGTGATAATTTCAATAGTCAGTATTG
>CAZTRF010000054.1:0-6330 GCA_964616495.1 uncultured Muribaculaceae bacterium
TTATATCTATAATATCACAATTATTGCTATTTGACAAAACTTAGATAATCATAAAAAGGATATTTTTTTAGTTTTTTTAAATGGTTATAAATTCCATCAGCAACAATGTAATTAAAATGTTTTTATTATAAAAATTTTAAGAACTCAATATTATTCAAGATTTAATATATATGGATCAGCACTGGTTCCCGTTCCAGTTACAATAGTTCTACTATTAATATGGATAGTAGGCATTGCATTAAAAGAAACTGCATCTTGATTTATACGGCTAGCTCTTCTTTTACTAATAGTAGATGGTAAAGTAACCATCCAAACATCCCAACTATTGTGAGAAGTTTGAGTACAAGTCCAATAATTAATTGTGCTCGAAGCTCTGGCTGTAATATAATTACCACTGATGCCGCCTACATCTAAATTAGACGTCACCAGTCCAGCTTCCATTGTATCAACCAAACTCATTAATCCTACCTTTCCGGTCCAAGTTTTAGAAGTTTCTTGAGACTTTGCCAAAGAATAGTCGGCACCTAAGTCCACCCCTCCAACATTATAGATTCCATCTACCATAATATCCCTCAATCTTGAATCTAATGAATCATAGTAAGTAGTATTCAAATAAATGTTTAAAGAAGCTTCAGTTCCTACATTTCCACTAGCTGCAACTCCATCTTTTTGCCCATTGACAGTAGACAATAAACCATACTCAGTCCAAGCATTACACCCATTAGCAGCAGCTCTGTTACAGTAAGTATTGCTACTATTATCTCTTAATCCTTCAGTATCATAAGCTATACTGGTAAAAGGATTAGAAATTTTTAATAATCTGGCAATCTTATTAGGAAAAAATGAAATTATTCGATATGTCTCACTAGTAGTAGTAATATTTCCACTGCCATCATCATCATTAATATTTATTTGAAGATAATTTTTAGGATTAGATCCTTTGAATATTAGTTTGCCAGAAACATCGGCATATAGTCCTTCACCAGCTGTAGCATAAGAATAAGCTACAGCTTCATCGACTAAACGTTCATTAGATGCTACTCCTGCCTCAGTCGGATAGTTTTCTAAATCGGCCGTGTAATTAGTTTCCAATTCATTATCCGATAAGGCTCTATTATATACTCTAATGGCAAAGATATTCCCTTTTAAATATTGAGTATTGGCATCATTAAAACGACCTATTTTCATATTTTCTTGGGAAATAGAAGCATCAGCTTCAATATTAACGGTATTGGTAAGAACATTATTAACATAGTAATATAATTTATTATCGGTTCTTATTAATTGAAGATGATATCTAGTTGATAAAGCAATATCTGTAATAAAGGCTGTTTGTTGACTTGGCGGAGAATTACCATACGCTGAAGAATTGTTACTAAAAAAGGTAATTAAACTCGTATTTGGAAATACTCCTGATTGCTTTTTTACATTAATTTTAAATCTACCACTACTATTACTTGCATTAGCGACCTGAGAAATTACTGTTTGATCTACCGTTGTTCCAAAAGCAGCACTTTGAGTTTCGATATAAGTTTCTAAAGTAAAATCTCCGGTTGCCGGAATAAAAGGAAGAGTTCCTGTCAAATAGTCGCCACTTCCATCAAAAACATACATATTTTTGGTGGGATCTTGATAAACGTCTCCAAAAATAGTAAATTCGTGATGATTAGTTGTGGCATCCACCCACTTCCCATTTGCCGCAAAATCATAACCTCTTAAATTTAAAACTAAACCATTTGAAGTATAAGAAGCAGCAGATGCTAAACCTTGATGTTCAAGAAATAAAAACTCAAAACTAATAGCTACGTCCGTATCTGACGGCAAAACAGTAACAACACTACGATATTTTATTGTTACTTTAATAGTAGCTTCGCTATGAGGAATTATTAAAAAGCCAGTATTAAGCCCAATAGTTTCATAAGAAACATTAACGTTATTTTTAGCCAACTCATTAATTTCATCATAATCATAGGTAATTTCAGTAGTATTTTTAAAAGTTATATAGTAACTAATAGTAGAATCTAAATTGGGTAGATCTCCACTCATGGTTATTGTTTTGTCAGAATAATTAGGAGTATAGGCTTCAGTAGCATCATTTAATAAAACGGCTCCAGAAACGGTTTCGATTTTAAGACTCGATTCGCCAGCAACCAAAGCAGTTCCTCCCAAGGTTAATACAGTTGTAAGTGATGAATAACCTACACTCAAAAAGAAAAAGCCTAATATTATTACAGAAATTATTATTCTATTAGTTTTCTTCATTGTTATTCTGCTCTTCTTTTAAAATATAAATATAGGCTAATTGATTATTTATAATAACAAATAAACTTTCTAGATTAGGTCTAAGCTCAATGTGCAAAATTGATTTCTCGGCCCCTTCTCTTGCATCTAATAATTCTTCAAAACTTTCAACTTCAATAATGTTATAATCTTTTAAAGAAGGTATATTTTTGCTTTTAACAATGATGCTGTCATATTCTTTCATAATTTTATTTAACGCCTTACTATAGTAAGTTTTTTGCTTATTTAATTTTACAAATAATCTAACCAGTTTTACTACAATAATTATTTCTAATATAACATACACTATACATAAAGAGAAATACATGATGTTCATTTCACTTTTTTCACTAGTAGCTTCAATAATGTTAGCGTTATTTATTTTATTATAGTTTATTTTAATATCAACAGTTTGCTCTGATAAAGGTATTTCTACTGTCATTACTTGTTCTTTATTAATAGGCTTAGAAAATTCCTTGTATGTCCCATCTAAGGTTACATAAAAAGTTATTGTCAATGTACTGTCTAAAGATAAAATATAGTTCTTTTTAAAAGCCCCCACTAAATCATTGTATTTACCATAATCAATAGAAATTAATTTGTTAACACTGTAAAGAGATGAGTTTACCATATTAGTAGACACTTCTGGTAAAATAGTTTCTTCTTTAGTATATAATACCTTTTTAGGATTACTTCGCTCATAAGCCACTACTTTAGCTACAGCATAGTATTTATAATTATAATCAAAAGCAGCTGATGAATTAAAATTATAATTAAACAAAAAATCAATATGGTCTATTAAACTAGCAACATATTGCATATCTTTTTCTAAGTATTCAGTTTCAAAAATATCGTTTTCTTTTAAATAAACTTTATAATCTAAATCACTAGTTTCATTGTAATAAATAGCTTTTGGTATATGTCCTTCGTATGATCTATTAAAGCAAAAAACTGCTAAAAAGCCAAATACAATAAGAGCAAAAATGCTAATTATAATACTAACAGATGATTTTAATTTTCGACGATAAACAGTTTGCTTGTAGTATTTTTGATCTCTAGTTTTCACAAAGGCACCCCTTTCACATCTATATTAATAGGTAACTTAACCAAACTGAAGGATAACCGATATAAGGAATTTTAAAAATAGCCTTCCCTATAACCATTTCTTCAGTTATTTCATAATTATCATTACCGTTATTATTGTCTCCTTTAGTTTGAAATATATATTTTTCGTTTTCTTTCTCAATAGAAATAATTCTATGAACTATCGTCTTTCCTTGATAGTTATGAGCCAAAACATCCCCTTTTTCAAAAATGCTTAATTCATCAGAATTGGTCTTTTTAATAATTAGAACGTCACCAATCTTAATATTTGGCTCCATAGAACCACTTGCTATAGTTAAAGCATAATATTTAAAAAGTCCAGAAATAAAATAAACCATAACTCCAATTATTATGCCAATAAAAGTGTTTCTAATTATTCTTATTACTCGTTTATTACCTATAAAAGATATTTTTTCTTTGGTATATAAGCTATTAAATCTAAGTAATAAAAACATAGGCACTGCAAATTCTAAAATTGCTTTAATATAATCACCTAAATCAGGGATTATTGGTAGTATAAATATTGGTAATTCCATAATAAGTCTATATAAAATAGTTGGCTTATAGCCGCCTTTAAGTGTTACATAGCTTAATAAAATGTTCCTTGATATGCTAGGTAAGATAACAGTTCCTAAACATTTTAATAATTCAGTAGCTTGGTGATAATTATATAAACGAAATTTTAAAAGTACATCTAGTAGTACAAAAGAGGTCACCAATAATATTGGAATTATTTTTTTGGAATTTGATTTCTTTAAGATTTGATATCTCAGTAATTCTTCACCAATTATCAAGAGGATTACTGGTATTATATTAATCATAATTCCTTTGAAAGTTAAATTATATGAGCTTTCAAAAAAACCAGTAAATATGCCACACAAGTATGTAAATATTAAATATAAAAATGCATAAATAAATATTTGTTGCATTGTATCTTTAGTATGAAGTAATTTTTCTCTTGGAAAACCAATTAATATTTTTAACAATAGAACGATTCCGAAGCAAGCCCCAATATAATAATATTGATTAAACACAGTTCCAAGATATAAGTTAAATAGAAGACTAGACGTAACTAATAATAAAACAATTGTAACTTTATCAGTACTCTTCATACACTAGCTCCTTTTTATTCATGGACAAAAGAGTTAAACTCTCTTGCCCATAAATATTAGTTCTGTCCGTAAATAATAGTTGCTCCTAAGTTTGCAATTTCTACGTCTGCTGTTGGTACAGATGTGGCTGTTGCGTCGTAACCGATTATTAATCTTAATTTCCTGGTTTGACCAGCAGTTAAAGTGTCATTAACTGCAACTTCTGTTTCATTTGCTGGATTAGCATTGTAATAAACCAACTTATAAATTAGTTTGCCGCTAACTAAAGCTTCATCAGCAGTTTTAGTTTCACCAGTAGATCCTGCAGTTACAGTTGGAGTATTATAGGTAAAAGTTTTGATAATAGCCGGTAAAGTCCCAGCATTTGTTACATCAAAAGTATAAGATACCTCATCTCCAGGAGTTGCTAATGTGACTTCATGCAAAGTAACTGATGTTGTTCCTAAAGCAATAGGATCAGTGTCAGGTACACTAGCATGTCCAACTGTAGCAGCTGTGCTTAAAGTCCCTGTTACAAAATGAACATCCCAGCTGTTTCCTGAAACGGTAGCAGTACCATTAATCGTTAATGTCTGTGACAATGATGCATAAGCAATTGACAAACCTACAACAGCAATACATATTGCTATTATGCCTAATACTCTTCCTCCTCGATCTTTTTCCATAAACTCTCTTCCTTTCTATGTTTTCTATTTACGTAAAATACCCTCGTATATTACTAAATAAGTGTAACATATATCAATAAGCAAAATCTACAATTTTGTTAAAAATATTTACATTTGTTACTGAAAAAAAGAGCATCTTAAATAAGGAACATAAAAGCATCACAAAAAATAGTGTCAAAATTTAAGGCTTTTTATTTAATTATGACCTTTTGTAAAAGACATTTTTCCCCTAATAAATTCACTTAAAAATTCTAAATAATTATTATTTATATAAATTTTTTTCTTTTTACTTTGAGTAAAAATTTCAATCATCTCTTTATTATAATTCACTTTAATATATTCTATTTCTTTAAAAGGAATATGAATAGCCCCACAATTCAATTCTAGGCTTTCTTTAAGCCATACTCTAATTCTATCTTTGCTATACTCGTTTCCTTTATCAACAATTCTAATTTCTTCATCATTCATTTCATATAAAGTAAACTTTTCGCCAGGCTTAAAAATAGTTCCAATATAATAAAGGGTTGATATTAAAGATATTCCCCCTAATAAAATTAAGCAAAAGATAGTAATAGTCTTATTTAAATCTTTAGAAAGAATTCCTAAAATTAATCCAAGCAAAAGAATTAATCCTACATAAATAGCAAGAATTTTATATAGTAATTTGTTATTCTGAATCAAATCAAATGTATAGGCCCATCTAAAATTACCCTTTTCGTTCTTATATAGTTTCATACAGTCATTCTCCTAATAAAATGTTAAACTAAATAAGAAAATAAGTCAATAAAAAAGCAAACATAAAGTTTGCTTACTTTTTAAGTAGTAGTAATAAAAATATAGAAAGCAATAACAAAGAAAGCTATCCCTAAGCAAAGGGTTAAACGACTAATAAATAGTTCGGATCCTCTTTCTTTTTGATTTTTAAATAAAGATTCATTTCCTCCAGTAATTATCTGACTAGCATCACTGGCTTTACCACTTTGTAGTAAAACGATTGCTATTAATAATACTGATACTATTAACATTATAATTTCCATTATATCACCTGTCTCAGTTATCTAATTTAACATACTTTTAAATAATATGCAATTATTTTCGATTTAGCATTTCTTCTTTATGTTTATCTTATGATAATGTCTTAAGTGTTATCTTTGGAAAATGTCTCACTT
>CAZTRF010000055.1:0-6201 GCA_964616495.1 uncultured Muribaculaceae bacterium
GAAACGGTAGCTGCTGTTGATTTAGAGGTGCCAGGAGCTGGAGAATTAATTGGTGGAAGTCAAAGAGAAGAAGATTATGAAAAACTTGTTAATAGAGCTAAAACAATGGGCGTTGATTTAGATACTATTGATTGGTTCTTAAATTTAAGACGTTATGGAGGATGTATTCATAGTGGGTTTGGAATGGGATTTGAAAGATTAATTATTTATTTAACAGGAATAGAAAACATTAGAGATGTAATACCATTTCCAAGAACTCCTAATAACTGTGAATATTAATAATCATGAAATTAAAAGAAAGTAAAAAAGTTTTTGAAACTAAGGAAGGCTTATTAGTTCCTACTAGTCGAATAAAAATAACAAGTATTAATGAGCCACTAATATGTACAACATTTTTAAGAACATGTACTGCTATTTTAATCAAAACAAAAGACAGAGCCTATTTAGCTCATTATTATAGCCGTTGGGATGAGGTAGAATTTTTTCTTGATAGAATAGTGAATAAAATTACTGGTGATAAAGAAATTATTATGTTTCCGGGAATATATACTTCTTTTAAAGCAATGGACTATTTAACTGGTAAGTATGGACCATGTAAATTGCAAAATCCTTTTGTTTTATTTGATTATAGATGCTATGGAGATAATAAACCATTCTTTCAACCGGTAGGAAGTATTGCCTATGATTTTAGTAGCGATATTCTATATGGCTATGATAGGGGTGAAAAAGGAAATATTTTATTTTCATACGATGAGAATTATATTAATATTAGTGATGCCAATCGAAAAAACGAATTGTTTTTAGAGCCTTATAAAGAGTTTAAAAAAATAAGATGGAGAGATCCTGAGGAGGTAGATAATTATGGGAAGAGCTTATGAAGTAAGAAAAGCTAGTATTCAAAAAACTGGAGCAATAAAAGCTAAAATATATTCAACTTATGCGAAAGAAATATATTTAGCAGCTAGAAGTGGAGTTCCTGAAATAGATTCTAACGTTAGTTTAAAAAGAATAGTTGAGAAAGCTAAAAAAGAACAGGTTCCTAGTGATATTATTGATAGGGCTATTAAAAAAGCGGCTAGCAATGATAAAGAAAATTATGAAACTGTCTATTATGAATGTATTGGGCCTGAAGGATCAACAGTTATTGCCAAATGTTTAACCGATAATGTTAATAGAACAATAAGTTTTATTAGAGAGGCTTGTAATAAAGCCAAAACTAAAATGGGTAGTGCTGGAAGTATATCTTATAATTATGATAACCTAGGTATTATAGTAATAAAAGGTTTTAATAGCGAAGAACTCTTTGAAAAATTATTGGATTCAGAAATTGAAATAATTGATTATGAAGAAGAGAATAATGAGATTACCATTACTATGAATCCTACCGATGTTCATAAAGTAAAAGATGTTATTGAATTAATCAACCCTAAAGTTGATTATATTGTTGATGAAACTGGCATGTATCCTAAAGATAAGGTTACACTAACCGGAGCATCATTAGACCAATTTAATAAATTTATTACCCTTTTAAATGATGTAGAAGATATTACTGAGATATATCATAACGTAAATGAATAACAAACTAGATTTATTCTAGTTTTTTTATTATAATTATAATGATGAAAAAAGAAGATTTGAAAAAAGTAAGTATTTTATTTTTAATATCGAGAGTACCCTTTATATTAGTTTTAATTGTTAGTTTAATTAAAACTGGAGGGGTAGACTTTTTATCTAATTATGATGCTATTCATTATTTAAATCTGGCCAAATATGGCTATGCCGGAGATTTCTTATATGCTTTTTTTCCTTTATATTCTTTTTTAATAAGATTGATTGGTATTACCGGAATTAATTATCAATTAATAGGGGTATTGATATCTAACGTTTTCACTTATCTAAGCACCATTCTTAT
This sequence comes from uncultured Muribaculaceae bacterium, assembly GCA_964616495.1. Lineage (GTDB taxonomy): Bacteria > Bacillota_I > Bacilli_A > RF39 > UBA660 > DAOSVX01. The sequence continues at coordinate 1,913 of CAZTRF010000055.1, forward strand.
TTATAAAATGGTTAAGAGGAATATTAAGTGGTTTTTAGTAACTCCTATTTTAATTTACACATCAGTTATTTATACTGAGAGTTTATTTATTTTTTTATCATTATGGGCTTTTTATCTTTATCGTGAAAAAAAGTATATTCCGGCCAGTTTTATAGTAGGACTAAGTATTTTAACCAGAAATATAGGATGTATATTACTGTTAACCATGGGAATAGATATTTTATATCGAAAATATAAGTTAAAAACCGAAAAAAAAGAGTTAAAAGAGATAATTGCTTATGGGTTAATAGCTATTGTTATAGGTTGTGTATATCCAGTGTACTTATATATTAAAACTGGTAGTTTTCTTACTTTTGTAACAGTTCAAGGAGATATTTGGTACCGAGTATTTACTACTCCAATTCATGCCTTTATCTGGGATATTAAAGTGATTTTAAATCACAATGGATATTGGTTTTGTATATTGGTAAGTGCTTTTAATTGGTTTTCTTATATTTTTGGAATGGTTATTGGTTTTAAATTTATTAAAAAAGATTTATTTTTAGGATTATATACTTTATTATCAGTTCTATTTTTAAGTTTTTCTTTTAGAAACGCTGAAGCCTGGGAAGCTTTAGCTAGTCCTAGTTTATATCGTTATATTTTTGGAATCTTTGCTTTGTATTTATACCCTTATAAAAACAAACATAACATTCTTTTAATTACTTTTTGTATAATGGGTTTTGCTAGTGTATGGTTTTATTATCTGAAATATTTTTTAGCGTAAACTTCATGTATTTTTCACAAATATATTATAATATGTAGACGGGTGGTAGTATGAAAATCTTAGTTGTTGACGATGAAGAATTAATTAGAAACGTTATAAAAGAATATGGTCTTATGGAAGGATATAACGTTTTAGAGGCGGAAGACGGGTTAGAGGCCATTAAAATGGTTAAAGAAGAAGACTTTGATGTTATTATAATGGATATTATGATGCCCAAATTGGATGGTTATAAAGCAATAGCCGAAATTAAAAAAATTAAACCTGTTCCTTTTATTATTTTATCAGCTCGAAATGAAGAGTTTGATAAATTATATGGCTTTGATTTAGGTATAGATGATTATTTAACTAAACCTTTTTCTCCTAGAGAATTGATGTCTAGAATAAAGGTTGTTACTAAAAGAAATAAAACCGCAACTAAAAAATACATTTTTGATGAATTGGTTATTGATGATGAAGGACATGAAGTTTATGTAGGTAAAGAAAAACTGGTCTTGACTCCTAAAGAATATGACTTATTAAAATATTTGGTTCAAAATAAAAATATAGCTTTGTCTCGTGAACAGTTATTATCTAACATATGGGGATATGATTTTTATGGGGATGATCGCACTATTGATACCCATATTAAAACTTTAAGAAAATCTTTAAAAAAATATAGTCAAAATATTATAACGGTTAGAGGAATGGGGTATAAATTTGAATTTAAAGAATAAGAAAAATAGTTTGCTTTATAAAACACTATTAAATATAGTGCTTTTTGTAGTGTTTATTTTACTTATTTTATGGATTACTCAAATAGTATTTTTAAACTTTTTTTATGAAAAATATACCATTAATACTATGAATAATATTAAATCGGAAATTAAAGAAGAGCCTTTGGAAAATCTAGATAGCAAGTTAGAAACCCTAGCTTATGAAAATAATATTTGCATTGAACAAATTAGTAACTCAGAAATTAAGACCTATAATAGTAAAATAAAAGGATGTCAATTAGGAAAGAATAATCCCAAAATTATTAACTTTGAAGTAGGAATGATTAATGGAAATACTTCAAGTAGATTAGAATTAACTAATCCTAATTTAAACACAAAATCTTTATTATATGGTATGAAAAAAGATAATTATTTTGTTTTTATATATACAACTTTAGAAGATTTAAATTCAACGACAGTGATACTAAAAAGTCAGTTAATATACATAACTTTAATTGTAATGATAATAGGGTGCTTTATGTCTTATTTTATATCAAAAAGGATAACATCGCCAATTATTAAAATGACCAAAAGTGCTAAAAAAATGGGCGAAGGAAATTATGATGTTCGTTTTGAAAAAGATGGAATTACAGAGATAGATGAACTGGCCGACACTCTTAACTATACTACTCATGAATTATCTAAGTCTTTAGAATTAAGAAGAGATTTAATGGCTAACGTTAGCCATGATTTGAAGACACCATTAACAATGATAAAGGCTTATGCTGAAATGGTAAAAGATTATACATACAAAGATAAAAATAAAAGAAATGATAATTTAGATACTATTATTAAAGAAACTGATCGTTTAAATATTTTAGTTAATGATATTTTAGATTTGTCTAAATTACAGGCGTCAAAAGAAGATATAACTCTTACTGAATTTGATTTGGTAAAAGAAATAAAAGAATTAATAAAAAGATATCAATATTTAGCGGATAGTGAAAACTATAAAATTAAATATGAAGGTCTAAAAAAAGCTGTTATTAATGCTGATAAAAATAAAATAAATCAGGTTATGTATAATTTAGTAAATAATGCTCTTAATTATACCGGTAAAGATAAGACCGTTATTATTTCATTGATAGAAGAGAAAAGCAGATTGTTATTTTCAGTAAAAGATAGTGGTAAAGGAATTGATGAAGAAGAATTAAAGTATATTTGGGACAAGTATTATAAAAGCGAGAAAAATCATCAACGTAGTAAGATAGGGACAGGTATTGGACTTTCAATAGTAAAAGAAATATTAAACTATCATGATTATGAATATGGAGTAAAAAGTATTAAAGGTAAAGGTTCAACTTTTTATTTCTATATTGACACTAAGAAATAACTTTCATATTTTCTTCACTTAGATTTCATATTGATAAGGTATGATGTAAATATGAAAGGAGAAGTGATATAAAAATTTAGATAAATCAAAATATAAAAAAATAATAAACTCTTTTACAACAAAAAACGAACTCAAACTCACGCTTTAAGGAAAAGATGAAAAATATCTTTTCCTTTTTTTTGAGATTTATAGTATACTTATAATAGGTGAAATTATGAAACAAACAATATTATTATTTTTAAAAGGATTTGTTATTGGAATAGCTAATATTGTTCCTGGAGTAAGTGGAGGAACTTTGGCTATTACTTTAGGAATATACGAAAAAATTATTGGAGCTGTAACTCACTTTTTTAGTAAATTTAAAGAAAATTTAAAACTTTTGATTCCTATTGGAATAGGAGCGGTAGTTTCTATATTGGCCTTAAGTAAGCTAATAAACTTTTCTTTGGCCAATTATAAAATAGAAACTGTTTTATTATTTGTAGGACTTATTTTAGGAGGAGTACCGGTTTTATGTAATAAAATAAATAAAACCAAACCTAAAATATCTTATATAATAATATTTATTATTACTTTTGGTTTAATAGTTTTATTTGCTTTTTTAACTCCTAAAAATAATACGGTTAATCTAGATGTTATTAATCTTAAACAAGTTATTTTATTATTTATTATTGGAATAGTTGCGGCAGCAACTATGGTTATTCCTGGTATTAGTGGTTCTTTTGTTTTAATGCTATTAGGATATTATGAACCAATAGTAGAAGTCATTAGTAAGATAACTGATTTTAGTCATATAGGCCATTCATTGATGGTTTTAGTTCCTTTTGGAATAGGGATAGTAGTAGGAATATTTTTAATAGCTAAATTAATAGAATGGTTATTAAAAAAATATGAAGTGCCTACCTATTATGGGATCATTGGTTTTGTTTTAAGTTCTATATTAGCTATTTTCATTCCATTATCAGGATGGAATATTACTAGTACTTCAATTGGGTTGGTTTTGTGTTTCTTAGGGTTTATAGGTGCCTATAAACTATCGAAGTTTGAATAGGAATAATTATGAAAAAAGGATTTATAGCTATGTCATTAGTATACACATTTTTTATCTTATTTGTGGCCATAATGCTTGCGATACTGGTTAACTATGCTCATACTAGAACTTTAGTAGTTAGCCTTAATAATGAAATAATAGTTGATTTAGAAGCGAATGTTTATTGGTAAAAATCCCTTGCGGGGGGGGGTAATTATGGGAAACTTTATCTAGAATAGATAAAGTTTTTTTGTGTACAAAAAAGAAAGGGAATTATGCTACCAGAGTTTGTAATGAATCGAAAAACTTATTTAATAGCTGGTGCTTTATTTGCAGTAATTTGTTTGCTGGGCTTTTCTTTTGCTTATTTTCAAACATATAACCCTGATGTTAATTCAAATAAGATAT
>CAZTRF010000056.1:0-6123 GCA_964616495.1 uncultured Muribaculaceae bacterium
AGGCTATTGCCGGCAGACTATCGTGTTGATTTACCATTACTGGTGTATGCATAGCTCCGGTACCTATTAGCAATATTTTTTTATACTTTTTTTGTTCTAATATTCGACTAAAAAAAACAAAAGGTAAAACTGTCGGTCCACTTGCACCATCATAAGTTAATTGTTCTTTTCGGTAAACCATTGTTCCCGCATCAGCTAAATTCTTTAATTCAATATTATATAATTTTTTCATTAAAATTTTTAAAATCTTTGAGCCTCCTAAACCTAAATCACCTGATAAAATCAAATCATAATAATTAGCATCTATTTTTAAATCTTTTAAATGGTTGTAAATTACTTTGGCACAAGCTGGAGCCATTACTCCTCCCATGTTATAAGGATCTTTTATTTTAAAATCAACCATTTGGCCAATTGTAGAAGAATTTATTTTAATATTTGATTTAGTTTTACTTATGATAGCGCCTGCTCCACCGGTTGCTGTAAAAGTAGTTCTTTCTGGTTTAGGCGCTCCATATTCTACAGGAAATCTAAATTGTTTTTCACTATTTAAATTATGAGAACTGGTAATAGCGATTCCTCTATTAATCTGTCCTTTATCAATGAAATTGCTTAAAATTATTAAAGATTCGGTAAAAGTGGCACAAGCTCCATAGACTCCTAAAAAAGACAAATCATAATTTCTTATGTTATATCCCGTTGCAGATATTTGATTTAAAAGATCTCCCCCAACAACCAAATCTACTTTATTATCTTTTAATTCAGCTTTTTCCAATAAATTATCTAGTACTTCTTTTTGAAAGCTAACTTCTGATTTTTCAAAAGTTTTTTCCTTATTATAAAATTCTTCAATGTGACGATTACACTTTTTAATATAGCCATTATATTCATATGGACCCACTACTAAGTAATAATCATTTAAGTAAACATTATTATATTTAAAACTAGCCATTTAAAACCACCTTCACTATCACTAAAAGAAAAGCTGTAACCACTCCGTATAAAATAACACTCCCAGCTAATTTAAAGGTATTAGATCCTATTCCAGGCACTAAACCATCTTTTTTATAGTCTAGCATTGCCGAACTTATGGAATGAGCAAATCCTGTTATAGGGACTATTAAACCCGCTTTACTAAAAGTTACCCATTTGTCAAAAAAACCTAATCCGGTAAATAAAATGGCTATAAAGACTACTCCAATCATCATCCAAATAACCGCATCTTTTGATGAAATTGAAAAAACCATAACTAATAAATTAGCTATTATTTCTCCCAGTAAACAAATGCCACCCCCTATAAAAAAAGAAATAACTGCATTTCTAAGTTTATTGTTTTTAGTAGATTCCTTTTTTACTATTTTTTGATATTCTTTATAATCCATTTAAAAACCTCCATTTATATTATGGAAGTCTTTGTTAATAAAATACCTCTAAGCAGCAATGTTATTTTTTATAAGAGATAAAGTTTTCTTTTCTAGTCGAGAGACCATTACTTGAGATAGTCCTAAATTTGAAGCCGTTTCACTTTGAGTCAAATCTTTATAATATCTACTTATAATTATTTCTTTTTCAGGGGAAGGAAGAGATGAAACTGCATCATTTAAAGTTATTAAATCATCCCAGTTTGATTCTTTTTTGTCAGCTATAAATTCTATTCTTTCGGTTTCTTCTTCTCCTAAAGGATCATTCAAGCTTAAGGTTTCTCTAGCATTAATAATGACATCAGCCACCTTATTTTCTTCCATTTCTAAAAATAAAGACAACTCTTTAATAGAGGGCTCTTTTCCATAAAATTGAGTTAAATATTCACGAGCCCTTTCAATTTCTTTATATATTTTTAAATTTTCTCTATTCATTTTTAGGCTTTTTAAACTAAGAGCTAATTGGTACATTTCTCCAAATACATAGTCATAAGCATAAGTAGAAAATTTAGTGTTGGCCTCATACTTATAGTTTTCCAAAGCTTTTAATAACCCCATTACTCCCGCTTGATATAAATCTTCGTAATTAAGACCATAAAACTTTTTAATCAATTTTTTAATTATATAAGAATACTTTTGAACAATTATGGTTTTTTCTTCCATGTTATATCTCCAATAAATGCATGGCTGTTATTTCATTAGTTGTTGATTTTTTAATAAAAGAAGATGGTAATTTTAAATTACCTGAAATATTACAATAATAAATTTCTCCCTTTATTTGTTCTTCTAATAATTGAATGGTAAACTTTGACTTCTTATCTATTTTTGTTAAATACTTAAAATTAAAAACTATGTATTTAATATCATTACTAATGATTAATTTAAATACCTGATTATAAAAATAATTAGATATATTTTTATTTAAATTTCCAATTAATCTAATAAACAATATTCCTTTTCTGATTTCTAAATAATAATTAAAATTAAACATACTTTCTCCTCAAAATAAATATAGAGTAAAAAAAGTGTTATTTAAACACTTTCGACAAAACATCTTATAATTAACTTTTAGAGCCAGTAATATCTCGTAAATTTCTTTTAAAAAGGTCAAATAAATTAGCTTTTTTAATATCTTCATTAATAGTTAAAGATATTTCTTTAAGGGTTTTTTCATCTTTAAGTATTTTTAAGTTACCTACTATGTCACCCACTTTTAAAGGAGCTTTAGCTTTGTATTTTTCAATTTTAAATTGATATTTAACAATTTCCTCAGTATTTTTTAAAAGTTCTACCTCATTAGTTAATGATATTAAAGTAGCCCATTCTTTTTTACCTTTTTCAATTTTAATTTGTCCTAATTTACTGTTTTTATTAATTATTTCATTTAATTTATAACCATTAAAGCCGTAGCTTAGCAAAGAAACTGTATCACTACTTCTTAATTCACTAGATGGTACTCCCATCACAACACTTACAAATCTAATATTATTTTTAATGCCAGTAGCCGTTAAACAATATAAGGTTTTTCCCGTATACCCGGTCTTTAAACCATCTATACCTTCATAAAATCTAACCAATTTATTTGTATTAACTAGCCAAGTTTTACTACCATCTGGTTTATTGAAATAATCTTCATAAATGCTTGTATATTTTAAAATGTCAGAATGTTTTAATAATTCAATTGCTATCATTCCCATATCATATGCTGTTGAATAATGATTATCACTATCTAACCCATGACTATTTTCAAAATTAGTGTTTTTTAATTTTAAATTTTTAACTTTTTGATTCATTAAATCAACAAAAGCACTTTCACTACCAGCTATTTTTTCTGATAAAGCAACAACAGCATCATTGCCCGAAGAAATTGCTATTCCTTTTAAAAGTTCTTTTACTTTAACACTACTGCCTTCTTCTAAAAAGATTTGACTCCCCCCCATATTAGAAGCATTCTTACTGATTAAAACTAAATCATCATAATCTAGCCTACCATTATCTATTTCTTCCATAATAAGCAAGAGACTCATTATTTTGGTCATTGAAGCTGGTGCCAATTGTTCATGAGAGTTTTTGTCAAATAAAACAGTTTTAGTTTGAGGCTCAATTAGAATAGCACTTTTAGAATTGGGAGCCAAATCATCTAAAGCCTTTACTCCAGGCATTAATACTAAAAATAAGCCAATAATTAAAATAATCTTTTTCATAAATCACCTAATAAAAACTATGACTTATAATTTTTTTTAGCACTATTTTTAATTTCTGTTATAATTATATTAAAGGAGTATGAGATATGAAAAGTTTTTTAAAGGGTTTGGGGTGTTTTACAGCAGTTTTAGTATCAATTTTATTTTTTATTTATTTAACTTTATTTACCATTGTTAAGGTTAGCAATTCTTTTTTAACTAAAGATGGAATTAAAAGTTATATTACTAAAATAGATTTGATAAATCTGCCTGCTGGTTCAATTATTGGGGATAATAATACATTAGAAGTAGATAAGGATGCCACAGTAAAAAATATTTTAAAAGATTCACTAGAAAGTGCCAATATTAGCAAAGACCTCATGAATAAACTTATGAACAATAAAGATATTGATAATGCTATTAATAATTATGTAAGTGAAATAGTAATAGCAAAAATATATAATAATCCCGTGTCTATCAATAGTGATGAATTACTAAAAGCTTTAAATAAATCAAATATTGAAATAACTAACGAAGATAAAACCTACATTGACAATTTTTTTGAAGAATTCAGTGATGAATTTAATGCCGATTTGAGTAATGAAGAAGCAGAAATAAAGCCTATCTTAGATGCTATAAATATTGTTAACACTAAATATTTTTCTTTATACCTAATATTAGGATTTATTTTATTTGCTGGTATTATTTCTTTATTAAGATGGTGTTGTTATAGTTTTTTAAACTATATGGGTATTCCAGCTATTGTCTTAGGAATTATATTGTTAATTATATTTGCTCTTAAAGAATATATTATTATATTATTATCATTTGATGAGGGAGTAAAGACCTTAATTAATACTTTGCTTAATCCTATTTATAACAATATTTTAACGTTGGCTATTATCTACATGGTAGTGGGAATTTTAGGAATTATTATTCATGGAATATTACAAAGTAAAAAAAGAAGAAAACTAAATATTAAAATAATTGATGAAGCAATAGAAAAAGCTCAATAAAGAGCTTTTTTTATGAATAATATTATTAATAGACTACCTATTAACAATAAACTATACATTATTATATTATCTCCAGTATAGGGATTAATTATTTCTTCAGTAAGTGGCGATGTATCTTCCAAATCTTCTTTTTCACTCGAAGCACTAGCTATTGGTTCATTTTTTATTTCTTTTTCTTCTTCAACCAATTCATTAATCGTTATTGGTTTGTTATAAAAAAAGATACTCTTTACTTCATTAGTTTTGTTTAAAGAAATTAAAATAGCTTCTTTCTGAATTTCATATCCTTCTATAGCACTTACTTGCTTAAGATAATACATACCCGGCATATAGAGTTTACTTTTAACCGTTTTAAAAGCTTTATGAATTGATAACGTTTCTAACAAATTATTGCTTTTATCATATATTTCATAAGTTAAACCTCCTAAATTATATGTTTCTTGAGTAAAATATCCTCCGCTTTCAAAGTCTTTTTGCTGGATTTCAAAATAGCCAGCCACTATTTGATAATTAATAGTATAAGAAATATTACTAGTTTTATTTTTTAAAATAGTATATCCATAACCAGGTTCATTTAAGGTTGTTACTATTAAACAACTCCCGCTAATTTCGCTTCTAACTAAATTTTCTTTTTTTATTTCATAATTATGCAAATTATAGTTAGTATCACATAAAAAGTAGCTGCCTCTTCCTTCAAAAATGTTTTCTTTATCTAAAAATGATGGTGGTGATTCACTAGAAGCTTTCACTGGTAAAATAAGTACAAAAAAAAGAATAAATACAATAAGATTTTTTTTCATATAACCTCCTATTATATATATTCTCCTAAAAATCACTATTTCCTTTTAATTATTTATTTTTTCTTCTAAAAAATCCTCTTGATTCGGTTTTAGGTGTTTCTTCTTTTGTCGGTTTTGCATCTGGTCTTAGTTCTGGTTTAGGTAAACACTCTTTGCGAGAAAGGTTTAATCTTCCACGATTATCATTACCCAATGACTTAACCATAATTTTATCTCCCACCTTGACAATATCACTAGGTTTATTAACTCTTTCATAAGCAAGTTGAGAAACATGAACCAATCCTTCGCATCCTTCCCAAAGTTCTACAAAACATCCAAAGTCTTCTACTTTAACAACTTTTCCTTCATATATTTGACCAACTTCAGCTTCTTTAACGATGTTTTCAATCATTTGAGCAGTTCTATTAATCACTTCATAATCAGTATGATAAATAATTACTCTACCATCATCTTCAATATCAACTTTAACCGCATCTTTATCATTAACCGTCTTAACATTACTACATTCTAGAATAATTTTAGTAATCATTTCGCCACCGCGACCAATAACATCTTTTATTTTTTCTGGATCAATCATTAATTGTTTAATCTTTGGCGCATATTGGCTTAAATTTTCACGAGGTGCTGGTAAGACATTTTCCATAACATCAAGAATTTTCATACGAGCTTTATGAGCTTCTTTTAAAGCCTCTTTTAAAATTGAAGG
>CAZTRF010000057.1:0-5534 GCA_964616495.1 uncultured Muribaculaceae bacterium
TTAAAACTATTGAAGACTTAAAAACAGTTTGGCAAGGAGAAGATCTTAATGTTTTTATTAACAAGGCTTTATCATACAAACAGGAAATGGAAAACTTAGGAAAAGTAATTGAAATATTTGGAGATGCCTTAACCAAAGTGGCTAATAAAAGCGAAAATATTCAAATTAATATTCAAAAAGACGCTAATAAATATTTGGATATTGAAAGGAAAGATAAAAATGACAATTGAAAAAATGAAAATTGATCCAGTAAAAGAAGCAGCCGATTCCTTAACTTTATCGGCTAATAAGATGAAAGAAATATTGAACAATTCAGATAAAAATATAGCTACTTTAGAAAAAGGGTGGAATAGTCAAAAATCGAAATTGGTTACAGAAAATTATTTGTTATTATCAAAAAAGTTTCCTGAATTTTATGATTTAATTATTGAACTTTCTAAATATATATCTAATGCTCAAAATGTTTATATAGAGGCTCATGATGAATTGCAAACCAAGGCGGAAGAACTTCTAGAAGATTAACTGCTAATGTTATTAAAAATAATTGGAGAAAAATAATATGAATAATATAGAATATAATGTTGAAAATTTTCAAAATGCTTATACTGAAATGAAATTATTGGCTGGAAATTATGGAAATGTTGTAAGTGCAATATCTAGTATACCAAGGATTCCCAGTGGATTTAAAAAAGGAAGCAGTTTAAAGACAATAGCTAGTAAATTGCTCGGGGAAACATTTCAAAAGATAAGTGAATTCAATGAACTATTTAATAGTTGGAATAAAGAAATGGGGAATATCATTGACATTGAAAATGATATTTTAAGTAGATTGGATAGTATGGATAAGACCATATCAGATATAAATTGGCTGGATTGTATCGAATATGAAGGCGGTTATAAAAGATATGAATCAACCGACGAATTTGGCTTTAAATGTTATATATATGTTCCACCGGGGCGTGATTTAAGTACAAAGTTACCGATGATTACTTTTCTATCGGGCGGTGGTACAAGCGGGTGCGGAAAAGATACCAATAAAGCAGGATTAGGAAAATTATTAACTGAAGGAATGAATATGAATGCTATAGTTTATGTTCCAGTAACTGATCATCTTTGGGATCCATCAAGTCCAGAATTAATGAATTCTATTGAAAAAGTGGCTAATACTTTTAATGCCGATCGTGACCGAATGTCTTTGATAGGATATAGTGCTGGAGCTATAGCTGGCTTTAAACTTGTTGCTAAGAACCCTGATTATTTTTCATCTTATGTATCTGTAGCGGGATATTGGCCTGGCGCTAACAAAGAAGATGCGGCAACCATCAAAGATGGTGGAACTTCAATAATCATTTTTAATGGACACGATGATAAGGTTATACCTTCGTCAAGTGGAAAAATGACTTATAATTATTTAAATAATGGCGGTGTGGATACTGTTTATTATCAAATAAAAGGTGGTACTCATGGAATAATAAATAATGTTATTTCTCCAGAATTATTAAATGATATTACTACGGTGACTAAAAATCAAAAATTTTTACCTAATGAAGAAATAAAAGTTTCATATAATAACATGAATGCTTCAGCTATAAAAGTTGAAAATGTTCATAGCAATGATTATTCTAATTTAGTCACATGTTACAAAGGATATTCCGGGAATGCTGAAGTGATTATTAATAAAGCTGACGTTATTTATCCAAAAGAATCTGCCCCAGTAGTTGAAAACGTATCAACTTCTTCAAATGTTTCTCCTAGTGTAGCGACCGCTACAGGAGTAGTTGCTTCTGTAGCTATTAATGAAACTTCTTTTTTGAAAAAAGAGACTTCATTGCCATCAGTTGTAATTTCTAATAATGATATTCAAACTAGCAATAATTCTTCAAAAAATATTTCTACAAGCTTAGATACAAAAAAAGAAGTATCCAGTTCTAACAGTAATAATTCTTCAAAAAATATTTCTACAAGCTTAGATACAAAAAAAGAAGTATCTAGTTCTATTAGTAATACTTCAAACAAAACCAGCACCTCCAGTGTAATTTCTAGTGAAAGTTGTACTGGTTATTCAGAAACAAATAAAAGCATTTCATCATTTGTCCTTAAAAATACTTTAACCAATGCTAATATAGATGATTATAATAGTTATATTAGTAAATTGATAGCTCAAGGATATATATTATTAAGTGATGGAACTTATTGCTTGGCAAATAATAAAATTTCTTTGCAATATATTAATAATACGATTTATGTTTATACATCTGGAATATAAATAAAAAATAAATAGCTTAACTATTTATTTTTTTTAGATTCTCTAGTACTAATGATAACTTTTTTACCATCTATTGTTTTCTTTTGTAAATTAGGTTTTTGTTTCTTTTTAGTAGCATTTAAGGCATGACTTCTGCTATTTCCGAATAAAGGTTTTTTGTTAGTTACTTTAACTGCCATTATGATTCCTCCTCACGTTAAAAACTTTAACACAATAATCGTTTATTGTCAATTTCTAAATATAAATGATATAATAAATCTAGTTATGGGGTGAATATTATGTATGTACCATTAATGATTAAAACCGATTATAGTTTACTAACGAGTTTAATTAAAATAAATAGTCTTAATAATGTTTCACCATGTCTTGGGATAGTAGATGATAATTTAGGTTACGTAATGGAATTTTATAATTTCTGTCAAAAAAATAGTATTAAGCCTATTATTGGGTTAGATATTAATTATAATAATACCCATTTATATTTATATGCCCAAAACAATAAAGGATATCATAATTTAATTAAAATAAATAATATTAAAAATGAAAGAGAGATTAGTGAAAATGATTTTTCTTTATATGGGGATAATACTATAGCTTTGATAAGTTTTAAAGACATTGATTTATTTAAAAAAATAAGCCAATATTTTATTACATATATTGCTTATAAAGATGATGAAGAAAAAAAGAATGCTTTGCTTATCACCAATAATATTGTTTATGCTAAGTTAGTATTATGTTTAAATAAAACCGATGAATCTTATTTAAAGTATTTAGATGGTATTAAAAACTTAAAACCTATTACCGAATTAGAAGATTTAGATGATGTTTACTTGATTAAAGAAATAGCCAAAAGCGATGAAGATGTAACTTTTAATTTTGCATCGTTATTTAATTTAGAATTGGATTTTTCTAAAAATTATATTCCGGCTATTCCTAATAGCAGTGCAAAATTAAGTGCCTTAATAAAAAAAGGCCTAAGTAAAAGGCTTGACGATAATATTCCCGATATTTATATTAATCGAATAAAGTATGAATTTAGTGTTATTAAAGAAATGGGATTTACTGATTATTTTTTAATTGTTTATGATTATGTTTTGCATGCTAAAAAGAAGGGAATATTAGTAGGACCAGGTAGAGGAAGTGCTGCTGGAAGTTTGGTTAGTTACGCTTTGGGAATTACTGATGTTGATCCTATTAAATATAATTTATTATTTGAAAGGTTTTTAAATAAAGAACGCATTACCATGCCTGATATTGATCTTGATTTTGAGTTTGATCGAAGAGAAGAGGTTATAAACTATATTAGAGAAAAATATGGCAATGATTATGTAGCTTTAATTATGACTTATGGAACTCTAGGAAGTAAGCAAGTAGTTAGAGATGTTGCTAGGACATTAGAATTAGATGATAGTCTAACTGATAAATTGGCCAGATTAATAAATCCTCAAATTAGTTTGAAAGACAATTTAAATAACAAAGAATTAAAATCGTTTATTACTCATAATGAGTTAGAAAAGCTATATAAAATATCTTTAAAATTAGAAGGATTAAAACGTCACGTTTCTACTCATGCAGCTGGTATTATCATAAGTAATGATCCTTTAAATAATATTATTCCTTTAACGATTAGTGGAGGCATCCAATTAACTGGTTTTACAATGGAATACTTAGAACAAATTGGACTTATTAAAATGGATATTTTAGCCTTAAAAAATCTTACAATTATTAGTAATGTAAAAAAACTAGTTAAGGCATCAATTAATGAAGAAATTAATTTAAATGAAATACACTTAAATGATCAAAAGACTTTAAATTTATTTTATACTGTTGATACAGTAGGAATATTTCAATTTGAAAGTAGAGGTATGATGAACTTTTTAAACAAATTAAAAGTATCATCTTTTATTGATTTGGTAAATGCTGTAGCTTTATTTAGACCGGGGCCTATGGAAAATATTGATTCGTTTATTAAAAGAAGAGAAGGAAAAGAAAAAATAGATTATATTGACTCTTCTTTAGAACCGATTTTAAAAGATACCTATGGTATTATTGTTTATCAAGAACAGGTTATGCAAATATTAAATAAAATGGCTTCATATTCATATGCAGAAGCAGATATTGTCAGAAGAGCTATGAGTAAGAAGAAAAAAGATGTATTGGAAAATGAAAAAAAGCACTTTATATCTAATGCTTTAAAAAACGGTTATAAAGAAAGTGTGGCCTTAAAAACCTTTGATTATATTTTGAAATTTGCTAATTATGGCTTCAATAAAGCCCATTCGGTTTCATATGCTTTATTAGGATATCAAATGGCCTATTTAAAAAGTAATTATCGGGTCAGTTTTATTACTAATTTATTAAACATGTCATTAGGTAGTGAAATTAAGACTAAAGAATATATTGATGAAGCTAAAAAACATGATATTAAAGTAATAAAGCCTAGTATTAATCTAAGTGATAATACCTATAAGGTAGATAATCTTAATATTATAATGCCCTTTACTTCAATTAAAAATATTGGGGTAAGTGCCAGTAATGCTATTATTTCTGAAAGAGAAAATGGATATTATAAAAGTTTTCTCGATTTTATGGCTAGAATATATAAATGTGTTAATAAAAAAGCAGTTGAATCATTAATCAATTCTGGTTGTTTTGAATCTTTTAATTTAAATCATCAAACTATCATTAATAATTTAGATAATATTATTATTTATGCAGAGCTTATACATGATTTAGATGAGTCTTTAGTAGAAAAACCAATTATTGAAGAATATGAAGAATATAGTAAAAATATTTTAATGCAAAATGAAATAGATTCTTTTGGTTTTTATATTTCTAATCATCCAGCTAGTAAATATCAAAAAAATATTATTAAAAGCAATAATTTAATATCTTATTTTAATAAAAATATAAAAACTATTATTATGATTGATACCTTATCTAAGATAAAAACTAAAAATGGAGAAGAAATGGCTTTTGTTGATGGATCTGATGAGTATGGAAAAATATCATGTGTGATATTTCCCAAAAAGGTTAATTTACTAAAAGATCTTTCTAAAGGGGACTTAGTTAAAATAATAGGACAGGTAACTAAAAGATTTGATAAATATCAAATAGTTGTTTCCAATATTGAAAAAGCTATTGATTAACCTTGCTCTAAGGGCTTAATTATGATAAACTTATCTTAACAATAGATAAGTTTTTTTCGTATGAAAAAAAGAAAGGAAATCATGCTACCAGAGTTTATAATGAATCGTAGAACCTATTT
>CAZTRF010000058.1:0-4154 GCA_964616495.1 uncultured Muribaculaceae bacterium
TTATATCTATAATATCACAATTATTGCTATTTGACAAAACTTAGATAATCATAAATAATCTTAAACATTAAACATTCCTTCTCCGTTAAGAGCTGGTAATCTTTCTTCTAACCAGTAAGCGGAACCATCTTTCTCTCGATTTAATATTCGGTTATTATATAATTCTCTTCTTAATGTGATCGGATCATTAAAGCAAATCCATTCATTAATAAGATTATTAACCTCTTTTTCCGTATATATTTTGCTTTTTATAAATTTATTACCTACATACAACAAGCATAAATTTTTTAATTTTCTTTTAGCTGGATAATTTTTGATAGGGCCTTTTACATCTAAAAAACGGCTTAATTGTTTTTCTATCTCCATAAATTTTACTCCATGTTCATCTTATAAGTATATTGTACCACTTTTTATTCAATTAATAATTAAAGAATCCAAGCATTACTTATGTTATATAACTTTTATTTTGTTAATCGTTTCAAATAAAATATTCCATTAAAAAATGGCTTTTTAAAGCCATTTCGATTCTTTTTGGTGCAGGCAAAGGGACTTGAACCCCCATGGATTACTCCGCTAGCTCCTAAGGCTAGTGCGTCTACCAGTTCCGCCATGCCTGCAATAAAATGGTGGACCTCGTAGGACTCGAACCTACGACCGCCCGGTTATGAGCCGGATGCTCTAACCAACTGAGCTAGAGGTCCATTACCAATCAATTTTAACACAACGAATTAGGAGTTGCAATAATTATTTTTGGGAAGTCTTATTTTGTTCTTTTGCAATAGGCCTATTTCCTAAATTGACATTATGCAATTCTTCAAAAGATCTTAAAATAGTTTCTTCTTCTGGTGTTTTATTTTTTTTAGATAATATTACATTAAGAAGTTTAACCTGCTGCATTACAGTTGCCTTTTCAACTGAAGTCAATTTATACCACTCTTCTGCAGTATATAAGTCTGTATGCATAATCATCGAAGTTTTCTTTCCCATAATATAATTCCTTTCTGATGTGCTATTAAATTATATTATTTTTAAAAGAAAAAAACAAGTATAAAATTACTTGTTTTGTAAGGCATTTAATAAATCAATTTTAAACATATCCTTATTAGCATTGGCTTTTGAAATCATAATTCCTTTATATGTTGTTAACTCTGATTTATGTCCTTCACTTAATATATCTTCTGGTGTTAACGTTTTTAACATAACTGTTTCTTCTTTAGCATAAACAGTGTAAACTAATTTTACTTCACCATGAACCTGACTAAACATATGATCCGTAGGAAGTTTTAATTCGTAAGTATAAGAATTATCTTTCTTATTCTTGCTTATTAATTCCCCAACAAATTTTCCGTTTCTTAAAGATGGATAATAATCAAAGTTTAGCTTTTTATAAGCTAACATATTATACTTCTTTAAGGCTCTTTCTAATTTTTTATATTCGTTTTCATTAAAATAATCTAAAACAAAACTTGCCATAAATTATCCCCCCAAATCCCCTAGTTATGTATCAATTATAGCACAGCATGTGCGTTTTGTCAAGTAATCACCTATATTGTCATATATATAAGGGTTTTCATAATAACACTTTTATTTTAAATTGTCAAATATTAATTAATATTACTAAATGGCTAACTCTACTATCGTGCTTCCTAGATTATTATTTAATTTATAAGATATTACTTTTTTATTTTCTTTTAATAGTAAATAAAGCTCTTTTTTTAAGGCTCCTGTTCCTTTACCGTGAATGATAACCACTTTATAATTTTTTAATTTAATATTATCGTTTATAAAGTTTTCTACTAACGTTTTTATCGTAGTAGTGTATTCTCCATGAAGATCTAATTGGGGATAAATATCTAGAAACATATCATAGTTTTTCATACTCAGCAGTTACTTCTTCCAATGTAGGAATTGATTGTCTAGCATTAAATCTCGTACATGATATCCCAGCAGCTATATTAGAATATTTTAAAGCCTTTTCCATATCAAAATTATTAGCCAATCCATAAACAAATGCTCCATGAAAAATATCCCCAGCTCCAGTCGTATCATTTTCTGCTATATCCATTCCTGGTAATAGTTTTATGTTATTGTTTTCACAATATAAAACTCCATTTTCTTCTAAAGTTATAATAATTTCTGCTTTAGGAAATTTATTTTTCATGTTTTGATATATTTCCGCCAATGTAGACTTATTTTTAAAATCACATTTTATTTTTGTGCTTTCTTCAGCAAATTCTCTAGAACATACGATATATTTTACTAATTTACATAGATCAACAATTTCTTCTTTATATCTTCCGGCATCTAAAACTGTTATTGATTTTTCATATTTGCTAAGAAGTCTTTTTGAGGTAAGATGATCATGCCCATCTACTAAAATAACATCCGGCGAAAAGTCCAATTCACATTTTTTAAGAGGAATATAAGGCATTGGAAGATTAAAAGATGTTCTACTACCAGTTTTAGTATTAACTATTATAAAAGAGGTACTAGTCTTCTGTTCATACGATGTTTCGATATAATCGGTTCTTACATTTGCACTTTTTAATTCTTCAGTTACTTTCTTACCATATTCATCATTGCCAACAATTCCGGCCATGGAAACATCCATACCCCATTTGCCTAATAAATAAGCAGCATTACAGGCAGGTCCACCACTACCTTCTTCTCTTTTCTCAATACGATATTTTTTATTTTCTTCCGGATATCCTTCAAATGGTAAACTAATATCATAGGTACAATGTCCAACACATAAAATTTTCATAACATTCCTCTATTCTTATTTATTATATCATATAAAATTCTTTATTTACTATTTTATCTTTATAATTAAATGCAAACTTTTCTTTTTTTAATCGGTCTATAATTTCATAATGATTCCACATATGCATTGGATAACACTTTTTAATATTTAACGTTTCCATCACATAGTCTATCCCATAATAATAAGCTTTTTCTTGGCGATCATCTAAAGGAATAAAAGCTACATCTATTTTTTCGTTAATTAATTTATTTATCTCGTTCTTATAACATATTTCTGCTAAATCGTTATAACGGGGAGGATAACCTTCCCAATGCCACCAATTTAAATCTCCAGCATGGAATATTACTTTATCATTACATTTAACTAAAAAGGCTACACCCTCATCAGTAGATCTTAAAGTTTTAATTTTTAAATCATCTACTTCATATTCATTGTTGGCCTTTACAAAAATAACGTTTTCTTTTTTAGATTTAATATCATCCGATAAAATGTATTTTTTGTTATTAAAAAGATATATCTCAAATATTTTATTTGAGTAATGATCTTCATGACTATGTGATGCCATAATATAAATAGGTTTATCTTTAGAAAGATTGGGAATTGCCCCATCATAGTAATCAAATAAAAGAGCTTTATCGTCAAATTCAATTAAAAACGAACTATGATTTATATAATATATTTTCATATTATCACCTATTATATTTTATCAAATAAAAAGGCTACTTTAAAGTAATTTATTTGTTTTTTAAAGATATTCTAATATCTATTGATAATTCTTTTTATTAATAATAAAAAAGAAAAAAGACTAGATATCCTAGTCTTTACTATTATTTATTATTTTGCAAAGCGGCTTGAGCTGCAGCTAATCTTGCAATCGGTACTCTATATGGAGAACAAGATACATAATCAAGTCCTACTTTATCACAAAATTCGACTGTTGCTGAATCTCCACCATGTTCACCACATATACCTAAATGAATGTCTTTGCGAGTTGATTTACCTTTTTCTACAGCCATTTTAACTAATTGGCCAACACCATCTTGATCTAATTTAGCAAATGGATCTGATTCAAAGATACCTTTACTATAATAATCTGGTAAAAACTTAGCTGCATCATCTCTAGAGAAACCATATGTCATTTGAGTAAGATCGTTAGTTCCAAATGAGAAGAACTCTGCATCTTCAGCTATTTTATCAGCAAGTAAAGCAGCTCTTGGTATTTCAATCATCGTTCCTACTAAGTAATTTAATTTAACTTTTTCTGATTCGATTATCTTTTTTGCTGTTTCATCAACTACTGCTTTAACAAATTTTAGTTCCTTTGGATCTCCAATTAATGGAATCATTATTTCAGGAGTTACATTCATTCCCTTTTTATTGACATTAATAG
>CAZTRF010000058.1:4172-5245 GCA_964616495.1 uncultured Muribaculaceae bacterium
CTTCAATAACTGCTCTAGTTTGCATACAAGCTATTTCGGGGTAGGTAACAGCTAATCTACACCCTCTATGCCCCATCATTGGATTGAATTCTTTTAAACTTTCGACTCTTGATTTTAAAGCTTCAAAAGTCATTCCTAAGCTTTCAGCTAATGGTTTAATTTCTTCATCAGTATGAGGCAAAAATTCATGAAGTGGTGGATCCAAATAACGAATAACTACTGGATCCCCTTCCATAGCCATGAATAATCCTTCAAAATCGCTTCTTTGATAAGGAAGAATATCTTCTAAAGCCTTTTCTCTTTGTTCAAGAGTTTCAGCCGTAATCATTTTTCTAAAATTAAATATTCTATCTTCTGCAAAGAACATATGCTCAGTACGGCATAATCCAATACCTTCTGCTCCAAACTTACGAGCCTGAATAGCATCTTTTGGAGTGTCGGCATTAGTTCTAACTTTCAAGCGACGAACTTTATCAGCCCATCCCATAAATGTTCCAAAATTTCCACTAATTTCTGGCTCTACAGTTTTTAATTTTTCTCCATAAACATTTCCAGTAGAACCATCTAGTGACATAAAGTCTCCCTCATGATAAATAGAACCATCTTTCGTAGTAATAGTCTTACTATCTTCATCTATTTTCAATTCTCCACAGCCACATACACAACAAGTTCCCATTCCACGAGCAACAACTGCAGCATGAGAAGTCATCCCTCCACGAACAGTTAAAATACCATGTGCTAGGTTCATTCCTTCAATATCTTCAGGACTGGTTTCCAATCTAACTAATAGTAAATCTTTTTCTCCTTTTTCATGAGCTTTCATAATATCTTCAGCTGTAAAATAAATTTTACCAGTAGCCGCTCCGGGTGAAGCTGCTAATCCCGTTGCTACTATTTTGCCATCTTTTAAAGCTTTTCCATCAAACATTGGATGTAATAATTGATCCAATTGACGAGGTTCTACTTTTAAAAGAGCTTCTTCTTCAGTTAACATACCCTCATTTACTAAATCAACTGCTATTTTTAAAGCGGCCGATGCTGTCCTTTTTCCATTTCTCGTTTGTAGCATAAAT
>CAZTRF010000059.1:0-5163 GCA_964616495.1 uncultured Muribaculaceae bacterium
GCTTTGATAATTGGAGTAGCTATTTTCGTCTATATAGGAAATGGGTTAAATGATATGCAAATTAGTCGTTTTACCTTTAAAAATCCTTGCTCTAGGTACATTGAGGATACTGGGTATCAAGTATGTAATGGCTTAATAGCTGTAAGTAATGGCGGCCTTTTGGGAAAAGGACTAGGTAATTCCACTCAAAAATATCTGTATTTACCAGAAGCTCATACCGATTTTATTTTTCCAATTATAGCTGAAGAATTAGGTAGTATTGTTGCTAGCCTTATTATTGTTGGATATGGTTATATACTTTGGAGAATTTTAAAAATAGCCAAAAATAGCGAAAACTTAAGGAATTCGATTATATGTTATGGGACTTTTATCTTTATACTTCTTCATATTTTAATTAATTTATTAGGAGTCTTTGCTTTAATACCTTTAACCGGAGTTCCCTTACCACTATTAAGTTATGGTGGTAGTTTCAACCTTAATGTAATTATCTTATTATTTTTAGTTCAAAGAGTTCAAATTGAAAATAAAATAATTAAAAGTCAAAAAGATATAACTTCGATGTAATTATTGAAAAAAAGTAGGAGAATTATTATTAGATTGATTATTAGTTTCTTTTTTATCTTCATGATGATTGTTACTTATTTTTCTAGTTAATAACGATTTAGCATTATTTACTATTGGCCTTGCTTCCTCAATTAAAGGCAAAGCTTTACCAGCTACAGTTAAAGCTTTATTAAATCCAGTCAATATTTTTCCAATATCAAAATTATTAAACATATAATCCCTCATAATATTTTATTCTTCATCTTTTTTTTGTTTAACAAAATAATTAACTATGTTATAATTCTAATAGTGATACTATAGTAGGAGGCTTATTGATGGGGTTGTCAATAAAAAATAATAAATTTTTAAATATACTTTTTGCTCCATTTAAGGCTATAGCTACTGTAGTAAGATGGTTTTTTATTGGCTTTTTCAAAGTTTCTAGCTATTTTATAGAATATTTATTAGATATTTTATTTTATATGTTAAAAGGTGCTTTTACACTATTTAAATTAATATATTTATTCTTTAAATATGAATTTAAAGGAATTGTTGCCTGTTTAAATGGGGTTTTAGATATTTTTAAATATGCTTATAAAGGTTTAAAAGCTCCATTTGAAAGAATAGGAGAGTCTTTTAAAAAGGTTGATAAAAGTTCAACAACAAATCCTAATCTTAGAAAAAAAGGAAAAAAGAAAGTTGGATTATTGGAGAAACTTAATAATATATCGATAATAAAAAGTTTTAACGATAATAAATTGGCTCAAAAAGGTCTTTTATTTATTGATCCGGAATCAGCCGAAGCTAAAAGAAGCGAAATTTTACAAGCCTATCGATATACGGCTAAAGATAAAGATGGTAAAATAATTAGAGGAAGTTTTTACGGATATTCAAAACTTGATGTTAACTCTTATTTAATTAATGAAGGCTATGATGTGTATGAAATTATAACCTCAAAGTGGATTAATTTTTATTATGGCCAAAAGTTAAAAGGTTCAAAATTAAAGAATAAAGATTTAGTTTTTTGGCTCCAACAATTAGGAACCTATATAAGAAGTGGTATTCCTTTAACAACAGCTGTAAAAATATTAGGCAATCAAATGGGAAAAACCACTTCTCGAAAAAGACTATTCGATTCAATAGTCTATGAATTAACGATGGGATCATCATTTAGTAAAGCTATGGAAAAACAAACTCATGCTTTTCCTGAACTATTAGTTAATATGATAAAGGCTGCTGAAGCAACCGGTCAATTGGAAGAAACTTTGTTTGATATGGCTGATTACTATAGTGAGATTGAAAAAACTCGTAAGCAAATGGTAAGTGCTATGACTTATCCATCAGTAATATTAGTTTTTGCGGTAGGAGTTTTAACCTTTATTATGCTTTATGTAGTACCTCAATTTACTAGTATTTATACTCAATCAGGAATTAAAATTACCGGTACTACCTTAGTATTAATAAATATATCAAATTTCTTAAAATCTAATATTTTTTATCTAATAATAATTATTATATTAATTATTATTATCATGGTTTTCTTGTATAAAAAAGTTAAAGCTTTTAGAATTATTATGCAAACCTTTGCTATGAAACTACCGGTTATTGGGAATATTATTATATACAATGAAATGACTATTTTTACTAAAACTTTTGCTTCTTTATTAAAAAATAATGTTTATATCACTGAAAGCATTGAAATACTATCAAATATTACTAAAAATGAAATATATAAAGATATTATGTATAATACCATTACTAATATTGCAAAAGGTGATAAAATATCAGATGCCTTTAAAGATCATTGGGCTATTCCTGAGGTGGCCTATTTTATGATAGTTACTGGTGAATCAACAGGTGAATTAGCTAGTATGATGCTTACCGTTAGTGAATATTATCAAGATTTGCATCGTAATTCGGTAAACACTATTAAAAGCTTAATAGAGCCAATATTAATCGTCTTTTTAGCAGTTATTGTTGGGGTAGTTATTCTATCAGTTATAATACCAATGTTTGACTTATACAGTAGTATAGAAATGTAGGTTTTATGGAAATAGTATTATATTTATTGTTATTTTATATCGGGGCAATTTTTGGATCTTTTTTTCTAGTTACGGGATTAAGAGGAGGAAGGGGAGAATCAATAGTTATTCCAAATAGCTATTGTGATAAATGTCAGACCCAATTAAAATGGTATCATATGATTCCTCTTTTTTCTTTTATCTTTTTAAAGGGGAAATGTTATTACTGTCATGAAAAAATCTCTCCATTAACCATTTTGATTGAATTTTTAACAGGACTATTATTTGCTTTTTCGTATTATATATTTGATTATACGCTAGATACCTTATTAATGATTCTGATGTCATCGTTATTAGTTATTACTATAGTAAGTGATTTTAAATATTTAGTTATCTTAGATTGGCCTGTATATTTAATAACTATTGGTATTTTAATAATTAAGTATTTTCAAGGAGGACTAAATGAATTAATTTTAAGTGCTATTTCTTCTTTAGTAGTCTTTGGGTTTATTTTAATAATTAAATTGCTAGGAGACAAATTCTTCAAAAAAGAATCTTTAGGTGGTGGAGATGTTAAATTAGGAATAGTAATTGGTTCTTTATTAAAGGTGAAATTTGGTTTAATGTCAATTGTGATATCTTGTCTGATAACTATTCCCTTTGCTCTAATATTTACTTGTTTAAAAAAAGAAAAAGAAGTTCCTTTCGGACCCTTCTTGCTTATTGGGACTATTTTAACTTATATTTTTATGTCACCATTAAAATATTTAATTGATCTTTATTTAAAGCTCTAGTATTTCTTCTTTTGGTGGTTCACTGATATTTAATGTATCATTAGGAATATCTTCTTTTACGGAGATATTTTCTTTTCCGGTTAAAACGTTTTTAAATGAAGCATTATCTTCAGATAAAAAGTCAGTTTCAATATCAATAATTTTTAATATTTCATCAAATGTGGTAACTCCTGCCAAAACCTTTTGAAGACCATCTTGCAAAATAGTAGTAACATTGCTATCAACATAAACTAATTTTCTTAACTCATCTTTTTTAATGTTATTGACAATCGCATCTTTTATTTTTTGATTCATATTTAGAACTTCTTGAATAGCAATTCTTCCTTTAAACCCATTAATACAATTCGGGCATCCCTCAGGATTTCTAGTATACAAATCTTTAACATCGGCATTTATAGCTCTTTTAAATATTTCTTTTTCGTAAGGAGTAGCTTCTTTTAATATTCGACATTTTGGACATAACTGTCGAGCCAATCTTTGGCTAACGATTCCGGTTAGAGCCGAACCTAACAAATATCTTTCGACTTCCATATCTAAAAGTCTTTCAATAGTATTTAAGGAGTTATTAGTATGGAGAGTAGATAGTACTAAATGACCGGTAATACTAGCTCTAACAGCTATACGAGCGGTTTCGTCATCACGAATTTCTCCAATCATTATAATATCCGGGTCTTGACGTAATATACTTCGTAAAGCACTAGCAAAACTAAGCCCAATATCGGGCATAACTTGAACTTGATTAATTCCTTCAATATCCATTTCTATAGGATCTTCGACAGTAACCACATTTCGATCTTCGGTATTTAATTTTTGTAAAATAGCATAAACGGTGGTTGATTTACCAGTACCGGTAGCACCATTTACTAAGATAATTCCGTTAGGAACTGAAATCATTTTTTTAATTTTTGCTAAGTTTGTTTCGGAGAATCCTAAAGATTCAAGGCCATCTAAACTTTGAGTATAATCTAAAATACGAATAACTATTTTTTCTCCAGCATTTAAAGGTAGAGAACTAACACGTAAATCAACATCAATATTTTCAAAAGTATTAGAAATAGCTCCATCTTGAGGAAGCCTTGTTTCAGTTATATTCATATTAGCAATAATTTTAATTCTTTGAATCATTGATTTTTTTAAGTCATTAGGAACAATAGCATAATCAATTAAATCGCCATCAATCCTAATCCTAATTTTTAAGGAGTCTTCATGAGGATCAAAATGAATATCGCTGGCCCCTTTTTTGACAGCATCAACGATAATTTCATTAACTATATCAACTATTGGGGTATTTTCAAAATCAAATTCTTTTAGTTCCATAGCAAAACTCCTTTATTATTCTAAATAAGATTATACTATATATTTTTGCCTTTAACAATTATTTATTGAAAAAAAATTAAATATAAGTTATAATGGCCTTACAAAATGTTATGAAGAAGAGGAGTAGTTATAATTTATATTATAGAGAGTTAGTGGTTGGTGTGAACTAATATATAAATATAATGAATGTAACTTTGGAGCATTTACGTAAGTAGGCGTTAACTGCGAAGAGCGTATAACTAAGTTATAAAATAAGGTGGTACCGCGGGTTTTCCCGTCCTTATGTTATAACTTTTTTTATTGAAAGAAGGATTAAAAATGTTAGAACCAAAATATAATTATGAAGATGTTGAAAAAGGCAAATATGATGAGTGGCTTAAAAATAGATACTTTGAAAGTGGAGATTTATCTAAAAAAGCCTTTACCATCGTTATTCCTCCTCCTAATGTAACTGGTAAATTACATTTAGGACATGCTTGGGATACAGC
>CAZTRF010000060.1:0-4895 GCA_964616495.1 uncultured Muribaculaceae bacterium
CATTCTTTTAAACAAAAAACTTGTACAAAAAGTACAAGTAATTAACTAATGGTGCTGAAAGTAAGAATCAAACTTACGACCTACCGCTTACGAGGCGGTTGCTCTATCAACTGAGCTATTTCAGCATTTAAGTACAGTAATATTATACCATACTTATTTTTATTTTAAATATTTTTTATATTTTTCTTTTTAAAAACTATAAAACAAGTTGTAAAAATAACTATAAAATAAACTAAACAAGTTATTATAGAAAAACTTAAATTTATATATTTAAAGTCAGGTATTCTCCCAAACAAATGCTGTCCAAAATCCCAATTTAAAGTTATAAAATATTTCATAAATGACACGTTGTATGAAGTTGCTAATATATTTAAAATATTAGATCCTATGTAGCAGACAAAGGTTATTGAAATTGCTAAGGCGCCACTACCAAAAATAGTTCCTAAAGCAAAAGCAAATAATCCAATTAGTAAATATATTGGTAGTTTTGTTAAGAATATCAATCCAACGTATTTAAAAATATTCATAATAACTAAAGAATTGGTATTAAAGTTATAGTTTACAACTGGTATCGATAAACTATCTGTTCCAAAGAACAATCCTCCTATTATCGATTGGATAATAAATAGAACAATTATTGAAAATATAGTAATGATAATAGTAGTTAAATATTTACTTAATAATATTTTAGTCCTATTAAATGGTCTTATTAACAATAATTTAATGGTGCCTTTATTAAATTCTTCACTAACAATACTTCCGCTTATCACAATTACAATAATTATTATTAAAAATGTATATTCTTCAAAGAAGTTTTTATAAATTCCGTTCATCGATTTACTATTATTAATATTTTCTTTATTATCAATAATATATTTAGAAACATTAATTTCTTTAATTAAATTTTGATATTCGGATTTTTGCTCATCTTTAAGACGATCAACATCAATATCATAAATTGCAACATTATTATTGTAATAACTATTAATAGCAGTATCTAAATAAGAATCTCCATAAGGAATGTTTTTATCTAAACGAATATTTAATATTTCAATATTTAGTTTAATAATATTAATACTTTTAGTAATTTCTTTTGTTTCAATACTACCCTTAGCCTCTTTTAAGGCCTCTTCTTCATTTAATAATTGCCCTTGGTATGATTTTACGTCTTCTCTAATAAAGTCTTCCCAGTTGCCACTATCTAACCTTTTAATAAAATTATCATATTCGGTTTGATATTTTTTTAATTCACTATCTAGAGAATTAGAAGTTTTTTCTAAGACAATAATATTATATTTTATATCATATAATTTATTTTCAATAATATAAGATTGCCATGAATCTTTACCATAATGTTCTTTTAAATTATAGATATCTATAGTTGCTTGATTAGAAGCATACCATGATACGTTTTCTGGTTTACTTAAATCTATCTTTTTATTTTCTTCAATTAAATACTCAATTTGAAAATCATCAGTAAAAGTGAATATGTCATCAAAATAATTATAAATAACATTAGTAAGAGTTATAAATAAGGCCGCCACTCCTAAAATAATATAAATAAACTTTTTATGAAATATTTTAGATAATTCATTTTTTATTAATTTAATCAATTTTATTACCTCCGACCTTTTTTAAAAAAGCATCCTCTAGAGAAATTTCTACTTCTGATACCCTATATATCAAATAGTTGGCATCAACTAGTTTTTTAATTAAATTAGGAATATTTTCTTTTTCTATTTCAATTCTAATAACCTTATCATTAACGTCAAATTCTTCTTTGATTACTTTTTTGATGTTTTTAATGGTATTAAGTTCTATTAAATAGGTAGTCTTAGTTACTTCTTTTTTTAAGCTTTTTACTTCAGTAGTTTCAATTATTTCACCATTTTTAATAATGCAAACCTTATTACAAAAACTTTCTAATTCACTTAAATTATGACTTGATATAAGAACAGCCTTATTTTCTTTTATGGCTAGATACTTAAGCAAATCTCTTAATTCTTTAATTCCTTCAGGATCTAGCCCATTAGTTGGTTCATCTAATATTAAAATATTGGGATTGTGTAAAAGGGCTTGAGCAATACCTAATCTTTGACGCATTCCTAAAGAATACTTTGATACTTTGTCATTAATTCTAGCTTCCAATTTGACTATTTTAATAACCTCTTCAATTCTTTCTTTAGATACATTATCATACATATTTCTAACTAATTCTAAATTTTTTCGACCTGATAAATACATGTACATATCTGGATTTTCAACAATGGCTCCTACTTTAGTAATAGCTGTAACAAAATCTGTTTTAATATTAAAACCATTAATATTAACTTCTCCTTTATCAATAGATTGAAGTCCTAAAATCATTTTAATAGTTGTTGTTTTTCCAGCTCCATTAGGCCCTATAAATCCTAAAATATCCCCTTCATACATATCTAATGATATATTCTTAATAATTTTCTTTTTACCAAATGATTTATATAAGTTCTTACATTCTAACACTTTAGTACTCATATATAATTTCCTTTCTATAAGAAATAGCGCAATCTTAGAATATTATAAG
The DNA here is from genome assembly GCA_964616495.1 of uncultured Muribaculaceae bacterium. GTDB lineage: Bacteria > Bacillota_I > Bacilli_A > RF39 > UBA660 > DAOSVX01. The sequence continues at coordinate 2,564 of CAZTRF010000060.1, forward strand.
TATAAATAAATGTCAAATAAAAAGAGTCAAAGACTCCTTAATTACTACAATCGCATGTTATATATTCTGCTTCATAATCGTCGTCATAATAAACACATGTTGCACTACCATTAGTGCAAGAATAGCAATAAGCTTCAGCACATTTATTATTTTTATCGATACTGCCAGTAAAATTAATGGCTTTAGTAAAAAATAAGAAACTTAATACTACAGATAAAGCTCCTAAAACAAAACCGATTAAAGCCCCTAGTCCTGCTCCTTTGGATGCCTTAGGACGATCCTTCTTCCATACAATAAATAAAATTAAACCAACTAAAGGAAAGAAAAAACCTAATATACCCCAAGCAAATCCATTACCATCAACAGGTTTATTTGATGATAAGCTTTCTTTCTTTACCGATTTTCCACAATTAAGGCAAAACTCAGCATCTTCTAATAATTCTTTTCCACAATTTTGACAAAATTTTGTCATATTCATTACTCCTTTCAATTATCATAATGATTATAATACAAAATCAACTTTTAGTCTATATAATTCCTAATTCATCTGATAAAGATCTTTTATAATTAACATAAATAATTAAAGCCCCTCCTATTAAAAAAAACAAAGAACCAACAAGAGCTATTTCATCAATTGTTTTATTACTTTTCAAATAGTTTCTAAGATTACGATAAACAAAAAATAGGTATATTAAAAAGGCAGCAATAAGAGTTCCTATATCAACATTATTTACTATTTTTTTAATAGAAGAATCATTAGTTGTTAAAATGTTATTCCGCTCTAAATTATCGTTAAAAAGATTAGCCAAAACAATAAAAAAATAAACAACCCATATAAAGTCATCTTCTTTTAAACGTTCAAGTTCATCAAATATATTTAACATAATAAATTATATTGTTGTTTATTAATCTTTATTTTAAAAATTCTACTATTTCTGGGAATAGCATTTTTTTAGAAGCCTTTATTAAAACCATATCGTCTTTTTGTAAAAAGTCTTTTAAGAATTCTTTTAATTCAGTATTACTATTAAAATGATAACTATTTTTTATTTTAAACCCTTTATTAATAGCCTCTTCATTAATATTTGCGGATACTTCTCCTACCGTTATTAAAATATCTATTTTATTTTTTACTATTTCACAACCTATATTACGATGTATTTCTACAGCAAAGTCCCCTAGCTCAAGCATATCGCCTAATATGGCTATTTTTCTTTTAGCAGTTTGATTTTTTAAATATTCAATAGCTGTTTTCATAGAATCATAGTTAGCATTAAAAGTATCATCAATAACCATTATTCCCTCTTTATTTTTAAACAAATCTAACCTATTATCTGATAATTTATAGTTAAGTAAGGCTTTTTTAATAGATTGTTCATCAATATTAAAAAAACTTCCTATGGCATATCCAAAAAGACTATTATAAATAAATGGTTTAGTTCCATAAGGTATCTTAATATTTTTAGTTTTATTAATATTAAATTCATTACATAAATCATTTATATTAAAAGCCCTATAATCACTGTCAAAGTCGATACCAATAGTTAGTATTTTATTTGGACATTTACCTGATTCATAATATTCATGTAACAAATCATTATCATTATTAATAATGAGAATCCCTTTGTGATTTATTCCTTCTAATATTTCTAATTTGGCCTTTAAAATATTTTCTCTACTTCCTAATATTCCAATATGAGCAGTACCAATATTAGTAATCAATGCTATTGTCGGTTTAGCAATATTTGTTAATAATGATATTTCTCCAAAATTATTCATTCCCATCTCTAATAACATAATATCTTCATTAGTATATTTTAAGATAGTTAAAGGTAATCCTATATGGTTATTGTAGCTACCATCAGCTTTTAAAACTTTATATTTTTGCTCTAAAACACTAGCTATGATATCTTTTGTACTAGTCTTACCTACACTACCGGTAACTGCAATAACCGGAATATCTAATTTATTTCTTTTATAATTGGCTAATTGTTGTAAGGCTTTTATACTGTTTTCTACTAAAACAATGGTTCCAATATTTTCATCAATAGCTCCTTTATCATCTAATATACAGGCTCCAGCTCCATTTTTAAAAGCTTCTTTGTAAAAAGAATTACCATTAAATTTATCACCTTTGATTCCTACATAAATATCGTCTTTTTTAATAGTTCTTGTATCTTTAGAGAAATTATTACAGATAATGGAATCATTTCCACAAATAAGAATTCCTTTGCAAACGTCAAGAACATCTTTAATTGTTATTTTCATATATCCTCCTAATTAATTATATCACGTATAATGTTGAACATAAAGATTTTGCTTTTTAAAAGTT
>CAZTRF010000061.1:0-4867 GCA_964616495.1 uncultured Muribaculaceae bacterium
TACTGGTTTTTTATACTGAATATATCTTAACTAAAAAATATAAAAAAGATTCTTTGATTCAAGACATTGAAAAGAACATTATTGATATGATGATTTGTAGAATGAAAAAAATGTTAATTGATGAAGAAAACATCAATTTATTTGAAGACACACTCTATAGTCCTAACAGTCGTAGTATTCCAGTTAAAGTTTATAACTTTTTATTGTCAACAAATGGAGAAGCAGCTCTTGACTACTGGAAAAAGGAAAAAAATAATGTTCATAGGATTTCCTATTTAGCACAAAACTTATATGAAAAATACGGTTTTACTTTTAATGAAGTCCTTCAATTAGATGAAAAAAGTGTTTTGGAAATAAATAAAATTATTACAAAAAGCGAACAAGATGGTGGCAATGTTACTGGAGGTAGAAACGAAAGCATTATAAATGAAAAACCTAAAAGATTGGTTTTAACTAGCGGAAATGCTATTGTAGATGCAATTTTATTAATGTCATTTATAGCTACTCAATTATTTGTTGGATTATTGGTGGCAATAGAATTATTAAAGAGGTGAGAAATGAAATTTCAGTTAGATAATTACACTTATCAAGTTATAAAAAATGAAAAAGAAGGATTTGATCTAGAGGAATTACAAAATAAATATGGTGAATTCTTTTGGATTTATGACTATATAGTTGGTGATTGGGCTTATGACAAGCTAAGATTAAAAGGTTTTAATAAAAAAAGCAATAAACATTTTAACAAAATTAATGATTTTAATAATGTAGATGAATATATTAAAAATAATTGTGCATATGAATGTCGTCACTTTATTATTGAAAAAATTGTTGAATAAATAACTTAGTATGTTATAATTAACATAGGATAGAGGGTGTATTAAATGGAAAAAAAGGTTACAGTCTGCCCAGAAGGAAGAGATTCGTTTGAAGCTGATTTAGTCATGGCTTTCGAAATTGTTGAAACCGGTAGTAAATATGTCATTTACACTAAAAATGAAGTGGTTGATACTAGTTTAGTAAAACTATATGTTGCAGCATTAAAAACTGAAAATGGTGTTGAAATGGCCCGACAAATTGAAGATGGCGATGAATGGAATAAAGTAAAAGAAATAATGAAAGCTATTATAAACGGAGGTTAAAAGATGACTGATTACAAAATAATAGATATGACAAACCAAAATATTTTAGGTTTGGCTGAAGATAAAGCAATTTGTGTTCCAACTGAGGGGCTAACTAGAGGAAAAGCTAATTATTTAGCTTTATTGCCTCAAGAAGTAACTCTTGAAACAGCTCCAGCTGAAGCTGAACTAGATATAATAAATCCGGAGCCACCAGCACCGGAGCCAGCATTAATTACTCCAAGTTCAGAAATTCCACCAATGTTTGCAACTCAAGAACCACCAGCACCGGAGCCAACGTTGTTTGCACCTGCTGAAAGCAATGTTCCTAACTTTTCAGAAGAACCCCAAGTTGCCGCTGAAGAAATGGTTTCTTTGGAAAACAATGTGGAAGTTGCAGATAATAATGTTCCCACAGCTTTTGTCCCTTTAGACTTAAGTGTTCCATATCAACCAGTTGAAGAAGCACCTGTTGAACAAATGCCTTCTGACGTATCATCATTAACTGAAGCTGATAAAGAAGAATTAACCGCTTTTTTACAAGAAATAGAAGAGGTTGAAAGAATTAAGCAAGAAGCAATAAAAGATAAAATAATTGATTTTTATTGCAGAGCAAAATTAAACAAAGAAGAAACTAAAGAAATGATAAAAGTAGCTTAAGTCATAGACTTAAGCTTTTTTAATATAATTAATTAGTTATGAAGAATATAATTAATTATTTTTATAATTTATATCCAGAAACAATTGAAGAAAAAGAATCTTCATATTATTTTAAGTTAATAGAAAATAATTATGTTTTAATTAAATCTTTAAGACCTAGTAAAGATTTAAATGTTATTTTTGAAATTCAGCAAGAACTTTATAAAAATAATGTCTATAGTCATAAAATTGTTAAAAATAGATTTAATGAAATATATTCAAAGGTAGAAGAAAATAATTATGTTCTTTTACAATATTTACCTAGTAGTGAAAAAATAAATTTAAGCGATATTTTACTATTTAGTTCTGCTACTCTTATTAAAAATAGTATTGCTTTAATGGAAAGAACTGATTGGGAAGATCTATGGAGTAAAAAAATTGATTATTTTGAATATCAAATAAGTCAGTTAGGTAAAAACAAAGATGTTATTTTAAACAGTTTCAGTTATTACATTGGATTAGGAGAAAATGCTATTGCTTATGCTCATAAAAGTAAGACTCTTACTAAAATAAATTCTAATTTAACAATTAATCATCGCAAAATGAAAAATTTAATATCCAAAAATAGCTTTTATAACCCTTTAGAATTTATAATTGATTATGAAATAAGAGATTTTTCTGAATATGTAAAGTTAAGCTTTTTTAACCAAAAAGATCCTTGGACTGATATTGAAACATATTTTTCAAAAAAAAAGATAACTTCTGAAATGCTTTATTTGTTCTATGCCCGTCTTTTATATCCTTCATATTATTTTGAAGTTTATGAAGATATAATGGAAGCTAAAAGAGATGATCAAGAATTACTAGAAATTATTGATTTAGCAGATTCATATGAACTTTTCTTAAAAGATATTTATAATTATTTGAACACAATAGCAAAAATGACTCCTATTGATTGGATCATAAAAAAAGATCTTAAAGATCTAAATTAATAATTCCTTCGACTTCAGGAATTTCACTTTTAATTGCCTCTAAGATACCATTTTTGATTGTTTCATTACGGTGAGGGCAGGTAGAGCATCCTCCCAATAACCTGACATACACATAGTTGTTTTCATATTTTACAAATTCAATATCTCCGCCATCACTATTTAAATAGGGTCTTATTTCATTTAATACTTTTTCAATTTTTTTATCCATTTTATTCCACCTCGAGTCAATTATATCTAATTATTATTATTAAGTAAATAAAATATGTTATAATTAACTTGAGGTGAAATATGAAGAAATATAAAATTGGGGATATTATTAAAGGAAATGTTACTGGTATTGAAAAATATGGTATATTTATAAATATTGATTCTAATTATAGTGGTTTAATTCATATTTCTGAAATATCTAATTTATTTGTTAGAAGTGTTAATGATTATGTACAAATAGGTGAAACTATTTATTGCAAAATACTAGATATTGATGAAGAAAACTTACAAATGAAGTTAACTATTAAAGATATTGATTATAAATTAAAAAGAAAAATGCCAAGAGTAAAAGAATCAAAAAACGGGTTTGAGCCATTAAAAAACAATCTTAATATTTGGATTAATAATACATTAAGCGAATATGAAAAGTAGGGGATAAAGTGAAAGAATTAGTGGAAAATAAAATTGAAGAATTAGCAATGCTTCAATCTTTAATTTATAAAGTTGATGAAGATATGAAAGTTGGCAATGATAATGAGCCATTAAAAATAATGTCAAAAAAAATATTAAAATTAGCTGATCAAATTTATAAAACTATGGAAAAGTTAAAAGAAGAAGTTTCAAAAGGTGATGTAAATGAATGAAAAATCAATTAAAGTAGATACTGACTTTATTATAAAGTCAAAAAGTCAGTACTATGAAATAGCTAAAAGAATAGAAAAGATTGGAAATGAGTTATCTCAACAAAAATTAAAATCTAGCCAAGAGGTTATTCAAATATCTAAACAATTACATCAATATTGTAAAGCATTAGAAGACATAGCTTATACATATTCAAATAGAGAATGATAATTCTCTATTGTTTTTTTTCTATTTGATTAATAAAAACATCTACTAAAAAAGATGTTAGCAAACTAGGAATCTTTATACTAACTTCATCATTACTGATATTTTCAATAGTTCCGATAATTCCCTCATATTTGCCACTAATTATCTTAACTTTATCTCCTTTTTTATAATTTTCATTTGTTACTTCGTTTATTTTATACTTTGGTTCTTCAGATTGATCTAAATAAACAACTTCATTATTTTGGGTAGGAGAAACATATTTTGCATAGTTTATAATATCATTACCTTGTTTACAAATATTTCCATAATATTTTGAGTATTTTATCATACTTTCTTTAAAAGAATTAATTATAAAATCAGAATTATCGACAATCCATGTTCTAGAATCATTTAATTTATTAATTTCAGAAGTTAGTTCAGCAATTAGACGATTAATGTTGCTTCCAACTTTTATAACATTATTTCCAATTTCTTCAACATTCATATTATAGCCTTTCTAACATTTTTCAGCTAATTCTTGAGCTTTTTTATCGGCCTCTATATAGCTTTTATTAGCTTTTATTAACTTATTATTTATTGATAAAATTTCTTTACTAAAATTTTCAAAATCTTTTTTTTCGTTTAAAATGTCTTTTAAATAATTTTTTAATTCATCATTTTTAGTTTTTTTATTAGCGTCATTAATAAGTTTATAAAGCTCTTTTATCTCATTTTCATAAGAATTCATAATCTTATTTATATTATTTGAAATGTCATCTATAGTTTTTAAATTAACCTGAAACTTAGTCACTAAAATCACCCTTTATTTCTAAAATAATCATAACTTATTTATTAATTAAAGTCAATTTTTCACAAGAAAAAACTCAGTTATAACTGAGTTATTATCAATGGTGTCCTGTATGCGACTCGAACGCATGACCCTTTGATTAAAAGTCAAATGCTCTACCGACTGAGCTAACAGGACAAAAATAAATGGCTGCCTCGGGTGGATTCGGACCACCGAAATGTCAGAGTCAAAGTCTGATGCCTTACCACTTGGCTACGAGGCAACGAAATGGTGGA
>CAZTRF010000062.1:0-1279 GCA_964616495.1 uncultured Muribaculaceae bacterium
TTTTTCTTCTATTACTTCATTACTCACAATATCAACTCCTATTATTATTATAACATAATTTCTTTTTATTTAGAAAAAATACTAGAGTTTGAATATCAATACACTATGTCTATTTGGCAGTGGACAAAATTTTATCTTTTTTTCTTAATCAAATCTTTACAATTCTTTATAAATAAAGGGATTATGGCATTTTTTAGCAATACAATTTTTTTGTATTTTTGCTTCAAAAAAGGGTATCTAGATATCTTTTAAATACTCACCGGAAGGTATCTAAAAAGGTATCTAAATTATATTCTGAAGTTTTCGGAGCATTAGAAAAGCCCGTATTTACGGGCTTTAGCCTATCTTCCACAACAATTTTTGTATTTTTTCCCGCTCGCACATGGACAAGTATCATTTCTTCCTATTTTATTAATTCTTTTAGGAGTGGATTTAATTTTTTCTTTACCATCATTTGTAGTTCCTTTAATAGTTTGTTTCCTTTCGGCATTTTGATTTACTTCAGCTTTTAATAAGAATACTGATATTTTAGAATCAACTTCATCCATCATCTTTTCAAAAGCATCAAAGCCTTCTAAAGTATAGGCTTGTAATGGATTAGCACCGCTCCATCCTCTTAAACCAATGCCTTCTCTTAAATGTTCCATAGCGCTAATATGATCAACCCAAGATGTATCTATAACTCTTAAAGAGATGGCTTTTTCAAATTCATTTCTTACTTCCGCCGGTATTTCTTTAGTCTTCTCATCATAATCTTTTTCAACTTTTTTTATAATTGTTTCTTCTACTTCTTGTTCCTTTAAATTATTTAAGTCTTTAGTTAATATTTTTGTTTTCTTTAATAAATTGGTATTCAAATATTCACATATTTCTGACAAATCATTTTCGGTTAAATATCCCTCTGGAGCTATGTGACTTTCTACTAAATTGTGAATATTATTATTAAATGTTTCTAACACTCTATTATGAATGTCTTCACTATCTAAAATTTCATTTCTTCGAGCATAAATAATTTCTCTTTGTTCATTCATAACGTCATCATAATCAAGCAAACTTTTTCTGGTATCAAAGTTATTCCCTTCAACTTTTTTCTGAGCACTTTCTATGCTGTTGGAAAACATTTTTGATCTGATTGCTTGAGTTTCATCCACCCCTAAGTTTTGGATCATTGTTTTAATTCTATCGGTTCCAAATCTTCTCATCAAATCATCTTCAAAGGAAACAAAGAATTGACTTTTACCTGGATCTCCCTGTCTTCCAGCACGACCACGTAGCTGAT
>CAZTRF010000062.1:1289-4731 GCA_964616495.1 uncultured Muribaculaceae bacterium
AGCTGATTATCAATACGTCTTGATTCATGCCTTTCCGTTCCAAAAACAAATAATCCTCCAAGTTCTTTCACTCCATCAGCTAGTTTTATATCAGTACCACGACCTGCCATATTTGTGGCAATTGTTACTGCGCCTTTTTCACCAGCTTTAGCAATTATTTCAGCTTCACGAGCATGATTTTTAGCATTCAATACTTCATGAGGAATATGGGCCTTTTTTAATAGTTGACTTAAATATTCGTTAGCTTCAACTGAAATAGTTCCCACTAATATAGGTTGGCCCGTTTCATGAACTGTTTTAATAGTATTGACTATAGCAGTATATTTTCCTTTTTGGGTGGTATATACTAAATCTGGATAGTCTTCTCTTATTACTGGCTTATTAGTAGGAATCTGAATAACATACATATTGTATATATTTCTAAATTCTTCTTCTTCGGTCTTTGCTGTACCGGTCATTCCAGATAATTTATTATACATTCTAAATAAATTTTGGAATGTTATTGTTGCCATTGTTTTAGTTTCTTCATTTATAGTAACGCCTTCTTTAGCCTCTATCGCTTGGTGAAGTCCCTCACTAAATTGTCTTCCGTGCATTAGTCGCCCAGTAAATTGGTCAACTATAATAATTGCCCCTTCTTCAATAACGTAATCAACATCTTTTTTCATTCCATAATTAGCTTTTAATGCCTGATTAACATGGTGCACCATAGCTGAATTATCTAAATCATAAAGATTCTTAATTCCTAATGTAGCCTCTATCTTCTTACCGCCTTCTTCAGTAAGAGATACGCTTTTATTTTTCTCATCAATAGTATAATCTGTATCAACCTTTAATTTTTTAACTGATCTATCAGCATCAATATATAAATTCCTTGAATCAAACTTTCCTCCAGAAATAATTAATGGGGTTCTAGCTTCATCTATAAGAATTGAATCCACCTCGTCAATAATAACAAAATTCAATTCTCTCTGAACTCTGTTTTCTTTACGAGGTACCATGTTGTCTCTCAAATAGTCAAATCCCAATTCATTGTTTGTTGAATAAACTATATCGCAATTATAAACTTCTCTTTTTTCTTCGGGATTTAATTCTCTAATATTACGTCCAACCGTAAGATTTAAAAACTTAAAAATCTGGCCCATCCATTCGGCATCACGTTGAACCAAAAATTCATTAACCGTAATAATATGAACTCCCTTACCGGTTAAAGCATTTAAGTATGCCGGCATGGTTTCCATCAATGTTTTACCTTCACCAGTTTTCATTTCTGCTATATTGCCAAAGTGAATAGCCAATCCACCTAATATTTGAACATAATAAGCTCTTTCACCAATAATACGATAGGCAGCTTCTCTAATAACTGCAAAAGCTTCCACTAAAATATCATCTAAAGTTTTACCAGATTCTAACTCTTTTTTAAAGTATTCTGTTTTGGCCTTTAATTCATCATCGCTCAATGCTTGAATTTCTGAATCTAAAGCTACTATCTGGTCAGCCAACTTACTAAATCTTTTTAACTCTTTATACTCACTATCAAATAATTTTTTTAAAATGTTCATAATAACATCCTCCACAAAATATTTTACCATAAAAAAAAAGAGTTTTCACTCTTTATTTAGCATTTATAATCCCATAATCTCCATCTTTTCGAAGATAAACTACCGAATAACAATCTTCATCTATGTTTTTAAATAGGAAAAAGTCGTGATTAACTAAATTCATTTGTAAAATAGCTTCTTCCTCATTCATTGGTTTAGAGTCAACTGTCTTCCTTTTTACAACAACTCCTTTTTCTTCTTCAACGGCTTCTTCTGGTTCATAATTAAAATTAAAGTCTACTACCGGAGTTTTACTATATCTATTACTTAGTTTGGTTTTATTCTTTCTAATTTGTCTTTCTAGTTTATCACTAACTAAATCAACAGCAGCATACAAATCAGAATGGGTTTCTTCGGCTCTTAAAGTATATTTAGAAGTTAAAATAGTTACTTCAATAGTTTGCTCATTATTCCTAACTTTCACTAGAACATTCGCTTCAATTTCTTCAGGATTCCCAAAATAACGATCAAGCTTAGATAATTTGTTAGAAACATGATTTCTAATTGAGTCCGTAATGTCTATTTTAATTCCTCTAATATTAATTTTCATATTCAATCCTCCTATATAAATTATATCATCAATTTAAAAAAAAGACTACTAGATAGTAGTCATTTGAACTTCTGATACATCAACTGCTTGTAAACCCTTTGCTGTTTCGATTAACTTAAATTGAACTAATGCACCTTCTTTTAAAGTTTTGTAGCCGTCTTTAGAAATAGCTGAATAATGAACAAAAATATCTTCTAAGTCGTTGTATTCGATGAATCCATATCCTTTTTCGTTGTTAAACCACTTCACTTTACCTGTCACTTCGTTACCATCCTTTCAATTCTGGCCTTTCAGGCCTGTTAATAATTTAACAAAAAGATTTAAATTTTTACCTAAAGTAGTTTGAAATGTTAAGTTTTATGTTTAAAAAGAAAATTTTATTAAAAAGCCTCCTTTTTTCGACATTTTTTGAAATAATATAAATTTTTTAAAAGCTCAAAGTAAAAAGCTACTATTTTTTTGTTAATATGGCCTTGGCAAACAAAAAAGGAGTAAAAATGGAAAATAAAATTGTTAATTATTTTATGGGTGAATTTAAAGGTTTGAATAAATATTCTGATAGTGATTTAAGAAAAATGGAATATTTATTGAAATGCTTATATAGTGTTATTACCAAGCTAACGGTTATATATATTTTAAACTTTATGTTGGGAACGGCAAAGGAATTAACTTTATTGTTAATATTCTATTTTCCTTTAAGAATATATAGTTTTGGATTCCACACTGGAGGAAGGTGGCAATGCTGGATTACAAGTACCGCTGTGTTTACCTTACTACCATTTATTATAGCCAATATTTCGCTAAGCTCATTATATATGCTTTATATAATATTTCCAACTATTATTATTACTACCCTTCTTTCTCCAGCAGATACTAAAAAAAGGCCTATTATCAGTAAAATAACTAGACGTAAAAATAAAATAAAGGTATTAACAATCTCAATTTTATTAATAAATGTATTTGTTTTTTCTAAAAGTAAAGTCATTTTGAGCTCACTTTTCATCGCATATTTATGGAATTTAGTTTGTGTTACTCCAATATTGTATTTTTTGTTTAATCAACCATATAACAACTACAAAAAATATAGAAAGGAGGATTAATATGGAATTTTTAGCAAATATTTTATCATCAGTTGGAGCTTCTCCAAATGATGAGACTAGTACAATTGTAATTATTTTAGATGAACCAGAATGTCCAGAATCATTAATTTATTAAAACAATTTAAAAAGCGATTTATAAATGAAGTTGTCAACAAAAAGTAGACACTAAAAAAGTATTATTTAAAACCTAG
>CAZTRF010000063.1:0-4622 GCA_964616495.1 uncultured Muribaculaceae bacterium
TAATGAAGGATATTCAACAGTAGGTTCAACAATAGAGTGTAATAATGGAATAAGTGGTGAAGCAAATAATAATGTAGTAACGATAACAGAAGCAATAGCAAATGGTAGCTGTAATGTAAGTTTATTAGAAGAAATGAATTATTCGGTATTATCATCTTCATATAGTTGTTCAAATATTAGCGTTGGAACTGCACCCTATAAATTTACATATAGTGGGAAATGTCAAATAATAGACGATGGAAATGAAAACTGGAGAATTAAATTTTTAACAACAGGTACATTTACACCATCAGCCGATATAGAAATAGATGCCTTTTTAGTAGGTGGTGGAGCGGGTGGAAATGGAGCTTATAATTATAACAGCTATAATGGTGGTGGTGGCGGTGGCGGCGGTTATACGCTTACTCGCTCTTCGTATGGATTAACCCATAATACTTCATATAATGTCACTATTGGGTCAGGTGGTGCTGGTGCTCCAAGCACATCTCAAGGAGCTCTTGGAACTAACGGTGGTGCAACTAGTTTTGATTCAATTAGTGTCGCTGGAGGAAGTAGGAGTGCTAGTTATGTCACAGGAGGGGCTGGAGGATCTGGTGGCGGTGGTGGTGGCCAATCTGCAAATGCTTATGTTGTGGGCGGAACTGGTGGCTTTGATGGATCAAAAGGAGGAACCTCCGCAGTTTTTGTAGGAGGAGTTGGCCAAGGATTAACTACGCGAGAGTTTGGGGAATTAACTGGACAATTATATGCTGGTGGTGGAGGCGGTGGTGGATATTCAGCTGAAAAACCTGGAGCTGCAGGTGGCACAGGCGGTGGGGGAGCTGGATACCCTCTAATATCTGGTTTATCCCATGATGGAGTCACTAATACTGGTGGCGGCGGTGGCGGCGGCGGTGTCGGGGCCGATAGTTTAAGAGCTGGTGGAGCGGGTGGCAGTGGAATAGTAATAATTAGAAATGCTAGAACATTAAAAATTAATAATAAAATAATTGGCACTTATACTGGAGCAGCAAAAATTATAGACGATAGCAATGGCAATTGGCGTATTAAATTTTATTCAAATGGGACTTTTTATGTTAATAGATCAATAGATATTGATGTGTTTTTAGTAGGTGGTGGTGCGGGTGGCAACGGAGCCTATAATTATAATAGCTATCAAGGCGGCGGTGGCGGTGGTGGTGGATATACTTTAACTCAAACATTGTCAGTTGAACCGGCAATAGCATATAATGTAACAATAGGTTTAGGCGGTGCTGGAGGATTTTGTACATCTCAAGGGGCTTTAGGAACAAATGGGGGAAGTAGTAGCTTTGATTTAATAACTGTATCAGGAGGTTCTCGAGGCACTAGTTATCCACTTGGCGGAGCTGGAGGATCTGGTGGCGGCGGTGGCGGTGCCGCTGTTTACACAATGCTAAACGGTGGGGATGGTGGAAGTAATGGAACAAGTGGCGCTACTGCAACTTATGCAGGTGGCAGTGGCCAAGGGTTTAATACAGGAGAATTTGGTGATTCTTCTAGCAATTTATATGGCGGAGGCGGTGGTGGTGGAGCAAAAGTTGGGTCTTATGCCGGAGGATATGGTGGTTCTTTAGGTGGTGGTGGATATCCATTAAGAAGTGGTCTTAATCATTATGCAATACCATATACAGGTGGTGGCGGTGGCGGTGGTGGTGTTGGAGACGATATTTACCGTGAAGGTGGCGATGGTGCTTGTGGTATTGTTATTATAAGGAATCATAGATAAAGTCTTAAATCAAATTTAAGTTTTTTTAAAAATCATTTTTACTTTTTATAAACTCTCTTAATATTTTAGTTAAAGCTCTTTTTTCAATACGAGAAACATAACTTCTAGATATTCCCATTTCTTTAGCGATTTCTTTTTGAGTCATTTCTTTTAAATTATAAAGACCATATCTTTTAATAATAATTTGTTTTTCTCTTTCATTTAATTTATTTAAATATTTTTTTAATAAAATAATATTGTTTTTGGTATGCAAATCTGAAGCAATATCATTATTGGTTGTGGTAAGGATATCAATTAAATTAATTTCATTTCCCTCTTTATCATATCCAATAGAGTCGTTAAGACTAAGATTATTATTATTCTTTTTATTGGCTCTAAAATACATTAATATTTCATTTTCGATGCATCTGGCACTATAGGTTGTAATTTTAGTTTGTTTACTATTTTTATAAGAATCAATTCCTTTAATCAGCCCTATGGTACCAATACTAATTAAATCGTCTGAACTAATATTTTTAGTTTCAAACTTTTTAACAATATGAGCTACTAGCCTTAAATTATGCTCAATTAACTTATTACGAGCTTCTTTATTTCCTAGAAGCATTAGACTAATGTATTTCTTTTCTTCTTCATCACTTAAAGGCTCCGGAAAAACATTTACTGAATAGCTTCCTGTAAAAAATAACATATCTTTTATTAAAGATAATAATCCTAATAACATTGTATCACCTAATAAAAGTATATTTTTGATAAAACTATTTATTATAATTTCTTTTTACTTTTATATTTTCAATATTTATAATATAATTAAATAAATGTTGAGGTGATAAGGATGCTGACGAAATTTTTACCAAATATGTATGCCCAAAGTGTCTTTACAATTAATTATAAAAAGTTAAAAAATAAAGGGATTAAATGCTTGTTATTTGATTTGGACAATACTTTATGTGCCGTTACTGAAACGGTGCCTAATCAAAAGGTTAAAGAATTAGTTGAGGAATTAAAAGATATGGAATTTAAAGTAATAATTATGAGTAATAGTGGTTCTAAGAGACTTACTCCATTTAAAGAATTACTTTGTATTGATGTCTGTACTTCTTCTAAAAAACCATTAAATAAGAAATATTTAAAAGTAATGCAACTATATGGCTATAAAAAAAGTGAGATAGCCGGAATAGGAGATCAAATAGTCACTGATATTTTTGGTGCTAACCGAATTGGTATTATGAGTGTTTTAGTTAACCCTCTAAGTTTAATTGATTTTAAAATAACAAAATTTAACCGATTCTTAGAAAAAGTAATTATAAATAAATTGACTAAAAAGAATCTCTTTAAAAAAGGAGAATATTATGAGTAAAATAAAGGTTATGGATGAAACCCTTGCTAATAAAATAGCGGCTGGAGAAGTGGTTGAAAGTTGTGCATCAGTAGTTAAAGAATTAGTTGAAAATAGTATTGATGCCGGAAGTACTGAAGTAATTATTTCTTTAACTGAAGGTGGTTTAAAAGAGATTATTGTTACCGATAATGGCAGTGGAATGGATGAAAATGACGCTTTACTTGCTTTTTCTCGACATGCTACAAGTAAACTTTTAAAAGAAGATGATTTATTTTTTATTGATACGTTGGGATTTAGAGGCGAAGCCCTGGCATCTATAGCAAGCGTTTCAATAGTAACTTTAAAAACCTGTATGGAAGATTTGGGAATTGAAATAAACATTAGTGGTGGTAAACTATTATCAAATACTAAATGTGAGGCAAGAAAGGGAACTAGCATTTCTATAAGAGATTTATTTTATAATACTCCGGCTCGTTTAAAATACTTAAAAGGGCCTAAAGAAGAGTTGGCTTTAATTACATCGTATATTGAAAAATTAAGCTTAAGTCATCCTAATATAAAATTTGTCCTTTCTAACAATAAAAAGAATGTTTTAAAAACAACTGGTAGTGGAGATTTACTTAAAAATATTTATGAAATATATGGCTATAGTATTTCTTCTAATATGATTTCAATAAATGGTAGTAACGATGATTTTGACATTAATGGATATGTATGTAAACCAGCTGTTTTAAAGTCAAATCGAAATCATATGGTAACTTTAGTTAATGGAAGAGTCGTTAAAAACAATGACTTAAATAGGGCTATTAATGATGCTTATTATACTCGTAAGCCTGAAAATAAATATCCTGTAGTAGTCATTAACATTAATACTGATCCTACTTTAATTGATGTAAATATCCATCCTACTAAGCAAGATATTAAAATAAGTAAAATGTTTGAACTTAAAGAATTGTTAATTGATTTAATAAAGAAAGCTTTATCAGATTCTAATTTAATTCCGGAAATGGCCTTTGAAAAAGAGGAATCACATGAAGAATCGGTTTATTATCAAGAACCCTTTAAAGAAAATTCAATTATTGAAGAAGAACAAGTTAATTTTAGTTTTAGTCCTATAAAACAAGATACTTTTGTTAAAGAAGAAATAAAATTTATTGATAATGAGAAAGTTGTGATTGAAAAAAAAGAAGATAAATATAAACCTTTTTATCCAGTAGGATTATTATTAGGAACCTATATTATTTGTCAAAATGAAGATGGCATTTATTTAATAGATCAGCATGCTGCTCAAGAAAGAGTTAATTATGAAAAAAATATGAAAGCCTTAAAATCTAAGCAAGTATCTTCTATAGGAATGCTTATACCAATAACAGTTGAATTATCAAAAAGCGAATATTTAGCAGTAAGTCCTTATTTAGAATATTTAAATTCTTTAGGCTTTGATGTCTCTGAATTTGGAATTAATACCCTTGTTTTTAAAGAACACCCAACTTGGTTAAGAATAGGATATGAAGAAGAATCAATAATAAAAATATT
>CAZTRF010000064.1:0-3285 GCA_964616495.1 uncultured Muribaculaceae bacterium
GATGCAGTAGGAGTAGAGGTGCTTTAATGGAATATTTGTATGCTTTTATTTATGGAGGGCTAATTTGTTTAGCTGGTCAGATTATATTAGATAATACTAAACTTACTGCTGGACATATAACAAGTGTTTTTGTTTCATTGGGAGCAGTTTTAGGGTTTTTAGGAATATATGATAATATTTTAAACTTAGCACATGCTGGAGCAAATTTACCAATTACCTCTTTTGGAAATTTACTATACAAGGCTTGCTATACTGGATATATGACTGACGGTGTTTTAGGAATGTTTACAGCAATGTTTACTACTACCAGTGGGGTAATAACTGCTACTTTAATATTCTCCTTCGTTTTTTGTCTTATCCTAAAACCAAAAGATTAATAGAAAGTAATTAAAATTACTTTTTTTTATTTCTTTTAAAACCACCATTTTTATGATATTATTATTTCAGAATAAAGGGTGTGGCTCAAATGTTTGGTAAAATAATTGAGATTGTTGATAATGTAGTTAGAGTTGAACGAATAAAACTCGAAAAAGAAGTAAACATCTTGAACTATCATGTCATTTTTGATGAAGGCTCTCGGAAAATAGCGGGAGAAGTTATTGTGGTATTAGAACATACTATTGATATTTTACTTTTAGGTGAAATAAGAAATGGTAAATTTATATCAGGAATAATCAGAAAGCCTAATTTCAATATTATTCCTAGAATTATCTATAAAAATGAAGCGGAGCTCTTATTAGGAAAACAAGAAATTAAAGAAAAAGATACTCTTTTAATAGGTAAATCTTTCATATATGACAATTTTAATGTAACGGTTAATCTCAATGAATTTCTGAGTAACCATTTTGCAATAGTTGGGAATACAGGGAGTGGAAAAAGTTGTGGTGTGGCTAGAATAATACAAAATATTTTTGACTTTAATAAGATTATTCCTTCTGATTCTCATGTTGTTATTTTTGATGCATATGGGGAATACAATACTGCTTTTAATTACTTAAATAATAATCCATTAATTGGTTATAAAAGCTATACAACTCAAACCGATTTTCCCGATACTGAAATTATTAAAGTTCCTTTATATTTTTTAGAAACCGATGATCTGGCTCTATTATTAAATGTTAGTGAAGCGACTCAATTACTAATTATTGAGAAAGCTTTATATTATGTATATATTTTTACTAGTAAAGATGAAAAAGTAATAGATTATAAAAATAGCATTATTGCATCTTCTCTTTTAGATATTTTAGCTAGTGGAAGAAATCCTGTTCAAATAAGAGACCAATTAGTAGCGGTATTAAGCCAATATAATACACCTCAACTTAATTTAAATTCTATTATTGTTCAACCAGGATATAATCGAACTATTAAACAATGTTTAAATATTGACCAGCAAGGCAAAATGAATGCCGTTTCTTTTGTAGTGGAATTTTTAGAAACATATACTAATTCCTCTCCAAAAGAAATAAAAATAGAAAAAAACACTTCTTACAACTTAGATGATTTATATTATGCTTTTGAATTTGCTTTAATCAGTGAAGGCATTTTCAATAATAACACTATTTATGATAAAGCAAGTATTTTAAAGGTAAGATTAAAAGCTCTTATAGATAGCCCTTATAGTACTTATTTTGACTATCCGGACTTTATTAGTAAAGATGACTATATTAATAAAATATTTAAAGTCGATTCTAAAAAAGCTCAATTAGTTAATATGAACTTTAACTATATTGATGAAAGATTTGCTAAGGTTTTAACCAAAGTTTTTGCAAAACTGTTTTTTAATTATGCCGTAACTTTAGAACATCGTGCTAGTTATCCAATTCATTTAATTTTAGAAGAAGCTCATCGTTACGTTCAAAATGAAGAAGATATTCAAATTATTGGATATAATATTTTTGATAGAATTACAAAAGAGGGAAGAAAATACGGAGTGATTCTTGGCTTTATTACTCAAAGGCCATGTGAATTGTCTAAAACAGCTATTAGTCAGTGTTCTAATTTTATAGCATTTAGAATGTTTTATCCAGAAGATATAAGGGTTATTTCTAGTATTTCGGCTAACGTTAGTGAAGAAAATATTGCTAAACTAAAAAATCTAACTCCTGGAGTAGCTATGGCTTTTGGTAATGCTTTTGCTACCCCATTATTAATAAAAATGGATTTACCAAACCCTATGCCTCAAAGTAGTAGTGTTGATTTAGTTAATAAATGGTATCAAAAAGAAGAAAAAAGCCTAGATACAATAAATGAAATGGTTTCTCCTGAGTAATGTTTCTTTTAAAGCATAATTTATTGACTTTTAAGTCAATTTTTAATATCATTTAAATATAGAATAGAGGTTTATAATGAAGAAAAGCAAAAATTTATGTATGAATATTATATGTTCATCAATTATTTTACTAGCAGGAGTTTTATTGCTAATTTTTCCTAGTATTTCACAGAAACTTAAAAGTGCTAATACTGTTTTTTATGTCGTAATGTACTTATATACTATGGTAAAACTAGTTGAATACTTTTCTACTAAAGAAAAACAGGATTATGAAAATTTATTTGTGGCCATAGCATCACTTATAATTGGATCTACTGGTTTGATTTTTAATTTAATTGATTCACCAATTATATTATCCTTTACATTAGTTGGTTGGGTGGGCATGGTTTCAATTATTAGACTAATTAAAGTTGATTATTTAATGGATAATAAGAATAAAATGTGGCAAGTAAAAATGGCCTCTTTTTTAGTCTTTATTTTAATTGGGACCATCACTTGTTTTAACTTATATTATGAATCAGAAACTCAAACTTTAATGTTGGGAAGTTTGATTTTTATAGATGCACTATTAGAAATGGGATACTCTTTAATATTAGCTTTTTGTAGTAGTGCAACTACTGAAGAAATTAATAATCTGAAGTTTAAAAATGTTAAGCCCCAATTAATTGGAAAAACATCTAAAAAGCCAATAAGAAAAGCATCTGTCAAGGTTACTACTAAGAAACCAATAAAGAAACCCACTTCAAAAAAGAGAATTGTTAGGTAATAAAATGTGTGGACACTTAATATTTCCATTTATAAAATTAAAAATACTATTACATTTATTTGACACTATATTTTAAAAATGATAAACTAAAATTATAAAGAATATAAGTCATTATAGTCTATATTAATGATTTAAATATTAGATAAGAGGAAGGTAATTAAAATGGGATATTCAATAACAAGTTTAAGCCAGATAATTGATGCTACTACCATAAAAAATGGTTGTAATAAAATAATAGAAGCAGCTGGTG
>CAZTRF010000065.1:0-2680 GCA_964616495.1 uncultured Muribaculaceae bacterium
ATTGTGCTTCTGCTTCAGGAGTTTTATTAATATCGGGGTGACATGATTTAGCTTTTTTTCTAAAAGCACTTTTTATTTCATCGGCAGACGCCGTTTTCTCCACTCCTAATATTTCATAATAATCTCTACTTGTTGCCATACTTACTCTCCTTTTACTAATTCTTCATATTTATTTAAATAAGTTTTAAATGTTTCCATCGCCTCATCTATAACTTTATTAGAAAAATTAATGTCACATTCTTTTAATACTTCAAGAGGATAATTAGTTCCTCCTATTTTTAAAAACTTTAAGTAATTTTCCACAGCATTTTTTTCATGATTAATAATTCTTCCCGCAAAAACATAAGCGATAGCTAAACCAGTAGCATATTTATAAACATAAAATGCACTATAAAAATGTGGTATTCTTAAGGCTTCATAACGAATTATATCATCACTTACAATATTATTTCCATAATAAGTTTTATTTAATTCATAATAAATATCAGTTAAATCCTTTGGAGAAAGACTTTCATCACTTTGAACTTTTTCGTGAATAATCTTTTCATATTCTGCAAACTGAGTCTGTCTAAAAATACTTCCTTTAAATGAATCTAAAATAATTTCTAAAATATATTTTTGTTCTTCTTTATCATCACTATTTTTTAACATATAATCAAATAATAGAAGTTCTCCTACATTACTAGCTATTTCTGCTAGAAAAATAGGATAATGCCCTGTATGATATGGATTATTAGCTTTGGCATAATAAGAATGCATTGAATGACCCATCTCATGAGATAAAGTTTCAACTGCTCTAAAGGTATCATTATAGTTTAATAGCAAATATGGGTAAGTATCATAACTTCCACTAGAATAGGCTCCACTATATTTTCCTTTACGATAATAAACATCTATCCAACGTTCAGTTAAAGCTTTCTTATAAATATCACTATATTCTTTTCCTAATACTTCTACCGACTTTAATGCAGTATTAAATCCTTCGTCAAAGGTAAATTTTCTATTATAATTAGCACTCATTAAATATAGGTCATACATATGAGGCTTATCTATATGGCAAGCTTTAGCCTTTAATAAAAGATACTTTTCTAAAAGATTTAAATTATCATGAACACTTTTAATAAGATCATTATAAACTTTAGGTTTAATATTGTCTCCATCCAAAGCCATATTTAGGGGATCTTTATATTTTCTTACATTAGCTACAAAACTATCATTTTTAAGGCTATTAATTAAACACATTCCAATTGAATTAGCATGTTCTTTATAATAATTATGATAATTTAAATAAGCAGTTTTGCGTAATTTTTGGTTTTTATCTTTCAAAAATACTGAATAAGTAGAATGATTTAACTCCTTACCAAATACCTTTTTAAAAGTAACATCAACAGCATCTATTTTAGAGAAAATCGTCTCATAGCCTTCTCTAATAAAACTAGATTTAGCCAATATTTCTTCTTCTCTAGAAGAAAGAATATGTTTCTTATTTTTTAACACTTTCTTAAAAAAGTAATTATAAGTTTCTAGTTTTGGTTCTTCCTTTAATAATTTAGATAATAAACCATTATTAATTTTTTTAATCTCATTATCAAAAAAAATTGTCTTGGTACCAAAATCTTCGAATAGTTTTTCAGCTCTCATTACCATTTTAGTAGCTTTATTTGATAATCCGTCAGCATCACTCATTAATTTAGCATATTTATATATTTTTAATGTCTTTCTTTCTAGATTATAATATGTTGTTATTGTTTCATATAAAGTTTTGCCACTTTTAATAAAATTGATACTAGTTTTAGAAAAATTATCTATATCTTCATTTAAACTTTTTAAATCCCTTTCCCAAAGATTATCATTTTCATATATTGCTTCTAAATTCCAAGTATATTTATCCATTAAAATCATCCTAACTATTAAGAAGCTCTACATCGGTAGAGCTTCAATTATTTTTCTTCGTATTCAGCTTCTTTAACATCATCTTTTTTAGATTTTTTTTCTTCTTTCTCATCTTTTTCTTCTGAAGAACTGTTTTTTTCTCTTTCTTTAGCTGCTTCTTCATAAACCTTAGTTGCCAATTTCATAGCTACTTCATTTAATTCAGTAGTTTTCTTTTTAATATCATCAGCTTCATCTTTTTCAAGAACATCCTTCAATTCTTTAATTTTATCTTCAGCATCACTAACATCTTTTTTATCGGCTTTGTCTCCTAAATCTTTAATAGCCTTTTCTGTAGCAAAAATTGTTGATTCAGCTTCATTTCTAATTTCAGCATTTTCTTTTCTTTTTTCATCTGCCGCTTTATTAGCTTCAGCCTCTTTCATCATTTTATCTATTTCATCGTCACTTAAATTAGTTGATGATGTTATTGTAATAGATTGTTCTTTATTAGTTCCTAAATCTTTAGCGGTTACACTAACGATACCATTGGCATCAATATCAAACTTAACTTCTATTTGAGGAACTCCTCGAGGAGCTCTAGGAATATTATCTAATCTAAAATTACCTAATGTTTTATTATCAGCTGCCATTGGACGTTCCCCTTGCAACACATGAATATCCACAGCTGGTTGATTATCAGCAGCCGTACTAAATACTTGGCTTTTTGTAGCAGGAATTGTTGTATTTCTAGGAATTAAAGTAGTCATAACATCTCCTAAAGTCTCAATTCCTAATGACAAAGGTG
>CAZTRF010000065.1:2690-3232 GCA_964616495.1 uncultured Muribaculaceae bacterium
CGCCTTGAATAGCAGCTCCCATAGCTACAACTTCATCAGGGTTAACTTCTTTAGAAGGCTCTTTTCCCAACTCTTTTTTAACCAATTCTTGAATATATGGGATTCTAGTTGATCCACCAACTAAAATAACCTTATCAATATCTGATTTTTTTAATTTAGCATCCTTTAAAGCTTTTGTAACAGCATCCAATGTGCTATCAAATAAATCAGAACATAAATCTTCAAATTTTGCTCTTGTTAATTTAGTTTCATAATGAACTGGTCCATCAGAGCCCTGAGTTATAAATGGTAAAGAAATATCAGCTGTAGTTACTCCGCTTAAATCTTTCTTAGCTTTTTCAGCGGCATCTTTAATACGTTGCATTGCCATCTTATCTTTTGACAAATCAATTCCTTGTTCTTTTTTAAATTCACTTACCAAATAATCCATTATTCTTTTATCAAAATCATCTCCACCTAGACGATTGTTTCCACTAGTTGATTTTACCTCAAATACTCCATCTCCTAATTCCAAGATAGAAACATCGAATGTTCCTCCACCT
>CAZTRF010000066.1:0-3227 GCA_964616495.1 uncultured Muribaculaceae bacterium
TATCCATTTGAAGGGCAGTAATTCCATTTCTGGTCCCTGCCACTTTAAAGTCCATATCTCCCATATGATCTTCCAACCCTTGAATATCGGTCAAAATGGTATATTTATTTCCTTTTGTAATAAGACCCATAGCAATTCCAGCAACTGGAGCTTTAATAGGCACTCCTGCAGCCATTAATGATAGACATCCAGCACAAATACTAGCTTGACTTGATGAGCCATTACTTTCTAATATTTCGGATACTACCCTTATGGTATAAGGAAATTCTTCCTCACTTGGAATAACTTGCAATAAAGCTCTTTCTCCTAGAGCTCCATGGCCAATTTCTCTTCTTCCAGGTGCTCCATATCTTCCAACTTCTCCTACACTAAACTGAGGAAAGTTATAATGAAGCATAAACCTTTTAGTATCCTCTAACCCTAGGCCATCTAATATTTGATGTTCTCCAATAGCTCCCAATGTCGTAGTAGCTAAAGCTTGAGTTTGTCCTCTAGTAAATAAAGCACTACCATGAGTTCTAGGAAGTAAATCAATATGAGCATCTAAAGGTCTAATTTCATCAAATTTTCTACCATCAGGTCTAATTTTCTTATCAGTAATTAGTCTCCTAACTTCTTCTCCCTCTATTTCATTTACAATCTTAGTAACATATCCAACCTTTTCTTTTAAATTTTCATCTTCAGCATACAAACTGCTAAAATGAGCAATTGTTTCTTCTTTTACTTCATCAATTCGAGCATATTTTTCCAGTTTATCTTTAATTTGAATAGCTTCCAACATATTTTTTGTAGCATATTCAGAAACCAACTTTCTTAAATCTTCTGGAATGTTTGCCAATACTACTTCTACTTTAGTCTTACCAATCTCAGCTATTATTTCATTTTCAAATTCAATTAATTCTTTAATTGATTTATGTCCTAATTCTAAAGCTTCTAGCATTTCTTTTTCATCGGCCTCTTTAGCTCCAGCCTCAACCATATTGATGGCTTCATCAGTTCCTGCTACAGTTAATGAAATTGTGCTTTGTTCAACCTCTTCATTATTAGGATTAATTATATATTCTTTACCTATTTTTCCTACTACAACTCCAGCTACTGGGCCATCAAAAGGAATATCTGAAATACAAAGAGCTAAAGAAGAAGCAAATAGTGCTGCCATTTCCGGACTGTTATTTTGATCTACTGATAAGACCGTATTAATAACCTGAACTTCATTTCTAAAGTTTTCATCAAATAAAGGTCTTATAGGACGGTCAATTAATCTAGCCGTTAATGTAGCGTTATCACTAGGTCTACCTTCTCTCTTAATAAATCCGCCTGGTATTTTCCCTACTGAATATAATTTTTCGTTATACATAACTGTTAGTGGAAAAAAGTCAGCACTAATTGGATTTTTACCCATTACAGCAACACTTAATATAACCGTATCACCATAACGAACTAATACCGCTCCATTAGTTTGTTTCGCTAATTCACCCACCTCAACAACTAATTTTTTCCCTAAAAATTCTTTTTCGTATATTTTCTTTTCCATTTCTACCTCTTTTTTCTAAAATAAAAAGACACTAAAATAAAAGTGCCTATTTTCTTAAATTTAATTTGTCAATCAATTCTCTGTAACTTACAACATTCGTTTCTTTTAAATAGTTTAGTAAACTTTTTCTTTTACCAACCTTTTTTAAAAGGCCTCTTTTTGAATGAAAATCATGTTTATGTTCTTTTAAATGTTCAGTCAAATCATTAATTTCTTTTGTTAAAATTGCTATTTGAACTTCTGTACAACCGGTATTTTTATCATCCTTAGTATATATTTTTACAATTTTTGCTTTTTCTTCTTTAGACAAAGCCATTCTTATTCCCTCCATTTCATTAAATCGGTTTAAACATAGTAATGATTTAGGGAAAAATCAATACCAAGTAAAAACTTCTATATCATTATATCCGAAACTCTTTAAAATATCAACCTAAAGTTGCTAAAAACTTTTCCTTGCTTTGCAAAGCTTTGCTTCCAAAGGCCTTCCAAAATGGGAAGTCTTCTTGGAAGATACTCTTCACACACTAGTTTCCTATTATGTATGGATTAGCTTCTGTCCCATTGCCTCCAGCCGTCAACACTTCTGAATTCAGATTTAAAACTGCACGTACGCCTTCCTCATTGTACACATAGCTACCGTCCATATTGCCATTATCAACATTAAAAGCCATAATACCACCACGAGACGTCCAATTGCTAGGAGACATTGTCCAATACCAGCTGACAGTCATTGAGCTTGCCAAATAGTACCCTAAATTATATGTGAAATATTTTCCTCCGGCATATGCTACTTCATCAGCTGATAATGTCGCTATTGGATATGTTAATCTTATCCCTGTTGTTCCTCCGACTTTGTATGTTACTTCTTCTGGACATAAGTAACTTGGCACTACCGGATTGCCGAATGTAGATAGCCTTGTAGCTGGTGCAAAATACCAATAGCTTCCTGAAGTGCTACTCCATGTTGTATTGCTACAGAAACTACTATCTGCTAAGTAACTACTATAATCTATATTTGTTCCATTATCGATATATGTTTCATAAAATAGATTTATCGCGCTTTCTAATGCTCCACCTTGTTCTCCTGCCGGTGTATCACTTCCGGTGTATGAGGCATAAGCTTTAGCTTTCGCCTGTTCTTCTAATGTTGTGCCTATTCTTGTACTAGCTCCAGATGAATCATCTGTATCAAAGTATACATTATGATTATACGCTGCATTACTTCCAGCATATACTGAACTTCCTTCTTTCTTTACTGCACTAGTTATTCCATCTAAAACGATTCTAATACTTCCGTCACCATTGATTCTTACTACTTTCCATTTGAATCCAGCAAATGAGACATTATTATTTAAATAATACCATGTCCCTCCATTTGACTCACATACCTCTGGTGTTCCATTGGCATAACATTTATATGAAAGTGTACTATCATAAGGATAGGTATTTACCCACACCCCATTATTAGCTTTGCACGTTACACCATTAGTGTAATCAGCTAACTGTTCTCCTAATACCGAGCATCCTTCTCCCCCTCGATAATAATAAGTATATCCATCATCATCACTTGCTCGATATATTCCATTCTCACTTACGATATCGGTCCCAGCTGCTGGGGCTGCTCCTTTATTTACTGTCGCTGCGGTTGTGGTCTTTATTACTTCATTATCTGTTAGGAGTTTGTATCCTAAAG
>CAZTRF010000067.1:0-2737 GCA_964616495.1 uncultured Muribaculaceae bacterium
CAAGTGAGACATTTTCCAAAGATAACACTTAAGACATTATCATAAGATAAACATACTAATTATTAGTTATGTGAGTGTTATTCTTGAAAAATATATCACATCTGTTATAATAAATAAGTATTAGGAGGAAAATATGAAGAAAATTATTATTATAGCATTATGCTCATTAATGCTATGCGGTTGTGGTGAAATTCCAAAACTAAAAAATGGAGAGGAAGCTGTTGTTAGCTTTGATGAAAACGTACTAATAAGTAACGATGATTTATACAAAGAAATTAAAAACAAATATGCTATTAGTTCCTTAATCGACATGATTGATACTACTATCTTAACAAAAGAATATCCCGATAGCGATGAGGGCAAAGCTACTTATGTAGATAGTAATTTGAAAAGTGTTAAAGCTAATTTTTCAAGCGATGAAGAATTTTTATCAGCTTTACAACAGTATTATGGTATGACTACTGAAGATGAGTTTAAAACTTACTTAGGCTTGGTTTATTTAAGAAATTTAGCCATTGTTGATTATGCCAAAACTTTAGTAAAAGAAAAGGAAGTAAAAAGTTATTATGAACAAAACATTAAAGGGGATATTAGTGCTCGTCATATATTAATTAAAGTAGATACCACTGATAGTATGACTGATGCTGAAAAGACTGCAGCAGATGAAAAGGCTTTAAATACTGCTAAAGATCTTATCAAACAATTAAAAAAAGCTGATAATTTAGAAGAAAAGTTTATAGAGTTAGCAAAAGAATATTCTGATGATTCAAGCAACGCTAGTGATGGTGGTGATTTAGGATTCTTTAATACCGGAAAGATGGTAGAACAATTTGAAAAGGCCGCTTACGCTTTGAAAAAAGGAGCTTATACTACTACTCCTGTAAAAACAACTTATGGATATCATATTATCTTAAAAACTGGTGAAAAAGAAAAGGCTTCATATAATGATTCAAAAGATAAAATATATGAAACATTGGCTAATGAAAAAATTAGTGCAGACAAAATGATTCAAATTGATGCTTTAACTGAATTAAGAAAAGATTATGGAATGAAAATTGAAGATAGTGAATTATCTACTCAATACTCAAATTATATTCAAAACTTAATTGCTAGCATTGAATCTGAATAAAAGAAAAGCTTTCTATTGAAAGCTTTTTTATTGGTTTAAATATTCGTTTATTAAATCTGGTGAATATCCTTTAGCGTATAACTTTTGTTTTAAATAATAATTTAATTTATCTGGTGAATATTTTTTGCTTAATTTTATTTTTATATTTTCTAAATCTTTTTGAAATCGTTCCTTGTCGATTATATTAACGTTATTTAAAATATCATTAAACATCTCATCGGAATATCCTAAATTTAAAAGGTAATGATATGTTTTTTCTTTAAATATTTTATTACTATCTTTTTTATTTATAGCAGCCCTCTTTTTAATTGTTTTCTCGATTTTTAGCAGCCATTCTTTAGAAGAAATATTGTTTAAATAAAAATCTATTTCTTCTTCTAAAAAGTTTAATTTTAATAAATCATTTTTAATTTTGTAAGGACCATTATTTGATAAAAGTATTTGATCATTAATATAACTTTCTAAATAAAGTTTATCATTAATAAAGTTATTTTTCTTTAATTGACTAATTGTATAATTTATATCGTCATCAATTACTTCTTTATTTTTTAAATAAATCATTATTTCTTTTTCAGTACGAAGTCTTTTACCAATAAATTTAAGGGCCATATAATAAGATTTTTGTTTATCGTTTTCTTTAATGACATTATCCATTTCGTTTTTTGAGATATCTTTTTTTAGTAATAAATTATATTTTATAATAACATCATCATATAAAACGATTTTTGTTTCATCTATTTCTATTTCATATTTGTTTTCTTTTAATTTTTTAAATTTTCTTATTTTCATTAAAAGTCTCCCAATAATCTTTGGTAATATTTTCTAAATCTTTTAACAACAATTCAACATCGTTTTTTTCTTTAATACGGCACCCTGCTGCAAATTGGTGCCCTCCTCCGTTATATTTATTAGCTATTTCATTAATAATTGGGCCACGTGATCTTATACTTGTCTTATATAGGTCATTTGCTTCATCGTATGTAACAAAAACCCATACCACATAATCTTTTATATAATTAAAAGAATTAATCATGTTAAAAGCAGTAGCTACATCAACACTATGTTTTTTTATATCTTCAGGGGTTATTTTTAAATAGGCAAAGCCATATTCATTAACCACTAAATTCTCTGCAATAAAGCCTTGAAATCTAAGCTCTAATAAAGGTCTTTCATAAAGGTAATCATATAAAGATTTTAAATCTAAGTTACAACGTTTTAATAGTTCTGAAACAACAGCAAATGTTTTAGAGGTAGAATTATTAAATAGAAAACGCTCACTGTCTGAGGCAATTCCTAAATAAAGATATCCACCAATTTTATCATCTAAAATAAGTTTGGTATCAAAAATTAATTGGGCAATAAGTTCACAGGTACTGCAAGCTTGTTCATCAATCCATTCAACCTCTCCCATTTTCTGCTCAAAAGGATGATGATCCATTTTTACAATATCTTTATAATAAATTTGATTAACACCATCTACTCTTTTTAAGTCTGGTAAATCTAGAACAATAAGCAAAGGATTAATAAGCTCGCTTTCATTAATTCGATCTAGTTGACCATAATAACGATATTTTGCCACTCCTAGTCCTACAGCATAAACCTTTTTAT
>CAZTRF010000068.1:0-2641 GCA_964616495.1 uncultured Muribaculaceae bacterium
ATCTATTGTTAAGATAAGTTTATCATAATTAAGCCCTTAGAGCAAGGTTAATCAAGAAATTTTATTGCCGCTAATGCAGCAAGTGTCCCATCGCTCGTGGCAGTAGTAAGTTGTCTAGTCATTTTATCCCGACAATCCCCTGCTACAAAAATACCTTCTTTTTTAGTAACACATTCATTTGACTCAATATAATTAAATTTATTTAGTTTTAGCAATTAAAAAAGAAATTGAATTTGAACTCATTACCGATAAATCTTCTCCATCAAGGAATTTATATATTAATTCTATTCTTTTATCTAAATACTCTTAATTAACTATTGATTCCATAATATCACATTGCTTGCTTTTTAATTTATCAAAATAGTTATTAAAAAGCAACTATAAATATTGCTTTAATTCATTAATATTATTCTGCTCAGTTTCTAGTAGTTTATTAGCTAAATTAATTATTTTAGGAGAAACTCCTTTATAATAGTTTAATTTCTCATTAATTTCTATTATACCTTTATTACTTCCTTCAATCATCATTTTAGCATACTTGTTAATATTATTCTTTTTAGAGGCCTTAATTGACATATAGGTCATAATTTTGGCCATTTTAGAAACATCTTTTTCCAAGGAATTATACTTAATAAAAAGTTTCAATGCCTCATTACAAATACTTTCATATTCTTCAAGCTCGCTACCTAAAAGATCTTTAAATGCTGTTTCTTCAACACAGGGCATTAATTCCTTTATTCCAATAACTCCCATTCTAGCATTTTGATAAATATAGTTTAAAAATTCTATTTCTTGTTTCAAAAAAATCACCCATTATTATTATGTAATAAATGGATGATTTTATACTAAAAGTCAATTTCTTGAATAACGGCAATTATCATTGGCTTACATTCAGTTTCATTATATAGGTATTTTCCTAATTCATCTCTAATTTCTTGCTTTATCTTATTGTAGTCAACATAATTTTTAGTACGATTCCTTTTGATAATTTCTAAAGCAATATTTTCGATTTCTTTAATCATTTCTGATGAATCTTTAACATATATAAAGCCTCTAGTTGTAACTTCCGGTCCTGCCAATATTTCCTTATCTTTTTTATTAACGGTAGCGCTAATTAGAACAATTCCATTTTCACTTAACATTTCTCGATCCCTAATAACCAGTTCTCCAACATCGTCATTACTTTTACCATCTATTAACACATCATTAACGTTTAAGTGTTCAAAATTATCTTTAAATTTTCCATCTTCAAAAGTAATAATATCACCATTTTGCTTTAACATAATATTTTCGCTTCTTATTCCTAGGTCAGATGCTAAGTTAGCATTACCTACCATATAACGATATTCACCTCTAACAGGCATATAATATTTAGGATTTAAAAGCTTAATCATTAACATTAAATCCTCTTTAGAGGCATGTAATAAGATACTTTTTTCTTTAGGAATAGTTAATGACTTCGCCCCTCTAATAGCTATTTCATTTTCAATTTTGACTAGAGTCTTTTTATTGGTATCAGGGCATGGTTCAGCAAAAACAACCGTATCACTAGGTTTTAACTTAATAAATTTATCATAATTATTTAATATTTTTTCAACATTATAAAATTGTTTTTCTAAATCATCACTTATCAATATAATAGAATTTTCATCATTAATATTAGATAAATCACCGATTAAATTTTCATTATATCGTAAATAGCCCTCTTTTTTAGAAAACTCAATTATATTTTGAAGTTTTTTACCCATAATAATTATTTTACGATGCATATTGGCAGCAGCAACGAATATTTCTTCAATAGTATACAAATGATCTGATAATACTGAAAAAATAATTCGTTTTTCAGAATGATTTAAAATATCTTTATAATATTCCGTCAAACGATGTTTAGGTGAGGTGTGGCCCTTCTTTTCGCTAAAAACACTTTCACACAAAAGGCATAATACTCCTTGTTTACCAATATAAGCAATTTTTCCTAAGTCGGTATTATATTGTCCCATCATTGAAGGATCTATTATAAAGTCACCCGTATAACAAATAGCTCCATCCTTAGTATTTAAAACATACATAACAGCATCAGGAACAGAATGACTAATACTAATAGGAAATACACTTAATTCTCCAAAAGAAACCTTTTTATGAGGTTGTATCTCAACTATATTAGATTCATTTACTCCTTCTTCTATTAATAAGTATTTAGTAAATTTGGTGGCATACACCTTAAGATTAGGTATTTCTTTAATAAGGTCATCAACAGCTCCCATGTTTTCATTATGACCATGGGTTACAAACAAACCTTTAATACGACTTTTGTTTTTTATTAAATAGGAAAAATCTGGAATAATATAATCTATTCCATAAAGATTTTCACCTGCATATTTAAGACCACAGTCAAAGATAAAAATGTTATCATCAACTTCTACTACATATGTATTCTTACCATTTTCGTCTAGTCCCCCTAGACCAAATATTTTTATTTTGCTCATAATTAATATATCTCCTGCACTTTTAAAAGTTTAAAACTGTTATGATTATAGCAGATTAATTAAAAAAAATCAACAAAAGGCTTATTCTTCTATCAAATCATATGTTTATCTTATGATAATGTCTTAAGTGTTATCTTTGGAAAATGTCTCACTTG
>CAZTRF010000069.1:0-2633 GCA_964616495.1 uncultured Muribaculaceae bacterium
TGGGGCGAAATATGAGGATCGAACTCATGCATACCAGAGCCACAATCTGGCGTGTTAACCACTTCACCAATTCCGCCATTAGCAAGTTAGATTATAACAAAAAAAAAAGCTTATTACAAGCCTTTTAGTTTATTAAGTCTTTCATTTTGGTTTTATATTCTTCTAATTCATTAGCTTTTTCTTCATATTTCTGCTCTAGTTCATTAATTTTATCATTTAAAGCACTTATTTGTTTTAAATTATTTTCATATAAGATATTATCATTATTATAGGCCTTTTGAAGAGATTCAATATTCTTTTCGTTAGTAGTAATGGTAATTTCATAATTAAATAAATAGTTGTAGTTATATATTTTCTTTTCCTTTAAATTAAATATCATTTTTTTAATAAAAACAAAGTTTCTTTCATCATCAGTACTATATACATTTATAGAGTTACCTAATATCTCTAATTTAGGTGTTGACATCTCATCATAATAGTCTATGGTTATTAAAATATCATCTTGATTGTTGTCTACCACATAATGGGTTTTATTTGTTTCATAATAATATAATCCGTTTGTCATTTTGAAGGTTTGGCTTAGGGTTTATTTAGAAAAGTTAGTAGGCGGTTCATTTATAAAAGTATAATTGGTTGCCTCAACCGCAATAACTCCAACACCCACTCCAAATAAAACGATTCCGCCTAAAAAAGTTACTAAAATTCCATTTGGTTTAGTCTTTTTATTAAAGATTAAATTATTAATTAAACAAATTACTACTCCAATAATCATAACAGAAGATATCAATATAATAGGCAATCCAATGATAATTACCCCTTTAATAATTAGATATATGGATATAGCTATAGCAAATGCTAAAAACACCAATATACATATAAATGGAACTGCTATAAAAAAGGCAACTATTTTAACAAAAAACATAACTATTTTGCCTATTACCGAGAATACTTTCCATTCTTTTCTAGTATCCTTAATTGTTATTTCTTTAGATAAAGTAACCATTTCCTTATCTTTATTTTTTTCTTGTTTTGACTTTTCTTCTTCATTAATGGGCGTTTCATCTTTTTTAAAACGATATTTATCTAAAAACACCACTTTATAAATATAAAAAAATAACAAAACTCCCCCAATAAAATAAACAATATTTAAAATTAAGTAAATTAAGCCAGATAGTATACCTGATGCTATAACTCCAAAATTAACAAAAATATTTTCCAACATAAAATAAAGCCTGTTAACTGGAAACTTAAGAATCGAAATACCAATAGCTACTAAAGTCATTACAAAAATAACTTTAAATATTTCTTCACCTTTCATATCAGTAAACATATTAATTGTTTTATTTATTAAACTGGTTAAATCATCAATAAAGTCATTTAAAGGAGTTTTGACTTTCGAGTTTTTTATTGATTCACTAGTTGTTTGATCATTGGTAAGATCATCTAAACTACAATCAAATATTTTTGATATTTCAATCAACTTTTCCATTTCAGGATAAGACTGATTGGATTCCCATTTCGAAACGGCTTGTCTAGAAAACTTTAATTTTTCGGCCAATTCCTCTTGAGATAACTTTTTCCCTTTTCTTAAATTTTGAAGTTTTTTTCCAAAATCCATTCTTCTCACCTCACTATAATTTTATGATAAAAAGTTAGTAGCAACTACCAACTTTCGGTTGTTTTTTGTAAACTATCGGTTGCAATATGTATTATATCACAAAAAAATAGACTATTTAGTCTATTTTTGTTTGCTATCATATTTTTTTCTTAATTCAGTATTAAGTATTTTTTTACGAAGTCTTAAATTAGTTGGAGTTATTTCTACTAACTCATCCTGGTTAATATAATCTAAAGCATACTCTAAAGTTATAAGACGTGGTCTTTTTAATACAACGGTTTTATCTGAAAAAGCACTTCTGGTATTAGTTAATTGTTTCCCTTTAACGGCATTTACCGCAATATCATCTTCTCTATTACATTCACCAATTATCATGCCTTCATAAACTTCAGTATTAGGTTCAATAAACATTGTTCCTCTATCTTCTAAAGCCCCTAAAGCATAAGCTGTAGCTTTACCATTTTCAGTAGAAACCAATACCCCTAAGCTTCTTTCTCCTACATGAAGAGATTCCATGGGTAAATATTCACTAAATGAATGATTAATAATTCCATATCCTTTAGTAAGAGTCATAAAGTCAGTTGTAAAACCAATTAAGCCACGAGAAGGAATACTATAATTTAGTCTAATTAAGTTTTCAAAGTTAGCCATGTTTTTCATTTGGCCACCACGATTACCTAAAGCTTCGATAACATTTCCTACATATTCTTCACTAACTTCTATTTGAACATCTTCATATGGTTCGCATTTTACGCCATCAATTTCTTTTATAATAACTTCTGGTTTTGAAACCTGTAATTCATAACCTTCACGACGCATGTTTTCGATAAGAATTGATAAATGAAGTTCCCCCCTGCCAGATACTACAAAAGAATCATTACCACTTTGAGCTACTCTTAAAGAAACATCTTTTTGAGTTTCTTTAAATAAACGATCAGATATTTTTGAAGCAGTAAGTAGTTTCCAATCCCACTTTTTACGCTTACATCGGTGTTGTTGAAATAGTTATTATATA
>CAZTRF010000070.1:0-180 GCA_964616495.1 uncultured Muribaculaceae bacterium
TTAATAAACTTTTAAGTTATACAGGTAGTTATCAAGTATATGAAGTTCAAGCAACTGGAATGTATGAAGTAAAAGCTTGGGGAGCTCAAGGCGGGAGATCATTTGATAATGGGGCTTTAACCAGGTATTTAGGAGGATATGGGGCTTACACTAGTGGTGAAACATATTTAGAAAAAGGAG
>CAZTRF010000070.1:280-2594 GCA_964616495.1 uncultured Muribaculaceae bacterium
GGATATTATGGCGGATATGTAGGAAATGCAAGTAGTTCATATATCAGTGGCCATATTGGCTCTAATTCTCGATTATCAAATGGCATTCATACAGGTAGCGCTTTGCATAGCAGCAATAAATATTTTCTTAGTACTCAGATGATAGATGGTAGTGGATACGGTTGGACTCAAATAAAAGGAGCAATGGCCCAAATGCCTAATCCAACTGGGACGCTATATAATAGTGGAATAGGGCATAGTGGTAATGGCTATGCAAAAGTAACATTAATTAACCATATTAACAAAACTATTAGTCAAATTTCACAAGAACAAATTGATATAAATGATCAAAGAATTTATATATATTCAGGCAACTATCAAACATTTGTTGCCGACAAAACTGGAATGTATCGAATGGAGACTTGGGGAGCTCAAGGCGGGAGATCATTTGATAATGGGGCTTTAACCAGTTATTTAGGAGGATATGGGGCTTACACTAGTGGTGAAACATATTTAGAAAAAGGAGAGAAACTATATGTTTACGTAGGAGGGCAGGCCTCAAATCCAAGTGGAAATACCAGTACAGGAGGATGGAATGGTGGAGGTAACGGAATAGATATCGATAATGATCCTTCTGGTGGAGGCGGAGGAGCTACTGATATTAGATATTTTGAAAGTACTCCTTCTTCTTCAGATTTGATAAATGATAGTGCATTAGGTTTAACAAGTCGTATTATGGTGGCTGCCGGAGGAAATGGAGCGGCCCGTAGTACGAATGGATTAAATGCTGGTGGAGTTAATCCTGGAGCTACTCAAACTGAGGGAAATGCTTTTGGAATAGGAGCAAATGGAACTGGTGAGACAGTTCCCGGAGTTGGTGGCGGATATTATGGCGGATATGTAGGAAATGCAAGTAGTTCATATATCAGTGGCCATAATGGATGTAATTCATTATCAGCAAGTGGTGTTCACACAGGGAGTGCATTACATAGTAGTGATAAATATTTTATTAACACCCAAATAATAGATGGTGGCGGATATAGTTGGACCCGAATAAAGGGAGGAACAGTTCAAATGCCTAATCCGACTGGTACGTTATATAGTAGTGGAGTAGGAAATACTGGAAATGGTTATGCTAAAATAACTTTTATTGAAGTAACCGAAAAATCCTCATCTACTATTAATAATGAAAAAAATACAATTCAAGAAGAAAGAGATTATATTTATAAAAACTCATATCAAATATTTGTGGCTCATAAAACTGGAACATATCAAATAGAGGCATGGGGAGCCCAAGGTGGAGGTAGCATGAATAATGCTGTTTATGCTTATAATGGTGGAAAAGCTTCTTATGTGAGCGGTAAAATAAGCCTTACCCAAGGAGAAAAACTATATATATACACGGGTCAAAGTGGAGCAAATGCTACTTCAACTGCTGGAGGTAGTGGAGGATATAATGGTGGTGGTAAAGGAGCAACTTCAACTGATGATTCAGCCGGAGGTGGTGGTGGAGCAACCGATATTAGATATTTTGAAAGTACTCCTTCTTCTACGGATTTAGTGTGGAATAGTAGCAGTGGCTTAAACCGTAGAATAATGGTTGCATCTGGTGGTGGTGGAGCAACTCGTAATTTAGTTGGAGTTAATAGTGGAGGGCTAAACTTTACCAATACTTCTCAAACTGGTGGGTATGCCTTTGGAATAGGATCAGAAAATAATTCTGGGTACGATTATCCGGGAAGTGGTGGGGGATACTATGGCGGGAATAATAAAGAAAGCAGTTCTTCGTATATAAGTGGTCATAATGGCTGTGTTGCTATAAATGACTTAACAGAAATAACCTCTCCTAGGACGCCATTGTCTAGTTGCGCTAATGGAACGACCAATATTGCTTGTAGTTATCACGTGACGGGTAAAAGGTTTACTGACACTTTAATGATAGATGGAAGTGGAAATGAATGGACTACTGCAGTTGGGTCAGCTGTTCAGATGCCAAGAACTGATAATGGTAATTATGCTATTAATACAGGACATTCCGGAAATGGACACGTTCATATTACGTTTCAAAGTTAATATATTAATACCATGAAAAACTCATATAATATTTTTAAGCGTAGTGGCAATAAAAAGAATAAATAACTTCTCTCAATTTAATAAATAAGAGGACTAATCTTGCATGTACGGATATATTTGTGATAAACTTATCTTAAGAATAGATAAGTTTTTTTGTGTGGAAAAAGGAAAGGAAATCATGCTACCAGAGTTTGTAATGAATCGAAAAACCTATTTAATAACCGGTATTGTATTTGCAGTAATCTGTTTACTGGGTTTTTCT
>CAZTRF010000071.1:0-2553 GCA_964616495.1 uncultured Muribaculaceae bacterium
ATTTCTATTTTATCATGGAAAGATTTTTATTTACACAGATTTATTTACAGACTCAGTTATGCATTAAAATATAAAAACCCAGTCGAGTATAGAACTCAACTAGGTTTTAAATAATACTTTTTTAGTGTCTACTTTTTGTTGACAACTTCAATTAATCTAGCTTTTTATGTGAGCATTTATCACTAAAAAGACAATTGCTACAATCTGGTTTAATACTTTTGCATGTATATCTCCCAAAAAGAATAAGTTGATTATTAATTGTATTCCATTTTTCTTTTGGAAAATAATTCATCAGTTTTTTTTCAATAGTAAGAACATTATCATCTTCTACTGCTAGCCCTAACCTTTTTGAACATCTAGTAACATGAGTATCAACAGCCATGCAAGGAATTTTATATAAGTTAGAAAGGACCACATTGCATGTTTTTCGACCACTTCCAGGTAATGATTCAATTATCTCTCTATTATTTGGTACTTTGCCATCATAGTTTTCGTAAAGAATTCTAGCCACTTTTATAACATATTTAGTTTTTCTTTTATACGTTCCAACGGATCTAATAATTTTTTCTATTTCTTCAGGATTGGCATAAGCTAATTCTTTCAAGTTATATTTAAATAACTCTTTACCTACCTCATTTACCCTTTTATCGGTCGATTGAGCGCTTAAAATCGTAGCAATAAGGAGTTCATAGTCTTTTGTATAATTAAGTTCGCACTTAGGGTTAGGATACATTAAGTTCAGTTTTTCAATTATTTCTGTTTTCATTTTCTTCTAACCAATTATAATCAAAAAGCTTATAATCTTTACTTTCTTTATCATCAGAAGGCTTTTTAATATCAGAAGGCTTTTTAACACCCTTCTTAGTCCATTCTGCTAAAATCTTGTCAATATATCTAAGGTTGCAAACTCCATTATAGGTGGCCTCTTTTAAGGCTAAAATAACGGTTTCTTCTTTCATTCCTCTTTCTAGCCAAGCATTTATAATTTCATATTCCATTGGTGAAAGTGTTCTTGCAAATTCTTTTTCAAACTTCTCATAAATCGACTCCTTTTCAGAAAGCTGAATAGTCTCATTAACAAGACCACTTTCTCTCCGATATAACTCATCTAATGAAATAATTTCTTTGATTTTTTTATTTTCATCTTTAATATTTTGTAGAGAAATAAGATTTTTAGTTATTAAAGAATTAAAAGATATAAGAGCTTCTTGTTCATCAAACCCTAGGTCTTCCACAATATTATTAATGTTAAATACTTTATTATCTAAGTTATAAAAATAAATTAATAAAAAAAGTTCGTTAACAGTCAAATTTTCTTTTCTTAAAGCTTTTAAAAGTCCAACTGAAACCATTAATTTTTTACTTTTTAAATATAAGATTAATTCTTTATTCAATTTTCCAAACCTCCTTATTAGATATTAAATATTTTTTTATATTTGATTTTCTATTTGATAATTTTCCATTAAGTATGGCATCTTTAACATCATCCATAATTACTTTTAAAAGAGATGATGGTTTAACATTTAATAAATGAATAATATCTTTATTACTAATTTTTATCTCTTTATAGGTATGAATAGACATTTTATTATATAAATTATAAATATCTTTCTTACTAATTTCTAATAGCTCCCCAGCTACTAAAACATCATATATTTGATATTTAAACAAAATGTTTAAGTCTATTTTACCATATTCAACTATCTTTTTAATATTATTAATTGTACTTTGCTCTATTTTAGTAAAGGGGTATTTAGATGAAATAGATATTTGAGACCACATTCCTAATAAATTATCTACTTTTTTTAAATTTTGATAGTTTATCTCTAAAACTTCTAAAATACCAATTTTTTTTAAATATTCCATACCTTTAACTGAATTATTAGATAATAAGATTAAATCCAATTCATTTTTCTTTCTTTGATACGATAATGATTCTAATAAGGATTTATGATTAATTATATACTGTAAGGCTTCTGATTCAATAGTAAATTCTAAAACAATACTAAATCTTAATGCTCTAAGCATTCTTAAAGGATCTTCACTAAACTTTTGATTAACATCGCCAATAACCTTTATTTTTTTGTTAAAAATATCTTCTTTACCATTTAGTAAATCAATAATTTGCTTATTCCGATTCATACATAAACTATTTATTGTAAAATCTCGCCTCATAATATCGGTAAGTAAATTATTAACATATTTTATTTCGGTAGGACGACGATTATTATATTTCATTTCTTCACGATAAGTACTTATATCAAAATTATGCTTTTTAGTCTGAATTCTAAAAGAACCATAATTTTTATCGCTGCACCTTCCTTGAGGGAAAAGGCTTTTCAAATCTTTTAATAAGGCATTTGTTGCAATATCAATATCATTAGAACTGATTTTTAAGATATAGTCTCTAACATATCCTCCGACAATATAGGCCTCAAACCCTGAATCTTCAATATTTTTTAAAATTTTTAAGACTTCTTTATCCAATCTTACCACCATAATTAATTATATCACGTATAATGTTGAACATAAAGATTTTGCTTTTTAAAAGTT
>CAZTRF010000072.1:0-2219 GCA_964616495.1 uncultured Muribaculaceae bacterium
TAGTCTTATTCAAGAGTATAGTTCATATGAACTATACCAATGTTCAAATAATACTGCCTATACTAATGCTACTGTTAATAACTTGGCAAGCATCTGTACTTTGGTAAGTCCAACTACTAATAATTATTTACCAAATACAGGAGACAAGTGGGCTTTACAAAGCGCCGAAGAGATAGAAATAGATTCAAATGAAACACTATTCTATGCCTTAGTTCTTACCATTGGACTAGAGAATTCTGGGAGAAGCTTTAGTGCTAGTATTAAAATTAAATATACTGATGAATATGTTCTGACTTTAGATTTAGATGGTGGATCTATAACTGGTAATACTCAATTAGATGTTAAAAGCGGAGTAACAGTTACGTTACCGGTTCCTACAAAAACAGGCTATATTTTTACTAATTGGATAGTTACAGTAGGTGGAGCGGATGGTGCGCTTAATTTTTATGAATATACCATGGGAACCCAAAATACCACTTTAAAAGCCCAATGGATAACTGAGGCTGAAGGAATTACTAATTTTGCTTATACAGGAGCATATCAAACTTTTACAGCTACGAGAACTGGAATCTATCAAGTAGAAGCTTGGGGAGGACAAGGAGCCCAAGGAGGACAGGGAGGCAGAGGGGGATATGGTGGATATACTAGTGGCGAAATCTATTTAACGAGTGGGGAAAAACTATATATTTATGTTGGTGGCGCTGGTGTATATACTTCAAGTTCTACTGGTGGCGCTGGCGGCTGGAATGGTGGTGGAAATGGTGGAAATAATATTGATTCTAAAGTAGGCTGGAATGGTGGTGGCGGTGGAGGGGCCACGGATATTAGGTATTTTGCCGACACGCCTAATGCAGATACTTTGGTTTGGAATAATGCCACCGGCTTAAATTCAAGAATAATGGTGGCTGGTGGTGGCGCTGGTGTATATACTGGAACTGGTGGGCAAGGAGGGGTTTTATATAATTCTTACGCTGGACAAACAACAGGATACTCATTTGGCCAAGCTGCTCCAACTACTTCGGCGAAACTAGCCGGTGGAGCTGGAAGTGGCTATTATGGTGGAGTTGTACAATCTACTGCTCAGGCAGTTGGAAGAGGAGGAAGCTCATATATAAGTGGTCACACTGGTTGTGTTGCTATTGCTAGCCTTGACGATGGGCAGAGTATTAGGACTCCTATAGCTGGATGTACTAATGGAACAACATCTAATTCGTGTAGCATTCATCCAAGTGGCAAAGTATTTCTTAGTACAACAACTGTGATAGTAGATGGACTAGCCTATCCTTGGACAACAGCTGCTGGAGTTCAAGCAAATATGCTTAATCCATGGGGTGGATATTATAGCCTTGGTACTGGCCAAGTTGGACATGGATGGGTAAGAATTACTTTACAAGATTAAGTAATAATATAAAAAATTCAGATTAATTTCTATTTTAATAACCTTAATTTAATATAAATAGTCGTTTTGACTATTTTTCTATTTTATTGAAATATTAAAATGTGATATTATAAGGGTGAGGTGTTAATATGATAGATATTAATTTAATAAGAGAAAATAAAGATATAGTAAAAGCCAATATTAAAAAGAAATTTCAAAATGATAAATTAAGTTTAGTTGATGAGGTTTATGATTTAGATATTTTATTTAGAGAAACTAAAACTAAAGGGGATAATCTTCGTAGCGAAAAAAATAAATTAAGTGATAAAATTGGATTTTTAGTTCGTGATAAAAAGATGGATGAAGTAGCAGTTATTAAAAATAAAATAACTGAGATGAATGACGAAATTGAAAAATTAAGTAAAAAAGAAGAAGAATTAGGAAAAGAAATAAAAGAAAAAATGATGTATTTGCCAAATATTATTGATGAAAGTGTTCCTATAGGTAAGGATGACTCTGAAAATGTTGAAAAGGAAATATTTGGAGAACCTAAGGTTCCTAGTTACGAAATACCTTATCATTCTGACATAATGGAAAGTTTAAATGGCCTTGATTTAGATAGTGCTAGGAGAGTGGCAGGAAATGGTTTTTATTATTTAACCGGTAATATTGCTAGGCTTCATTCAGCTATTTTAAGTTATGCTAGAGATTTCATGATTGATAAAGGGTTTACTTACGTTATACCTCCTTTTATGCTAAATGGAGATGCTGTAAATGGGGTTATGAGTTTTGCTGAAAAAGATAATATGATGTATAAAATAGAAGGTGAAGATTTATATTT
>CAZTRF010000073.1:0-1963 GCA_964616495.1 uncultured Muribaculaceae bacterium
AAAAACTTATCTATTATTAAAATAAGTTTATCACGATTGTGCCCTTAGAGCAAGGTTAATCAAGAAATTTTATTGCCGCTAATGCAGCAAGTGTCCCATCGCTCGTGGCAGTAGTAAGTTGTCTAGTCATTTTATCCCGACAATCCCCTGCTACAAAAATACCTTCTTTTTTAGTAACACATTCATTTGACTCAATATAATTAAATTTATTTAGTTTTAATAGGTCCTTAGCTATATCACTTTGAGGAACCAATCCAATAGATATAAACATTCCATCAACTTTTATTTTTTTATCTTTATTTTTAGTGTTTATTATTATTTCTTCTAACTCATTTTCACCAATTAATTCGGTTACTACTGAATTACAAATAATTTCAACATTAGGCTTAGATAATATTTTTTCTTTTAAAGTTTCTTCGCAAGTTAATTCTTCTAAGTTTTGAACTATATAAACTTTTTTGCAAATATCTGATAAGGTAATAGCGTTAATAATGGCACTATTCCCTCCTCCGATAACTGCGACAGTTTTATCTTTATAAAAGGCTCCATCACATGAAACACAGAAATGAATTCCATTACCAATTAAATTTGTTTCATTTTTTAGGCCTATAAGACGATATCTAGCTCCAGTAGCAATAATGATAGCTCTTGATTCAAACGTTTCATCATCAGTAGTAATTACCTTTTTAATAGGCCCATCTTCAATCTTCGCTACCTCTCCTAATTCAATTTCCACTCCCAAATTAGTTACTTGTTCATAAAGATTATTGGCTAATTCACTACCACTTATTGAAATAAAACCAGGATAGTTTTCTACTAAAGGAGATGATGATATTTGCCCTCCAATAGTTTCTTTTTCGATTATTAACACTTTTTTATTAGCTCTAGCTAAGTAGATGGCTGCGGTCATCCCTGCCGGACCGCAACCAACAATAATTACATCATACATAACTCACCTATATTTGAAAAGTCTCAATGTATTTTTTAATATTGGATAAATTAACAATATTATTACATTCTTTACCATCAGGAACTACTAAAGTAGGGGCCTGTTTAACACCATACTTTTTAGTTATATCAGAGTTATCTTCTGCATCAATAAATTTATATTCAATTTTAGCTTTTTCTAATAATTTCATAGCCATTTTACAATTAGGGCAAGTTTTGGTCCCAAATAACATTGGCATTGCTTTGTTTTCGGCTATTTTTTCTTTACTTATTTTAGATTCTTTTAAATCATATAGTTTTCTTTGCTTGTATTCTTGAGATTTTCCATCATTCCAATTTTTAACCGGACGATAATAGCCAGTAATACGACTATAAATTTCAGTTTCCTCGCCACAAGTTGGACATTTACTCACTTCTCCATTTATATAACCATGATTACGACATACTGAATATGTTGGAGATAAGGTATAATATGGCAATTTATAATTTTCAGCTATTTTTTTAACTAGATTAGCAGCAGCTTTCCAATCAGATAATCTTTCTCCTAGAAAGGCATGAAAGACTGTTCCTGAAGTATATAATACTTGAAGATCATCTTCGATATCTAGGGCTTCAAATAAATCATTAGTATATCCAACTGGTAAATGAGAACTGTTTGTATAATATGGTGTTTCTCCTTCAGAAGCAGTAATAATATCTGGATATCTTTCTTTATCTTTTTTAGCTAAACGATAAGATGTTGATTCAGCAGGAGTAGCTTCAAGATTATATAAATCTCCATATTCTTCTTGATAATCTGATAATTTTTCACGCATGAAATTTAGTACTTCTTTAGTAAATTTTTGTGATTCTTCATGGGTCAAATCTTCTTTAAGCCATTTAGCATTTAAACATGCTTCATTCATTCCAATTAAGCCAATTGTTGAAAAATGGTTATTAAATGTTCCTAAATATCTTTTAGTATAAGGGTACAATCCTTCATTTAATAATTTAGTAATAACGTTTCTTTTAACTT
>CAZTRF010000074.1:0-1928 GCA_964616495.1 uncultured Muribaculaceae bacterium
TTTACCTTAATTGAAATGATTGCAACAATAGTGATAATT
This sequence comes from uncultured Muribaculaceae bacterium, assembly GCA_964616495.1. Taxonomy (GTDB): domain Bacteria; phylum Bacillota_I; class Bacilli_A; order RF39; family UBA660; genus DAOSVX01. The sequence goes on from CAZTRF010000074.1 coordinate 40, forward strand.
TCAATAGTCAGTATTGTTATTGTTTTAGGAATTAAAGCAATTAAAGAAAAAGAAAACGAAAAGGAATGGCTTGACACTGTTAATAGAATAACCAGTGCTGCTGATGTTTATTTAGAAAAAAACACCTCTTTAAAAAACGAAATATATAATACGGGAGTAATAAAGTATATTTTACTTAGTGACATAGCTGGTACAGGCCTTTTGGATGAAAAAAAATTGGTAGACGCTAGAGACGATATCGCTATTATAGATAAAGAAAGTGAATATCAGGAAGTAAAAGTATACCTGAATAATAATGATTCATTAGAAATAGAATATCCAGCTATAAAAAGTTCATACATAGTATTTAATTCAAAAATTATATACACTATTATTGGAACAGAAGTTGATTGTTTAAATGGGGTAAGTATATATGATGAAAATAATGAGAAAACTAACATAAATATTATTGATAAAATAGAAGTAAAAGAAAATAAATATAAGGTTATTAACAATAAAGTTGTTTTTGAAAAAGTGGGAACTTATGAACTTGTTTATACTATTAAAAATTTAACTTTTTCTAGGATAGTAAAAGTATTTAATATTGAAACTATGGTATTTTCAACACCTGGGACTTATTCAGTAATAGTTCCTGCTACTGGCAATTATCAAATAACTGCTAGTGGAGCACAAGGAGTTCTTGGGGGCAATGGCGGAACAATTATTGGAACTATTAAATTAACTAGTAAAGAAGAATTGACAGTAATAGTTGGTGGGCAGTCTGGGGTTTATGGCGGAGGATCAGGATATAATGATAAATATGGTGGAGATTCAAGTCGAGTTTTATTAAATGGACAAGCCGTATTAATAGGAGCTGGTGGTGGAGGTGGTGGGACTATTGGCGGTGGTGGTAGTGGTGATGGTGGTACCAATAATGGTTCTGGTGGAGGAACTCTTGGAAAAGATGGTAGTGGTGGTGGAGCAGGATATCCTCATAATTATTCTTGTAATTGTAGTACATGTGGCGGGGAATGCAATGGTTGGAAAAAAGTTGAATGTAAATGTAAAAAGTGTGGTGGAGTATGTAATGAAGGGAAAACATATAGTTGTAATTGCAAAACTTGTTGTAAAGGATATAAGCGCCCTCCATGCTCAATAGGCAACCCAAAAAGGCCTAGTATATGTCCTAGTCCAGTTTGCGCTTTGTGGGGGCAATGTTGTGATACTTGTACTAAAGCTCGTATTAGTGAAGTATATGGTTATAAATGTAATTGTCAAACATGTAATGGAGCATGCAATAGTTGGAAGCCTACTTATACTTGTAATTGTAAAACTTGTACTAAAGAGTCAGTTGGAGGATCAGGTGGAACCAGTAGTGCAGTTAGTTCAGTAACTAATGTTCAAAAGATTAATGGTAATCAATTCGGAACAGGTAAGGTTATTATTGAGTACATAGCTAGCTGAATTTAAAGAAAGGAAAAACCAAATGAAAAAAGTTATTATATTAATAATTATGGTATTATTAGTCGGAGGATGTGGAGAAGAAAAAGAGTGCCCAACGTGTGAATGCCCTTCTGATGCTGAAATGCTTTTGTATAATGAAAGACTAGAACAAAAATTAATAGAATATGGCAAGGAAATATATGTTAATTCGGGGCCTTTAAATTCTGAAAGCTATGAAGTAGGAAGGTATTCGGCTAATTTAAAATATTTAAAAGAAGAAGAATCTCGTGATATTTCTGAATTTGTTAATGAAATTACAAAAGAACCATGTGATGAAGAGTTTACTACTATAGATATGATCGTTTATAAAATAAATTCTGATGGAACAATAAAATATAAATTAATTCCTACATTAGTTTGTGATTAAAGATTACTTCTGTAATCTTTTTTTATTAGAAAAATAATTG
>CAZTRF010000075.1:0-1692 GCA_964616495.1 uncultured Muribaculaceae bacterium
AGATTTAGATGGTGGATCTATAACTGGCAATACTCAAATAGATGTTTTAAGTGGTGAAACAGTTTTATTACCAGCTCCCACCAAAGATGGATATATATTTACTGGTTGGACAATTACATCGGGAGGAACAGATGGATCGATAAGTAATTATTATTCATATACTATGGGTACCGAAAATACAACTTTAAAAGCCGGTTGGACTGCAGCAACAAACGTTAATATGACGTTATCTTATTCAGGTTCTTATCAAACATATACCACTTTAGCAACAGGAACTTATAAAGTAGAAGCTTGGGGAGCTCAAGGAGGAACAAAAAACGCAACATATTATGGGGGATATGGGGCCTATACTAAAGGAGAAATATATTTAGAAAAAGGGGAAAAATTATATATATACATTGGTGAGCAGCCTGCTTCAGTAACTGGAGGATATAATGGTGGTGGGATTGGAGCCACATATGCTTATGGTGGTGGTGGAGCTACTGATATTAGATATTTTGCAAGCACTCCAAATAGTGATACTTTAGTTTGGAATAGTTCTTTAGGACTAAATTCTAGAATAATGGTAGCTGCCGGTGGTGGAGCTGGTGCATCTAAAGATAGTACTGACAAAGGTATAGGTGGAGCCGGAGGCGGCTTACTGGGATATATAGCTAGAACTTCGCTTCTTGAAACTCAGGCGGGGCAATCATATGCCGGTTATTCTATTGGCAGTGTTGCAACAGTCGGATCATTTGGTGTAGGTGGAAATACTTCATATCACAGTGGTGGCGGTGGTGGTGGATATTATGGTGGTGGTGGGTGTAGTGTATGGGGTTATGGTGGCGGCGGCGGCTCATCATATATAAGTGGGCATATAGGATGTAGTTCAATAACATCATCCGATAATAACATTCATACTGGGAGTTCCTTACACTATAGTAATAAATATTTTATTAACACAAAAATGATAGATGGTAATAGATATACTTGGAGCAATATTAGAAATGGCCAAGTATCAATGCCCAATCCCGATGGTGGAGAGTATAATACAACTGGACGCCCAGGAAATGGAGCAGCTAAAATTACTTTTATAGCCAATACTGTTTCTACCACTAGTACAGTTACAAGCCAAAAATTAACTTTAAATAAAAGTACTAATTATATGTTTTCAGGAAATTATCAAACTTTTGTTGTTCCGGTAACTGGAACCTATAAAGTAGAAGCTTGGGGGGCACAGGGGGGAACAAAAAATGAAACCTATTATGGAGGATATGGTGCCTATACTTATGGCGAATTATACTTGCAAAAAGATGAAAAACTTTATATATACGTGGGCGAACAAGCTACTTCGGTAACTGGAGGATATAATGGTGGCGGCGATAGTGCAACATATGCTTATGGTGGTGGTGGAGCTACTGATATTAGATATTTTGCTAGCATACCTAATACAGATACTTTGACTTGGAATAGTATTATTGGATTAAACTCCAGAATAATGGTAGCTGCTGGAGGCGGAGCTGGAGCAGCTAAAGATAATACTGACAAAGGTAAAGGTGGAGCTGGCGGCGGATTACTAGGCTATAGATCAAGAGCGGCTTCTCTTGAAAATCAAGCGGGTCAATCATATGCGGGATATTCTATTGATAAGCCGTCCACAATCGGGTCTTTTGGCGTGGGTGGAAATACTTCATATCACAGTGGTGGCGGTGG
>CAZTRF010000076.1:0-1674 GCA_964616495.1 uncultured Muribaculaceae bacterium
TAGTACAGACGAAGAATCAGAAGATGAATATGCTGAAGAGGAAGAAGAATAAATTATTGTTCTTCTTTTATTATCTTTATTTTTATAAAAAAGATAATAAAAAGTTTTATAAATTTGTTAATACTTTTAAAAATCAAAAAATTTTAGCTTTTTTAATTTATATATGATATATTTATATTAGGTATAATGAAAAAAGTTTTGAGTAATTTAATTGCTTTTTACGAAATAATAAATAAAAATAGTAAAAGAGAAGGGCGATAGTATGAATAAAATGAAAGTAAATACTGAATCTATTTCAGAAGGAATAAGCGAAGTTGATTTAGCTCAATCTGTTTTTAGTAACAGTAGTTCAACAGTTTCTAGTATAGGGTCATCTCTAGATAGCCTTTTATCTAATTCTAAAGCAGAAGTTGCAAGTTTAAGTGAGCAAATAAATAAGCTTTCTGAATCTGCGGAAAGCTTATCATCAGGAATGTCAACGATAAAACAAGCATATGATTCTACCGAATTAGGAGCAAATAGAGAAATAGATGCTGATGCTGCCGCTATTTTAGATTTATTAGAATACAATCAACGTAATAATACTGATTTATCAGCGGAAGAATTAATGGCAATATTAGGAGGATCATATTTAACGTCTAAAATTTATGATAATGAGGCAATAAATATTACAGTAATTTTAGAAAATGGTCAGCAAAAAACTATACCTCTTGATCAATATGTTGAGGGAGTCCTTTTGACTGAAAATTTTAAAGCCTACATTACTCAGTATACAGATGGAAATATAACTTTAGAGCAACTTTTGGAGGCTGGTTGTGCTAATGCTATAGTAGTTAGAAGTTATGGATTATATCAAACTTATGCGGGAACTTCTACTATTAAAGCAGGTGCTCATCATCAATGTTTTGATGGCTATTATGAAGGGGTTTATTCCTATGACACTGCCAATGATCCCAATAATGGAACAAGTAAGCCGGAATTAAACAAAAATAGGCAAGTATTAAGAGCTTTAACAGCTAGAACGGTTTCTTCTATAACTTCAGGGATGGTTTTATCTGTTAAAAATAATTTTACAGCTGGTAAAAGAAGTGTTTTTTGGCCTCAATACAATGATGAAGGCGAACATCCTTTAAATGCTAGATTTTTCTATGGCCAAGAAGGCAGTTCAGATACTCCTGGTTGTTATACTAAAGGGGCTGTTGGCGGCGGAATTAACATGAGAACATTGTTAGATCATGCTGCCGCTGGTGAAAATTATCAAGAGATTCTTAGCAATTATTATGGTGAAGGATCTGGTATAGAATTGAAATATTATGATTATGAGACTTTTGCTTTTAAACAAGCGGTTCCAGCTACGGCTACTGTTGAAAACCTACTAAAAGAAAAAGGAATAACGCTAATCGAAAATGAAAATCCTTATTTGCTACAAGCATGTTGGAAAGATAGCGATGTAGGGATATCAACTGTTCCGGCACCTGAAGAAACACCAAGTACACCAACACCAAGTACACCATCACCAAGTACACCAACGCCAAGCACATCAACGCCAAGTACGCCAACACCAAGTACACCAACACCAAGTACACCAACACCAAGTACACCAACGCCAAGTACACCATCGCCAAGTACACCAACACCAGAGATAACTGAACCACAAATAGATACAGCAGTCGT
>CAZTRF010000077.1:0-1600 GCA_964616495.1 uncultured Muribaculaceae bacterium
TTGTTAAACGACTCAAAGATGTTGAATCTAAATTAACTATAGTAAAAGAAAGCAGAATTCCACCTGCTAATAAGGTATACCCGGCCATTCTTTTACCTTTTTCAATTTTAGTTACAAAATTATAATAGTTCTGTTTATTTAAATATTTATTAATTATATAAAATAAAATAGGCATTATTAAAAAAACAAAATGATGAATTTGTAATTTTTCAACAATTGAATCTCCAACTTCGCCTGTTTGGCCTAATGAAGATAATAAACCAATAGTAGCAAATGACATATAAAAAGTATAGTAGATGCTATTAACAACATTAACTGCCGTTATTATAATCAACCATGTGAAAAAATAAATAAACTGTTTCTTAGGTCGAACTAAATACCCTAATGAACCGATTATTACTATTAGTGCAAGGTCAACAATTAAAGGCTTTATATCCCAAGTATTATTAAGTGTGTAATTTCTTAAAAGAATTGTACTTAGTAAAGATAAAAAAACAAATGACAAAAACAATCTATTTGTTGAAAAATACATTATCATTTTATGATAAAGTTTTTTAATAAAGTTTTTTAACTTTTTCAAATTAATTCCTTCTTTACGAAGTTAATTATACCATATTTTCAATTTTTTTTATATTGAAATAAATATCACTTGTCAATAAATACAGAAGTTTAAAATTAGTTACTGGTCTTTTTTGACTTTTTTATTACAAAAAGTCTTAAAAGATGATAAAATAAAGATACGAAGTGAAAGAAGACTATAACATGAATACTAATATACCTATTAACAATTTAAACATTAAAGATAATATTGTTTTAAAATTAAATGAAAATAACATTTTTTTAATTAATGAACTTTGGCGTTTAAATAGAGCCAAACTAAAAGCAATGGGTTTTACCAATGATGAAATTAATTCTATAATTATTAAATTACAATTAAGTGGATTAGATTTAAATCAAAGAAAGTATTAATTATTGAAGCATTGAATGACGATGCTTTTATTTTGTGCTAAAATAAATATATAAAGTGATTTAATAATATAAAACTATGGAGGAGCAATGAAAATAATAGCACCCAAAATTACAAATTGCCAAAACAAGAATTTTTTAGAAGCTTATAAAGAAGATATATTTTGTAATTATAAATTTACCGAAAATATTAATAAAGAGATTACAATTGCTGATACAACATTTGACAGTTGTATTTTCGAAAAAATGGATTTTAAAAATATTAATTTAAAAGGAATTGATTTAATAGATGTTGTTTTTGAAAACTGCGATTTATCAAATAAAGTTTTTGAATATAAACTAATTAGCAGAGTGGTTTTTAAAAACTGCAAAATGACTGGAATATCTTTTGTTGGATCATCATTAAAAGATGTTGCTTTAGATAATTGTATAACTACTTATTCAAATTTTTCTAGTTCTAAAATTAATAATCTTCTTTTTAAAGAAACCGATTTATCTGAATCTTCTTTTATAGAGGTTGATAGTAAAAACCTTTGCTTTGAAAAAGCCATTCTCTACCATACCGAATTTATGAAAGTTAATTTAAAGATACTTTAAATAAGTCTAAAACTGATAAACTAGATTGTTTTAAAAT